>NZ_JBHZPG010000003.1:0-253621 GCF_042788005.1 Peribacillus sp. YIM B13472
GCTACATTGATGAAAGAAGCAAGTAATGTTCGCTATCTATCACACATCAAAGCCCTATTCAGCTTGGCTTATTAATTTTTGGATATAGCACTCATTGAATTTAAAAGGACCATTCATCATTTGATGAATGGTCCTCTTTTGTAATTAAAGAAATCAAATCTTAACTTGGTTGATGCTGTATCTAAGGGCAAATCCCTCAGGTAATTTTGCATTTATCAAAATCCGGGTTTCTTTCAAGCGTTTATCATTATAAGAGGAGACTTCCATCAATTCTTCATCCATATAAGCAGGATGGGTCATTATCTCTATGCTCGCCCCATCCGTTACCCTCCCCTTCAAGTTTTTAAAATAATCTTCAACCACCATATCTCCATAAAAATCATCCAGGAATACATCTGTTACGGTTTGAATCCCAGCCAGGTGCGTTCCGGCATTACGCACTGGCAATCCGTATTTATCAGACAGCTTTTTTATTACAGGTAGAAATGCTGTGATTCCGTGTACATGATGATGGCTGTCGAAATGAGTCGGAAATAGACCAAATTCCAAGAATCTTTCGATTTGTGCTGACCACTCCCTCTCCAATTCCCTCAAGGAAATACCGGCAGGATCCCCATATATCAAACCTTGCTTTTTAAAGAAACCTGATTCGTCAACTAAACTCGGAACATCACTCAATAAAGGTTCACCCCATGTCAGCACTAAGTGTATACCTACCTTCAACGAAGGTGTCTTCTTTGCGATTTCAATCGCATGCTCCGTTGCTTTCGCATTCATCATGATCGTTGCCGAATTGACAATTCCATATTTGTGGCTATCCAAAATCCCATAATTCACCGCTTTAGTTAACCCGAAATCATCTGCATTTACAAGGACTTCAATCATGATAAATTATCCTGCAACTCCTTTTTTTCAAAAAACTGCGGCAAATAATCTTTATGCGCCTCCAGCATTTCGTCTAAGATAAGTTTTGCAACCCGATCACTTGGAACGAGTGGATTGATTGTCATGGCAAGCAACGCAGTATCATAGTCCCCTGAAATTGCAGCTTCGATGGCTACCCTTTCAAAGGATTTGATTTGCTGAATTAAACCGCGGACTGCGACAGGAAGCTCACCTACATTGATAGGCTTAGGACCATCCTTAGTTATCACGCAACTGGTTTCAATCGCCGAGCCATAGGGGATGCCTTCAATCGCACCATGGTTTACGGTATTTACCGCTTGAATATCTCGCTTATCAGTATGCATCGAGCAAATCAACCTTACTGCCGCATCACTGTAGTACGCACCTCCGCGCTCTTCAAGCTGCGGCGGCTTGATAGCCAGATCCTTGTCTTTGTATAGCTCGAATAAACCTGTTTCAAGTCTTTGAACGACCTCTGCACGTGTTTCCCCTTTTTCTGCATCCTTCAATTCTTGTGCTAGCACATCTCCCGTTTTATAATAGTAGTTGTGGTATGGACACGGAAACAGGTTTAACGCTCTTAGGAATTCAGGTTCCCAGCCCATTGCATGGATATTCTTCATCGTGACAGCATTAGATGGATCTGTAATCAAATGGATGATTTGATCTTTGACACTCTCGCCATCAACGAATACATCCAAGCCGTAAACCATATGGTTCAAGCCAGCAAAGTCGATCCGGACTCTAGATGGCTCCACCTCCATTAAATCCGCAACACCTCGTTCCATACCAATCGGCACATTGCAAAGGCCGATGATTTTGGAAATATTACTGTGACGCAGAACTGCTTCCGTTACCATTCCTGCAGGATTCGTGAAGTTAATCAGCCATGCTTCCGGACATAATTCCTCCATTTCATGAGCAATATCCAGAATGACGGGAATCGTTCTAAAAGCCTTGAAAAGCCCGCCTGGTCCATTCGTCTCCTGTCCGATCACTCCGTGTTTCAATGGAATCTTTTCATCAAGCGCCCTTGCTGCGAGCTGGCCAACCCGCAACTGGGTTGTTACATAATCAGCGCCTTTAAGCGCTTTCTTTCTGTCTAGCGTGAGATGGACTTCAATATTCACACCAGCCTTTTCAATCATCCTTTTTGCCAAATTCCCGACAATTTCAAGCTTTTCCTTTCCCGCTTCGATGTCCACGAGCCAAATTTCACTCACCGGAAGTTTTTCATGATATTTGATGAAACCTTCGATCAGTTCAGGCGTATAGCTCGAACCTCCGCCAATCGTGACAATCTTCAACCCTTTGCTCATTCAGCAGTCCTCTCCTTCACAGCATCTGCATGTAAGAATTCTTCCCGTAGATCAATCATTTCGATTGCAAGATCCTTTATAGTCATCGCTGTCATTAAATGATCTTGTGCATGCACCAGAATAATGGGAAGATCAAATTGGTCCCCGCCCGCCTCAGCATGAATTAATTGGGTTTGGTATTTATGGGCTTGCAGTAATTCCGTTTCGGCCTCGGCTATTTTGACGCGAGCAGAATCAAAATTCCTTTTCTTTGCTTCCTGCATCGCTTCCATTGCAAAGCTTCTCGCATTCCCGCTATATAAAATCAATTGAAAGGATAGTTGGTATAATTCTTCTTTTTCCATTTTCATCACTACTTTCTTAAACGCTTAGCGTTTCTGAATCTTTTGTAAGCTCTGGTTTATTTTTAGTGTCTAACTTCACTTGAGCATAAACGAATGGTAAATAAATCGCTGTTGAAATGACTAAATTGATTGCAGCCAAGACCGCTCCGGACATATGCCCGCCTGTGGCCAGGAATCCACCCACGATCGGAGGGGTAACCCATGGAATCTTAGCGACGATCGGGAAAACCATTCCGCTGCTTACCGCGATATATGAGATCACCGTAGTAATTACCGGGCCGAGAACAAATGGGATGAACCACATTGGATTCAGAACGATAGGCAATCCGAAAAGAATGGGTTCGTTAATCTGGAACACTCCTGGTGCCCCTCCGAGTGCAATCATCTGTTTATACCGTTTCCGACCGGCAATGATCATTGCAATGATAAGGCCCAATGTTGCACCAGATCCGCCTAAATAAACAAATGCATCCAGGAAGGAACCCGCCAATACCCCGTATTGATCCATGTCTTTGACGCCTTTTGCATATAAATCGATATTTTTCACTCCCGAACTTTCAAAAAGCGGTGTCGTTATCCCGCCGAGGATATTGGGTCCATGCAAACCGATCATCCATAATAAATGAACAAGAAATACTAGTAAAATAGCGAATGGCAATGAATCTACTGCACTTTGTAATGGAGATACAATCACTTTACTAAGCCAGTCATTCAAGATTTGCCCATCCGTAACTTTACGGAATAGCAGTCCGAATACACCAGCGATAAAAATCGTCGCCATACCCGGCACTAACTTTGCAAATGAACGGGCTACCGCTGGGGGTACTCCATCTGGCAGCTTGATGACTAAATATTTCACTCGTGAAAGTCTCACAAAGATTTCAGTGGCAATTAAGGCAACGACAATTCCTGTAAATAGGGCTGTAGCATTAAAATAGTTCACGCTTACAAAACCCCATGCCCCGCCTGTTACATCCTTATCATCGATGGTTAAAGTGACATTTCCGATTTGAGGCAATAATAAGAAGAAACAGGCTGCGGAAACCAGCATCGCTTCAAAACCATCGTCACCGTAGGATCGTGCCAATTTATAAGAGATGCCGAATACAGCGAATACCGTCATGAATGCAAAGGTTCCAAACCAAATATCACCGCCCAGCGTATTCCATGCAGGACCGAAGATGGCCTCCATCATTCTTCCGTAAGGCTTGATGACTTGCCCGAGATTATTAAACAGGACGGCGAATGACCCAATCATTGTAATCGCTATCATTCCAATCAATGCGTCACGAATCGCAAGCAAATGCCGGTTATTTCCTACCTTTACCGCCCCAGGCATAATATACTTATCAATAAAAGTCATCATATCCTTATTCTCCTTTTATTAAAGTAGTGGCTTGTTTTAGTACTTCTTCACCATTACATAGTCCATAGAACATTGGATTGATGGTTGCGACTGGAATACCCTTTTCTTTACCCGATTCCTGTAACTTGGAAAGAAGATATCTAACCTGCGGACCTAATAAAATCACATCGGCCTTATCTATTTCATTGTTCACTTCTGTAGAACCCACAGCCCATATATGACATTCTATCCCTTGTTTTTTAGCGCTTTCTTCCATCTTGGTAACTAATAAACTAGTAGACATCCCCGCAGAACAACATAATAAGATATTCATTTAAATTACCCCCCTTTTAATGATTGATTATTCAGTATTTTCAATTAAGACTAAACCACATTTTTGTACTAATCGATGTTACTTTGTTTTATCACTTCCCTTGAAAGGCGATATGAAATGGGTATTATTACCTCCATACATACATTGTAGTTACAAATATAAAAAATATCAACACAATTTTTAATTTGTTACTACAAATTTTCGATTTAAAGTTGATTATTGCACTTATCCGAGATAATCTATATGTATATATTGGGAATGAACATAGGAGGAATCACTGTGGAGACCATGAATAAAGAAGCGGCTTTGCATTCCATAGTTAAGGAATCGATTATCGATCTCATAAAAAATGGCGAATATCAACCAAATACAAAATTACCGACGGAGGCCGAATTTTGTAAAATATACGGAGTAAGCAGGACAACAGTTCGTACGGCCTTGCAGCAATTGAACGTCGAAGGCTATATCTACCGTGTTCAAGGCAAAGGGACTTTCGTTTCGGAGAATAAAGTGAAGCAATTTCTTACAAGCACGGTTGAAAAGTTCTCTGAGCAAGTCACGATGCAAGGTAAAAACCCTTCTACAAAGGTCATTAGCTTAAAGGTGATTGAAGCAAATGCTACCCTTGCCAAGCTTTTCAAACAGAATATTGGAGACCCTGTAAATAAACTGGAACGGATACGTTACGTAAACGACATCCCCCTTCAATATGAAATTGCCTTTCTCCCTTGGTATAAAACACCCGGGCTTAATATCGAAGCTTGTGAAAAGTCACTCTTTAAAGTACTTGAAACACAATTCAATTTAAAAGTAAAAAAAACCGTCGAACACTTGGAATTTTCACTTGCCGACGATTCCATTTCTGACAAATTGGATGTACCGAACGGCTCACCTTGTTTTTCCTTAGAAACTTACACATATGAGAATGACGGATCGGTCATTGAATTCTCTAAAACTCTCTTTAGAGGCGATCGCGCACACTTTATCATCGAGCGGAACTATTGAAATAAGACGGATGCCTTATTAATTAAGGCATCCCATTTTTTTGTAAACTTTTAATACGGCATTTTGATTCTAATTCGAGCACACACCTAATCATAATTTTTAAAAGGAGACGCTTTTTACTGATGAAACCCTCACTAGATTGAAGAAATTTGCGACACTGCTACAAAATAACGGGCTAGCCAGCCTCGGCTGGATCTTCCTTGATGAGGTTTTACAGACAGTCGGTGGAAAGGGAGGGAATTTCTGAAACCAACTGGAACTTTAATTAAAAAAAATCTTACGCAAATCGACTACATTATGAGAGGAAATCATAACCTAATCTAATAGACTAGGGAGATACGGACAACAGCCGGAAGCCCTGGACCATTTAATTTTTATGATTTGGCTTCAATTTTATATAGGAAAACAATATGTACCACAGTCTCAAAAGATTTTACAATATGCTGTAAATTAAGCATCTTTAATGGCTTCACTCATTGCACCCAAGCATCAATGATTGCTTGGGTGCTTTTAATATATACTTGATTATCACCAAAAAACGAGTATCCATTCAATTCAACAATTCGTATATGACGAATTTCTCAAAAGGATTAGATTCAGTCAAGCCAGGTAACATCACTTCGTTTTTCAGCTCGAATGCGGTTTGATTTTCGAGGAAAAAAATATAATCCTGTGAAGGATAAAATAATATAATTTCGATTTGGCGCGGTTCTTTTTCAAAGGAAAGCAAAATGTTATTGATGATTTTCATGAAAATCTGTACCGAGAACGGATTAAAGAAATAAAAACGATTGTCTTTCGTATCAATATCATATTCTTCTGCCAAACAACAGTGGAATTCTATATTTCCATTGTTGTTTTTCCTTTTCTTCATGTAGCCATTCAGATTCTCGATCGCTTCTTTATAGAAATTTTCATTCATCTCCACGCCAACTACAGATGATTGATATAAGTGATGGATAAAAAAATTCAAGCGTCCTTTACCGCATCCAAAATCCACAATGCGATCATTTCTTTTCAGTGCATATTTTTTGAATAAATGTTCTAATGCACTGTATGGCGTAGGCTCATAGCGGTGATAATGCAAGGAATCATTGAATTTTTTTTGTTCACCTTCCGTCCTGATGTTCAGCATTTCATCATAATTCGTTTCTTCCATTGTTATTTACACCTGCTTCATGTTTTTTAAAATTTAGGGCTTCCTAATTAAAAACCCCGGATAAGGCTGATCTTATCCAGGGTAAGGTTTTGTTATATGAATGTCCAGACAATTAATTGGATTTTTCTTTAGTTACATAATCATTAAAATCAGAGATGCTTGGGTTGGCTATATAATGACCGCCTTCCACTTGGATCGTCTGACCTGTAATGAATTTGGACTCGTCAGATGCAAGGAATAGCACGGTATAGCCGATATCTTCCGCTTCACCATGATATGGCAATGCATTAAATTTGGCAAAAATATCGAGTACGGCCTGAGGCATATTTTTTTTCGCTGCAGGAGTTAAAATAAGGCCCGGTGCCACTCCATTACAACGAATATGATCTTTACCATACTGTGCAGCGATATACCGGTCAAATTCACTACCCCCGCTTTGGACGCACCATATGCAGAGCGTACGGTGTCACCTGTAAACCCAGCCATCGAGGCAGTATTGATTATCGATCCCCCTCCCGCTTTAATCATGTGAGGAATTGCAAACCTGCTTCCCAATAGGACACTTTTTAAATTCACATCAGTCGGTTCCATTCTTCCAAATCTAAATTCACGACATCCAGATCTTTATGCAGGTTAGTTACACCCACATTATTAACAAGTACCGTAACCGCACCATATTGTTCAATTGTAAAGTCGACTGCTGCCTGGATAGAATCTGCTCGGTCCAACATCCAAGAATACTCCAGCCGCTTCCCCACCTTGTTTTTTAATGTTTTCGGCCGCTTATTTTGCTCCTGCTTCGTTAAAATCAGCAATCACGACTTTTGCGCCTTCTTTAGCCATCAGTGTGGATATGGATAACCCTATACCTGAAGCTCCACCTGTCACTAATGCTATCTATTTTACCTTGTACCCTTCCCATAATAACCCACCTGCTCTTCAAAATATGAATATTTTTGCTTTTATTAATCATGAACAGCAGTACAAGAATACAACTTATATAAAGTTATTACAAATAATTATACTAATAGTCCAATTCTAGAAAATGCAGGTTAATAAAATGTCGTAAACCTAATGAAAATTTATTTAAAACAGAAAAAAGCTGAAGCACCCAGAAGTGCTTCAGCTTTTTTTCATTTTTCTTCTTCATCATCCCATATGATCCAATCATGAACCTCAAGAATCTCCAGAAACTTCATCAACCTCGGTAAGGCTGGTTCCGCATCCTCGCCAAAATGTTCACTCATCGCTTCAGAAATCTGATTTACATTCCTTTGGAACTGCATCTGTTTAATGGCATATGCCCCAAACTTATCAAGCTTGATTTTACGGACTGATGGTTGTTTAAAGAAACGAATTGTAATTCGTTCCACAAAATTGGTCCTTTGAATGACCAAAAAAGTTGCTTCCGAAGATTCATGTACCATAGTGACGCGTCTTTCCAAAAGGGGAACCATAGTTAACAGGTTCCTCTTCTTTGATTGGCGTTTACGAAGCATCTTCTTTTTTCCCTTTGCTGGATACGAACCAAAGCAATCCAGCTAGAGCAAGGAATAGTAGGAATGGCAGCAAATTGCTGGCTAATTTAGCCGCAGCCGGAACTTGGACGCCTGCTGCGATCAATATGGCAATAAGAACACCAATCAATGATTCACCTGCTATTAAACCAGAGGCAAATAATACCCCTCTATCAACCCGTTCTTTAAGCGCTTCTTTTGTTTTCGAGAAGAACTCAACGAAGAATCGAATAAATCCACCGATCATGATTGGGGCACTAGTATGAACCGGCAAGTAAATGCCTACTGCAACAACAAGTGAATTCAGACCGAAAAACTCTAATGTGATGGAAATAGCAGCACCGATAAAGATGAGGGTCCAAGGTAAATCCCCCCCTAGAACACCTTCAGCAAGTATTTTCATTAGTGCCGCTTTAGGTGCAGGTAGTTCTGCAGATCCCATCGTATATGCATTATCCAT
Source organism: Peribacillus sp. YIM B13472 (assembly GCF_042788005.1). NCBI lineage: Bacteria > Bacillati > Bacillota > Bacilli > Caryophanales > Bacillaceae > Peribacillus > Peribacillus sp. YIM B13472. Next base: position 8,390 of record NZ_JBHZPG010000003.1, read on the forward strand.
CAGAACCAGGATAAAACCAATGACAGAAGCGGACGCAACAACACCTATCATCATGGCAATTTGTTGTTTCCATGGTGTTCCGCCGACGATATATCCTGTTTTTAGATCTTGTGAAACATCACCTGAAACCGCAAGTGCCGTACAAATGATCGCAGCGACGGTTAATGCGGCTACCATTCCAGTCGTACCAGTAAAACCAGTAGCTTTATAGACAATGGCCACAATCAATAGTGTAGCTATCGTCATTCCAGAAACAGGGGAAGAAGAACTTCCAACGATTCCAACAACCCTTGAAGCCACTGTAACGAATAAAAATCCAAAAATCGCAATTGCAATCGCACCGATGATTCCTACATCTGTTATAGGTGTGAAAGCAATGATTAAAATTACGATGGTCGTTCCCAGCCAAACGTATTTAGCCGGCATGTCTTGTTCTGTACGGATCGAACCTGATTTTAGTTGTCCTTTATTGGCTTTTACGCCTTTAAGAGTATCAAAAACTGAACTGAAAAGTATTGGTAATGTTTTGATCAATGTGATCAATCCGCCAGTTGCAACGGCACCAGCACCAATATAGCGTATATAATTATCCCAAATTCCCCATGCATCCAATTCACCGATCGGTACATCAGAGGGGAAAATGGCTGTTCCATTGCTTCCGCCAAAAAAGCTGATGGCCGGTATTAGAACGACCCAGGCTAATAAACCCCCACCTAGCATTTGTCCTGCAACACGCGGTCCAATAATATAACCTACACCTAAAAGGGAAGGAAAGGCATCAAGACCAACCACTGCATTTTTAAAATTCGTGATTCCTGTTTCAACCTCTGTCTTGAAAAGCTTAAATCCATCACCAAGCCCTTTAACGACACCGCCGATAACCAAACCGGCTCCGATTAGTTTCGCGCTTGTACCACCCTTTTCTCCTGACTTCAGGACCTCGGCACATGCCGTACCTTCAGGATATGGTAATGTTTCATGTTCCCTTACAATCAAAAGCTGGCGAAGGGGAACCATCATGAAGACCCCTAAAAATCCCCCAGTTAATACAACGAAAATGATGAATCCTTGACTCACGTCCATGTCCCACATGAATAATGCTGGTATGGTAAATACAGCACCGGCACCAATAGCTTCACCTGCTGTGGTCATCGTTTGCACAATATTGTTTTCTAATATTGAATCCCTGCGAAAAACCCCTCTTAAGATAGCCATTGAAATTACCGCTGCGGGTATTGAAGCAGAGACAGTTAAACCAATAAGTAGGCCTAAGTATGCATTTGCCGCCCCGAATACGATTGCAAGAATGATCCCTAGAATGATTGCAGTTGCAGTTAATTCCGGTAGAGATTTAGATGCAGAGACGTACGGGACGAATTTACTCTCTTTTGAATTGTTCGACAATTTAGCCACTTCCTATGTTAAACTTTAAAATCATAGAGAACATTATATCACTGTAATTTAAAGTCACGCAATGGGGAAATCCTGCTTATTAAAAGTTTGATTATATCCAATAATCAGATTAGTAATTTCGGTTATAAAATATATAAAATAATATTGATATAATAACCATGACTAATACGTTACCCGAAGTCACTGTTTTATCATTCATTCAATGACAGTATCATCAGCAACCCTTATCACCTCGATAGACACATAACCACTGGGTTAGTGCACATTAGAATGAGATTTAACATATCCTGAAAAATCAAGTCTTAAAAAAGGAATGATAAATTCATGGTCTCTTATATGGACTATACTTCACCATCCACACAATTCTTTTTCGATGTCAATAAAAGCAATTTCATGAAAAAAGACAATCAAAACTATATTAATGCATTAGGTGTTAAACAATTAAATACCCTCGAAAATGTTTCATTATTAGATATTTACCTCAGTACAGACAATGTCGTAGAACCGCATTATCACCAAAATGCAGCGGAGCTAGTGTATTGCATTTCTGGAGCGGCAACCGTTTCCTTACTGAATCCATTTACAAAGCAAATTCAAAATTATCCCATTAAACCCGGTCAAGTAGCCAACGTCCCACAAGGTTGGTGGCATTATGAAGTGGCTAATGCTGATAATACCCACTTGCTCGCCATTTTTAATGCACCGACACCTGAGGTGATCCTCGGTTCAGATATCTTGAAATTGACGCCTGCAAATATTATGGCTCATACTTATTGCATGGATGAAAACCAATGGAAAAAAGTAATTGCACCAGTTCAGCCATCAACATTCATCGGTCCGCCAGCCAATTGCCATCGAGCGGCCGAAGAAGACATGCAGCAGTATCCTCAATATACTAATCACTATGATAACCAAATGTATACTGCCCCGTCTTACAACTATCAATACCAGCCTACCCCGCCATATTATTATTATTGAAGAAAGTGCCTGGAACCCGTTTAACCCTGTTCAAGTCCTATACCCGCTTCATGGATGGCGTCTAATAAATCGAAATCGAAAAAGCAAGGGGGAACCCCTTTACATAAGGGTTCTCCCTTGCTTTTAATTACATGACCCGTTAAAAAGCCGTATTCATTTACTTCGCCACACCTTACATTATGGTGGTCACCAAACGTGATTTATGGATATTATAAAATCCATAACACGCTTGGATACAATTATCCGTTATACAATCCCCAGTATTCTACCGAGTTTCTTCTTATAATATAAGGGATTCTCAATTTGATCCCCCTTAATAACAAGGAACCCCCCCCATACAAATGTGTTCAATCCTGATTCTTTGTATCTTTCTGGAGTTTTGTTTTTCCATATTATCATACGTTCTTTACACTTCATCAGCTAACCGATCTATACAATGGTATTAACCATTTAATTTTTTTGAAGTGGAGTGACCAAAACTAATACTTGATTCGGTCCGGTACGCTTTAATACAAAAAATCCTTTCTCCGCTTTAGTCGCGATCCCCTCATCATTTGGCCAGCAATACCCGTGAGTTTCACTTGTTCCATCATCTCGAACCCGTATTTGACCAATTATCCCTACAGCTACCCATTCTTGTCGATTTACACGAGACAAGTACTCTTGGTTAGGGTTCCATTCCGGATTAAGAACGGGTTGCTTTATTTTTCTTTCTGGAATAATTTCATTCCCTTTTTTGTCTTTTTGAGCTGGAAGAGTGACATCATGATATTTTTTTCTTCCCCATTCATCGGTTTGATATTTTCCTTGCCAGCGCAAACCTCCACTGTTTCCCAATACACCTGGCGTTGCACTAGTAATGCCTAAAATAAAGTGGTCTATTGAAGTGGCTTTTCGAATTTTGTCTTCATTTGATGCTGCAACAAAGTAGCCAACATCAATTGGGTTTCCATCTTCAGTCTCAAACATCTCTGCGTAATCACCGGCTGGTGTCCCATATGCACCGTCAATAAACATATTACCGTTATTCAGAAGTTTACCAACCAGTCCTGTAGGGTCATACTGCTCTACTCCGAAAGCTACATTCCACGAATAAATTGGGTCACCATCTACGTCGTTAACCGCCCCATTTAATCCCATAATATGGGCTCCTTCAAATCCATTTGTCGTTGTAGAATTTCCCTCAGAATGGGAAAATAGTCCATCAGCAATTGTAGATTGCCCTTCGGCATGAGAAGCATCTCCACTGGCGGTTGTACTTTGCCCTTCCGCATGAGAACGTGGCCCACTGGAGACAGAACCCTCCCCTTCTGCATGGGAAGAATCCCCACTAGCATTTGTACTTAATCCTTCCGCGTGCGCAGCAAATCCATTCGCCGTTGTATCGACGCCTTCGGCATGAGAAGCAAGTCCATTGGAGTTTGTACTAATTCCTTCCGCATGGGCAGCAGGATTACTGGCAGATGTTTGGAATCCTTCTGCATGGGCTCCAGGACCACTGGCAGATGTTTGGAATCCTTCTGCATGGGCTCCAGGACCACTAGCTGTTGTCCCTATGCCTTCTGCGTGAGCACCATCCCCGCTTGCTAAGGTAGGTGCGGGATTACCCATTTGATCTACTCCACCTCCTTCCGCATGGGAGGCCCTGCCACTTGCTGTATTCCCTTCTCCTTCCGCATGCGCGTTAACACCGCTTATCGTTGTTTGCGTATTCAAACCTTCTGTGTGTGAATTAGCTCCGGCAGCTATTGTATTGTTCCCTTCAGCATGCGATTGAGCTCCAATTGCATTAGTTTTAAAACCTTCCGCATGGGAAGCAACCCCGCTTGCTGTGGTAGTAGATCCCTCTGCATGTGCTGTATCTGCTGTCGCCGCTGTCCGAAACCCTTCCGCATGGGAGGAGTTTCCCGTCGCGATTGTTTCACTTCCTTCAGCATGGGAAGTATTTGCAATAGCGGTAGTTTGATAACCCTCTGCATGGGAAGCAACCCCGCTTGCTATCGTAGTAGATCCCTCTGCGTGTGCCGTATCAGCAGTTGTTTCGGTATCATACCCTTCCGTATGTGTAGCGTTACCACCAGCAGTTGTGGTACTTCCTTCCGCATGAGAAGCAGTCCCGTTTGCAATTGTATTCATTCCTTCCGCATGAGAGGCTGTCCCATTAGCAGTTGTATTGATTCCTTCCGCTTCCGAACACGCCCCTATCGGATTTTGGTTACATCCATTTGCCATTATCGTTCTCCATTCTTATTAAATTTGCTCATACTAAAAACCTTATTAATACGTTATGCATATTTTAATTAATGGTATAGACAATCTTCATTAACTAATAAACTATTTAGGATTCTGACTGGATAATCACGTTGCTATTATAAATTGGCCTAAAATGGAGAACCAAAATTTAGAGTTAGTTAAGAAAGTTAAGCCTAATTAAAACAAAAAAACAAGCCCCTCTCACTTTAGAGATGGGCTTTTATTAATCATCTACAATAATCTCATTAAACTGTATATGCCTCAAAGGAGCTATCTTTCTTCTGAATACGTAACTCTTTCGTGATAGGATATATGTGGATTTCCCTCGTAGGTAAATGATATTCCATCGCATAACAAATGTGGTGTTCAAACTCTTCAATCTGGAATTCATCAAGGATAGGCTTTTTATTTAAGAAATAATCAACCTCCCCTATTTAACGAGCCCTCTATCACGAATTGTACCCAATAGAAAGATTCCTCCTTTACATTAATTTTATCGAACAGACATTCTTGTTCAAAGCAGAAGAAAAACTCCTTCCCTAATAAAGTTCAGGTTAGTGAAAAAAGAGAACAATTATTGTGGCCTTTATGCCTTATGGAGCTAACGCACCTGTTAGAGTTGTATAAAGGATCACCGGACATACAAAACCACCCTGATCGAATTGTTTATCCGCTTACATTGAAGAATTACAATCATACAAAGTTAAGAAACAGGCACAACTACTAGAAGTGGGGTTGAAGTTAATAGAGGATCACTTTGTCGTTTCTGCTTTTGGTGGAAAACCGGTCAATCCCAATACGATACACAAACAGTTTCTTTATGATATTAAGCTTGCCGGAAGGAAGAGGATTCGATTTCATGATTTACGCCATACACATGCAACTATAATGTTGGAGATTGGAGAAAATTCCAAAGTGGTATCAGAAAGATTAGGACATTCAAAATCAGGACTCTTCAGCAGAAAACTTTTCAAAAGCTCTAGGAATAAAGAGCATAGACCAATAAATGTGGTCATTTAACTAAAAAAGCAATGAAGAACCCCATTACCTAAGGATTCTCCATTGCTTTTAATTACATGATCCGTTTGAACATTTTTTCCATTTCATATATGGAATATGAGATGATGATAGGTCTTCCATGAGGGCATGTGAAGGGATCGGTTGTCCGCCTTAGTTCATCCAATAGTGCTTGGATTTCATCATTGCGCAGATGACGGTTTGCCTTTATGGAGGCTTTACAGCTCATCATGATGGCTGCTTCTTCGCGCAATTTTTTGATGTCGACCTTTTTCATCGATAGCAATTGTTCTATCATTTCCTCAAGGATTTCCTGTTCAATTCCTTTAGGGAACCATTGTGGATGCGATCGGACAATATAGGCATTATAGCCAAACTCCTCTAAAAAGACGCCGACTTTTTCCAACTCATTCCGATATTCATTTATCCGGATACATTGATCCGTTGAAAATTCAAGGGTGATGGGGACCAGCATATCCTGTAGCTCGTTTTCAACTCGACCGACTTTTTCTTTAAAGTATTCGTATTTGATCCGTTCCTGGGCAGCATGCTGGTCTATGATATACAAGCCCTTTTCGTTTTGGGCGAAAATATATGTTCCATGCATTTGCCCAATCGGGTACATCGGAGGGATGCGGCTTTCCGGTTCATTCGCCTCGATTTCCTCCTCTTGTTCGACTGTGTAGGTTGTAAACTTTTCAGCAGACTCGAAATATGATTTGCTTTCATCATCTTGTAAGACCGGTACATAGACATCTTCCATTTGCTGCTGTTCAGTGCTATAGATTATTTCCTTTATTGGTTCAAGATTGAAATCTTCATTATGATCCACGTAATTCTTTTGTTCCTGCTTTTCCCGAATCAAGGTATCCTTCAAGAGGGAAGCTTCTTTCTTGGCTTCTTCCAGGACCCGCTTGCCGCTTTCCACAACATGGTCCAATTCCAGAGTGGTTTGCTCACTTTTCACCTGTTCCGGCTTTGCTGCTGGTGTATATCCACTTGGTATTAGAGACATCTTTTTAAACGAAAATTTAATCGTTTCCGATACAAGACTGTACAATTCCTGTTCCTTGCTGAGCCTTACCTCCATTTTGGATGGATGTACATTGACATCGACAAGAATCGGATCCATTTCGATATTCAGCAAAGCGATTGGAAAACGTCCAATTGGAAGAAGTGTATGATACCCATCCAGGATTGCTTTCACGAGCGCATAGTTTTTAATGAAGCGCCCGTTTATCATGGTTGAAATGTAATTCCTTGATGCCCGGGTGATCTCGGGCATGACGATATATCCGGATAATTTGAAATCCAAGGAGCTTGCCTGAACCGGAATCATCTTTTTGGCAATATTCGTACCATAGATTGCCGCTAGCACCTGCCTGACATCACCGTTACCATTCGTATGGAGGATACGCTTCTCATTGTGTGTTAACCGTATAGAAACATCCGGATGTGAAAGTGCGAGCCTGTTAGCGACATCCGTAATATTTCCTAGCTCGGTATGAATGGTTTTCATATATTTCAACCGTGCAGGGGTATTAAAAAACAAGTCGGAAACCAGGATATCCGTTCCTTTACGGCTGGATGAAGCCTCAAGTTCCTTAACCAAGCCTCCTTCAAGAAGTATGCGCGTTCCTACCCCTTCGCCAGTGCTGCTTTTCATTTCAAAACGGGAAACTGAAGCAATACTGGGCATGGCTTCACCGCGGAAGCCAAGTGTTCGGATTCGGAAGAGATCATTTTCATCTTTAATTTTACTAGTGGCGTGACGTTTAAATGCGGCTTCTATGTCATCAGGTAAAATCCCATCGCCATTATCCACGATCCGAATGGAACCAAGTCCAGCCTCCACCAATTCAATCTCTATAATGGTACTGTTTGCATCTATTGCGTTTTCCACAAGTTCCTTAACGACTGAGGCTGGGCGTTCAACAACTTCGCCAGCTGCGATTTTATTAGATAAAGCCTCATCAAGCTGTATGATTTTTCCCATTTTTATCGCCTCGCTTTAATTCTCATTTAAGTTTCTTTTGTAATTTATAAAGGGTATTCATTGCCTCAAGCGGCGTCATTTCAAGGATATCCAGTGATTTTATGTCATCCAGCACCTTTTTTTCCTTTGGTGAAGAATTCACCCTTCCTTTAGGAGCTTCTTCTCGAAAGAAGGAAAGCTGTGCCTCATTGACGGATGCAACAGGGGCAGCTTCGGCAATAGATGCTTTTTCAGCAGCAGGCTGTTCAGGAATCGCCTTTGCCTGTCCATTTTCATTCTCTAGCTGGGCTAAAATAGCAGCCGCCCGATCTATTAACTGCTCCGGTAAATCAGCAAGCTTAGCCACATGAATTCCATAGCTTTTATCTGCTGGCCCTTCTTTAATTTTATGAAGGAAAACGACATTTCCATTTTGCTCAATGGCACTTACATGGATATTTTTCAATTTTGGGAGTTCCGTTGCCAATACAGTCAATTCGTGATAATGAGTCGAAAAGAGTGTCTTTGCCCCAATTTCCTCATGAATATATTCAATGATAGCCTGAGCAAGCGCCATCCCATCATAAGTTGATGTTCCCCGGCCTATTTCATCAAATAATATCAAACTGTTTTCTGTCGCATTCATGATGGCATTTCTTGCTTCAAGCATCTCGACCATGAATGTACTTTGACCGGAAATCAAATCATCTGCCGCGCCAATCCTGGTAAATACCTTATCAAAAATAGGTAATTCAGCTATACTTGCGGATACGAAGCATCCAATTTGCGCTAAAATCGATGTTAGCGCTATTTGACGCATATACGTACTTTTACCCGACATATTGGGCCCTGTGATCAAGAGTAACTCCCGATCTCCATCCATAAAGCAGTCATTGGGGACATATTCCTGTGATTGAAGGACTTTCTCGACCACTGGATGCCTGCCTTCCTTCAGTACGATTCTTCGATCATCGGAAAAGACAGGCTTCACATAATGGCGTTCTTCACTAATCGTCGCAAAGCACTGCAGGACATCCAGTTCACTGACGCCTTTCGCCAAATCCTGTAAGCGCGGGATATAGCTTTTGACCTCTTCACGAAGATTGAGGAATAAGTCATACTCCAAACTGATGCTTTTTTCTTCTGCTTGTAAAATCAAAGCTTCCTTTTCTTTCAATTCAGGTGTGATATAACGTTCGGCATTCGTTAAAGTCTGCTTCCGTTCATAACGGCCTTCTTCAAGCAGATGCAAATTTGCTCGTGTGACTTCAATGTAATAGCCAAATACACGATTATATCCGATTTTCAAGGATTTGATCCCGGTGCGTTCCCGCTCTTCGCGTTCAAGCTGTGCAATCCAAGTTTTCCCGTTTCTGCTGGCATCCCTGTATGTATCCAGCTCCTTATGGAAACCATCCTGAATGATATTCCCTTCCTTCACGGACAATGGAGGGTTTTCTACAAGCGCCGTTTCAAGTAAATCCGTCACTTCTTCACAAGGATCCAATTTATCGGCCAGGATTGAAATATCCTGATTGGAAGCCATTGACTTCACGATTTCACGAATGACCGGCACCTGTTGCAAGGAACGTTTCAGTTGAATCAAGTCCCGAGCGTTTACATTCCCGAAGGCCACCCTTCCGGCAAGCCGCTCCAAGTCGTACACTTCCTTCAGGCGTTCACGTAAGTCTTGTCGTTCGAAGTATTGATTTTTCAGGGTTTCAACAAGGCTTTGTCTCCGCTCGATCTGTTTTTTATTTATGAGCGGTCTATCAATCCATTGCTTCAACATCCTTCCGCCCATGGCTGTTTTTGTTTCATCAAGCAGCCATAGTAATGAGCCTTTTTTACCTTTGGAACGAATGGTTTCAGTTAATTCCAAATTACGTTTGCTATAATAATCAATTTTCATATATTGTGATGTTTCATATGCAAGCACTGGCTGTAAATGATCCAGGCTGCGTTTTTGGGTACGGTATAGATAATTCAATAAACGTGAGGTCGTTGTCGCCAGTTTCTGGTCTTTTAACAAATGAAGCAATGGAGCGAATGACTCGCTTTGGACCAAATTACTCTCTAGGGATAGAGCGGCTGCGCCCCGTTCTTGAAGCCTTTTTTTCCATTCTTCATTGAAATCCTCGGCAATGACCACTTCACTCGCACCAAGGATGGCAAATTCATTCAGAACTTCCTCGAAACTCTCAATCAATGTAACCTTATTTTCCCCTGTCGATAAATCATTGTATCCAAAGCCAAACTGACCATCCGTAAAATAAGTGATGGTGGCAATATAATTATTTTCCTTTTCACGAAGACCCTTACTATCCATTTTCGTTCCCGGGGTAATCAGCTGGACAACTTCCCTGCGTACCACACCTTTCGCTTGCTTCGGATCTTCGGTTTGTTCACAAATAGCTACTTTAAAACCTTTTTCTATCAATATATCAATATAATTAGCTGCCGAGTGATACGGAATGCCGCACATCGGAATTCGCTCTTCACTACCGCCTTCTCGGCTCGTTAATGTGATTTCGAGCTCTTGTGATGCATTCAGTGCATCGTCAAAAAACATTTCATAAAAATCGCCTAAACGAAAAAATAAAAAGGCATCCTGATACTCTGCCTTAATTTTTAAATATTGCTGTATCATTGGAGTATATCCAGCCATTCCTTCAAAACCTTTCCAAACTATAATCTATTACACATTTATGTCCTTCATTATAACATACGAAAATGCAACATGGCCTGTATTCGAAATTGCATGGTAAATCAATTATCCTTTACATTGTAAGCTAGCTGTATCTGCAAAGCCATAGGGACTTGTCCCACTTCAAATTAAATAAAACCGGATGAAGGGAATGTCATCCGGTATTAATTTCTATATTCTATTCGTCTTCGAATTCATCAAGGAAATCCGGATCTAAATCTTCGAAATCCTCATCATCGAAATCAGAGCCCCAGTCATCCTCACAGCGGCCATCTGGACTTACAGCGACACAAATTTTCGTTTCGCCGACGACTTCCACAAAGAATTCCCTTTCCACATGGACAATGATTTTTTGTCCACATGGGGAGATGCATGCTTCTAAACAATTCGGCTGTTGGACAGCTTTTGCAGCGATTTCATGGTCATCAAGATAATCGGGATCACGGTATTTCAGCGAAATAACGTCGGTATATTGCACTTTTTCAGTTACAACTTCCGTCTTCGAATTATGGTTATAAGAATACCAGACGTTGATTTCGTAGCTGCCGTGAATTTCTACCTTTTTGCCGACTTTCTTTGCATCGTATTTATGGTTGATGATCCAACAACCTAGAATGCTAGAAGGATGATGAGCCGGGCAAATGGTGTGAGAGGACTTTGTGAATTTACGTCCTTTTGCCACCACCGCTTTAGTAATTATCTCTCTATATTGTGACATGCTAGCGAACCCTCCTCATACAGTTTCCATTCATCCTATGCGTGGTAAAAGTCTATTGTGCGTAGAATTTTAATTGTTTGAAAACTGCTGTAATGTTTTAAACCTAGGTTATTTTATGCGCATGTTTTGGGATATGTGTCACGAATGGGCACTGTATAAGGATTTCCGCATATTAAAAAAGCCCTTCTGAAACCAGAAGGGCTTTTTTAATATTCATGAACAGCTTCCGCCGCCTGCTTGTACCTGTGAACCTGTCTCACCGCGAAGGACATCGCCTTCGGTTGATTCAATAATCAGGTCCGTCACCTTATTCGATACCTGTGATGAGACCATTTGTAAAAGATCATTTACATCCACTTGGGATTGTTTGAATTCTTGCACGATCGGAAGTTCATCCAATTGTTTTTCCAGTGCATCAATTTTGGCCTGCACTTGACTGTATGCTTTCTCTTTGCCGTAATGTTGGAAGTTTACAGCCTGTTTTTGCAAACTCTTGATGCTGGCGATCATTTCACGGATTTTTTGATTTTCATTGATGTGAGCTTCTGCCCGTTTAAAGAAATCGACTTCTTCCGTGCTTGCGATCATTTCAGCAAGCTCGGCCGCTTTATTCAGAATGTCATCTTTAGTATATTTAGTCATATTACTCCACCTCAATCGCCGTTGCTTCTTCAACCATATCCCCATTTAATGACCATGTTTTCGTTCCGGTGATTTTCACTTTTACGATTTTGCCAATAGCGGATTTTGGTCCTTTGAAGTTCACGAGCTTATTTTTCGTTGTATAACCTGCTAATACTTCCGCATTCTTCTTGCTTTCGCCTTCAACGAGCACTTCAACAATCTGTCCATCATACTCTTTCATTTTCAATGCGCACGTTTCATTTACAAGGGCATTCAAGCGTTGCAGACGTTCCTTTTTCACTTCCATCGGTACATTATCCTGCATTTTCGCAGCCGGTGTTCCCTCACGTGGTGAATAGATGTAAGTATATGCTGCATCAAAACCAACTTCACGGTATAATGACATCGTTTCTTCAAAGTGCTCTTCCGTTTCATTCGGATAGCCTACAATGATGTCCGTGGTTAGCGATGCACTTGGGATAGCTTCCTTGATTTTTTTAACTAGCTCTAAATATTGTTCGCGTGTATACTTACGGGCCATGATTTTAAGTGTTTCCGTACTTCCCGATTGAACTGGAAGATGGATATGGTCAACGAGATTTCCGCCTTTAGCCAGTACTTCAATCAAATGATCATCAAAATCACGGGGATGGCTTGTCGTAAAACGAATACGCGGAATGTCGATTTTGCGGATTTCATCCATCAAATCGCCGAAACGATAATCGATATCCGTAAAATCTTTACCGTAAGCATTCACATTCTGTCCAAGCAGGGTTATTTCCTTGTAACCCTGTGCCGCTAAATGACGGACTTCCTGGATGATATCTCCAGGCCTGCGGCTTCTTTCTTTCCCCCTTGTGTAAGGTACGATGCAGTATGTACAAAACTTATCGCAGCCATACATGATATTGACCCATGCCTTGGTTTTTCCTTTACGCACTTTCGGAAGGTTCTCGATTACATCACCTTCTTTAGACCAAACCTCGATGACCATTTCCTTGGAAAGATAAGCTTCATTAAGAATTTGCGGCAGGCGGTGGATGTTATGCGTTCCGAAAATCATATCTACAAAATGGTGCTTCTCTAGAATCCGCTTTACAACTGTCTCCTCTTGTGACATACAGCCGCAAACCCCAAGCAGTAGATCCGGCTTTTCCAATTTCAATGATTTCAAATGCCCCAATTCACCGAACACTTTATTCTCTGCGCCTTCCCGAATCGCACAAGTGTTAAGTAAAATGACGTTAGCATCATCCACCGAGTCTGTCGCCTGATAACCAAGTGCCATAAAGATGCCCGCCATGACTTCTGTATCATGTTCGTTCATTTGACAGCCAAAAGTGCGAATGTAAAACTTTTTACCTTCTCCCATTCCGCGGAAGCCTTCAGGAATGGCAAAGTCATCATGATATTCTACCTCTTCTTTTCCTCGCTTTTTCGCATCCTTTAAGGAAGGCGGAATATAAACGGCTTGAAAGTACTTACTGAAGTCCTTTTCGGATTTTTTGTCCGCTGGATTCTCAGCCTGTACTTGTTGTGATTCTAATCGTTGTTTCTCGTTCATAGTTAATCTCCTTTCAAAATAGTTAGTTTATTTCTTTCACCAACTATTCCAAGACCTATCATCAAATGGATTTATACGGATTCCTTTTTAAGAATTTCCAGTAAATATTAGCTATTAAGTGTGATATATCCACATTATCATAGTATAAAGCTTTTAACAGCAAGAAACAATCATTCTGTCGTGGCTTCTTCAATTGTAAGAAATTTTTCACAAATATTGAAAATAAGAACATGAAAGAAGAGGCTATGACGAATTTAGCCTCTTCTTATCATTTTTGGATGACGCTTTCCCCTTTCATGATTTTTCAAATGCAGACCATGCAATTTCCACCGTTTTAGGTGTTCAAGGTATAAGGAGAACCTTACCACACTGGCCTTTGATCATCAGTTCAAATCCCTTTTCAAAATCACTGAGTGAGAACCGATGGGTAATCATTGGTTTTACATCAACCTTGCCACTTTCAAGCAGACTTGAAACCTGTTGCCAGGTTGAAAACATCTTCCTTCCAGTTATCCCTTGGACAGTAAGACCCTTGAATACGATATCCTCTGTTATATTAATCGTGACGGGCTTAGAAGGCAGACTTAGAATGGATATTCTTCCACCATTGGTCGCCATCTTGAACCCTTGTTGGATAGCTGCTGGATTACCGCTCATTTCACAAACAACATCCACCCCATCCGCACTTGTGAGGCTTTTCGTGATTTCCACTGGATCCTGATTCATTGAATGAATGAGGTGTGTGGCACCCATCTTTTTGGCTAGCTGAAGTCGATAATCATTAATATCAAGAGCGATTACTTTATCAGCACCTGCGGCCTTTGCTACAGCAATCGCCATAAGCCCAATTGGACCACAACCGATTATTGCCACCGTTTTACCCAGCACCTCGCCAGCTAGCACTGAATGGACTGCATTCCCCATCGGTTCTTGGATGGTAGCTATATCGAGTGGCATATCACTTGGATTTTTCCATAAATTTTTGGCTGGCAGAGCTATATACTCTGCAAAGCACCCTTGTTTATCAACACCGATAATGTTTGTTTTTTGACAAATATGGAATTGCCCGGTTAAGCACTGCCTGCATGTACCGCAAACGATATGTGTTTCGGCAGATACACAATCACCAATTGAAACATTGCTGACCCTTGCTCCTATCTCGATTACTTCCCCAGCAAATTCGTGCCCAAATACGTATGGCGGGCTCACCCTTCCCTGTGACCATTCATCCCAGGTGAAAATATGAATATCCGTTCCGCAGATCGAGGTCATTTTCACCCTAATCAATACCTCGTCATCACGAATATCCGGTATATCGACAACTTGTAATTGTGCCCCATAACCTCGGTGGTGTTTGACGATGGCTTTCATTTTACCTCTCAACATGTACATTCCCCCTGAAAAATAGGGCTGTTCTTTTTCATTTACCTCAATAAGTAAAGATATGAAAAATCCATCACAAAAATACCATAATCGCTTTTGTACCGGCCTTTTCACATTAATAATGATGATTTTTAGGCTTTCGTACATTTTTGTTAAATGGGTCATGTTTCTATAGCATCTTGTCCGCTCTCGAATAAGATATCTTGTACAACAAAATTATTGAAGGAGTGACTTATATGTCATGTGGATGCAATAATCATGATCATCGTGATAACAACAATAACGACAGAATCGCAGACGATTTTTGTCGTGCTGTGAGGGGCTGTAATAGACGCGACCGCGACCGCGATCACGACCGGGATCGGGATCGGGATCGGGATCGGGACCGGGACCATCATCGTAACGACAATAATAACGATAGAATCGCAGACGATTTTTGTCGTGCCGTGAGAGGCTGTAATAGGCGCGACCGCGACCGTGATCGTGACCATGATCGTGACCGTGATCGCGACCGTGATCGCAACCGCCATTGTCGCAGAAGAAATCGTTGCAATATCTTCTCATTCGGCTGTGGATGCAATAACGGTTGGTAGTAAGCTAATTTAGGGATTATGGTGATTCTCTCTACTGAGCTTTCCAATTAATCACAAAAAAGGTTCACCCCATCTTAAGGGGTGAACCTTTTAACTTTTTACATAAATTCAGCAACGAGCTTATCAAAGTGTTCTTGATCCAGTGTCAGCTCTGATTTATTTAACCCTTTTTCAGCATACCCTGGCACTAATTCCTGGTACGAAGGGCGTGAAGAGTCTTGATAAATAATCCCTGTCACAAGGCTGTCATGTTGCATCAAAGTCTGCATGGCCTGTTCTTTATTTGATGAATCATAGCCTTCAATCGTGTTCAATTTAGTTAAGTTTTGTTTAAACCAATCATACGTATTGATCTTATTATATGTTACGCAAGGAGAGAAAACATTGATAAAGGAGAACCCTTTATGATTTATCCCTGCTTCAATGATCGCCGTCAGGTCTTTCAAGTCAGTGGAAAAGCTTTGGGCGACAAACGTAGCACCAGCTGACAATGCTAATTCCATAGGTGAAACAGCTTGTTCTATTGATCCTTCTGGAGTGGATTTCGTTTTAAATCCAGCAGCGGACCTAGGAGAAGTCTGGCCTTTTGTCAATCCATAAATTTGGTTATCCATGACAATATACGTAATGTCGATATTACGGCGGATCGCATGGATGGTGTGTCCCATCCCGATCGCAAAACCATCTCCGTCACCGCCTGAAGCTATAACGGTCAATTCACGGTTGGCCATTTTAACTCCTTGGGCAATTGGCAGTGAGCGGCCATGGATGCCATGGAAACCATAGGACTTGATGTAACCCGATATACGACCTGAACAGCCAATACCGGAAACAACGGCCAAATTCTCCGGCTCCAGTCCTACATTGGCTGCCGCACGCTGCATGGCAGCCTGAACGGAGAAATCTCCGCAGCCAGGACACCAGTTAGGTTTTACATCATTACGAAACTCTTTAAACGTTGCCATATTCGAACATCTCCTTGCATTGTGTGTGAATTTCATGCGGGAGGAATGGGTTGCCATCATATTTTAGGATGCTTTTAATTTTATTAACATGTCCAACATTCATCTTGATAATATTAGCCAATTGTCCAGTCGCATTATTTTCAATAACTACCACTTTCTTAGCACTCTGCACCAATGATAGGACTTCATCAGCTGGGAAAGGATGAATCAAACGGATATGCGCATGATTCACTTTCATTCCATCCGTTTCTAACCTGCCGATCGCTTCATCAATCGTCCCGCGTGTTGAGTTAAAGCCAAGAATTAATAAATCCGCTTCTTCATGCGGTGTGTTTTTGTATACTGGTGTTTGGAATGTGTTAGTTAAATTATTCAGCTTACGCATCCGTTTATCCATTTGCAATTTACGATTCAAAGCCGTCTCAGAAGGTCTGCCCGTTTCATCATGTTCAACACCTGTAACATGGTGAATTCCATTTTTCATACCAGGCACTACACGTGGTGAGACTCCGTCTTCCGTTACTTCATAACGCTTGAAGTAAGATTTGTTTTCAGACTCTTCAATTTCAAAGTCAACCAATTTTCCGCGTCTTATCTCCACTTTGCCGTAATCAAGCGGCTGAACCGTTTGTTTACCTAATGATAGCTGTAGGTCGGATAAAACGATAACTGGACATTGATATTCCTCTGCAAGGTTGAATGCTTCTGCCGTATCATAAAAAGCTTCCTCAACAGTACTCGGAGCCATGACGATTTTAGGTATTTCACCATGTGTACCATAAATCATCGCCATTAAATCGGATTGCTCCTGCTTTGTAGGAAGTCCCGTAGATGGACCGCCACGTTGAGTATCGACGATGACAATTGGCGTTTCGGTAATGCCCGCTAAACCAATCGCTTCCATTTTCAAGGAAAGTCCAGGTCCAGCTGAAGCTGTGATGGCACGTACACCGCCATAGTTTGCACCGATTGCCATTGTAGCCGCCGCGATCTCATCTTCAGTTTGTATGACCGTCCCACCAAATTGAGGAAGTTTTTTAATTAAGTATTCCATAATTTCAGAGGCTGGAGTAATCGGGTAAGCTGCCATGAAGCGGCAACCGCCTGCAACTGCGCCTAAAGCGATGGCATCGTTACCAATCATGAACATTCGTTTTTGGCCGTCTGCCTTTTCCAGTTCCATTGCTCCCAGTTTTTCTCCAAGCAACACTTCCATTGCCTTATAGCCAGCAGTAATGGCATCCATATTCTTCTTAACGATTTCTTCACCTTTACGGCCGAATATTTCATCAACCACATCGTTGAATACGGAAATTTCCATTCCTAGAACAGCACATGTCGCGCCTATGGCCACCATATTTTTCATTAATGATGTTCCTAATTCGGCTGCTATTTCCGTAAATGGAACAATATATAATTCTGCCTTTGTATCTTCTGGGCAGACAGGTTTGAATTTTGCATCTGCGATTATGATGCCACCCTCATGTAATTCTTTATAATTGACGTCAATTGTTTCTTGGTCAAAAGCAACTAAGATGTCTAAATCATCAGAGATAGCACGAGTTTCCGTAGTACTTACACGAATTTTGTTATTCGTGTGTCCACCCTTGATTCGGGATGAGAAATGACGGTAGCCATACAAGTAATAACCTAAGCGATTGAGGGCAATACAGAATATTTCTCCTGTACTTTCAATACCTTCACCTTGTTGTCCGCCAACTTTCCATGAAAGTTGATTGATCATGTCTTACACTCCTTTAGGACGTTCGTATATAAATG
The DNA here is from genome assembly GCF_042788005.1 of Peribacillus sp. YIM B13472. Lineage (NCBI taxonomy): Bacteria > Bacillati > Bacillota > Bacilli > Caryophanales > Bacillaceae > Peribacillus > Peribacillus sp. YIM B13472. The sequence continues at coordinate 26,359 of NZ_JBHZPG010000003.1, forward strand.
CATTTAACCGCACCTCTCTTCAGAACATTCAACTATGTATAATTAATCGTTCTATTTTAGGAAAGGTGTACTAAACGCTTTCAATTCTATCGGTTAAATCATTAAATTGCAACCTTTTTGCTTTTATTTTTTATATTTTCAGAATATTTATTCATATCTATATAGTAAGAATTGAAAATCACTTAAGATATTACCTTTTCAAGAGGAAAATTACGGGTGAAATTATCAAAAAGGAGTCCTTTTACAAACTCACTGGAATATAGCCTGTTCAGTTCATTGATTAAGTTATGATAATCCTTATAAGACATTAAATTTTCTACCATATGATCGATTCCATCGAAGTCAGACCCTAATCCAATTTGTCTTTCCCCTCCCAAACTGCATATATGTTCTATATGTTTCAAGATATCCTTTATCGTAGCCGAACCGTCATTTGAAAGAAATTGCGGGACAAAGGTTACGCCGATCACCCCATTTCTCTGCAAAAGGGCTTTTATCTGCCCGTCCTTTAAATTTCGTGGATGCGGACAAAGATGATGAGCATTCGAATGGGAGGCAATTGGGAATTTCGCCAACTTCAGGGTGTTCCAAAATCCAGCTTCAGATAAATGGGATAAATCACACCAAATTGACTTCTCATTCAATAGTGCCACCACCTCTGTTCCAAACCCTGTCAAGCCGCCCCCTCTTGTTTCTAATGCCCCATCCGCTACCAAGTTAGCGTAATTCCAAGTTAGACCTACGGAGGACACTCCAAGATGAATAAGTGTTTTTAGTTTCAACAAATCATTCCCAATGCAATCGCACCCTTCCAAAGTTAGCATTGCACCTATTTCCTCTTCTTTTAAAGTTTCGATGTCTGCCTTGGTCTTTATAAATTTCATTTCCGGCTCAGATAAAATCTTTTCATGAAAAATATCCACCATCGCCAAAGCGGCTTGAAACCTCATATCAGGGTGGACTTTTTCAGGAATATATATTGCAAAACATTGGACCTTTCCCCCTTCATCCAATAATCCCCGCTTTGTTATATGTAATTTATCACTATTCGTAAAAGAAATATCCGGATCGATGAACATTTTCATCAGCACATCACAATGTGCATCAAAAATCGCCAATGTAATTCCCCTTCCTGTATCTTTTTTAAGATTATATATTCCATTATAAAGGGACATGGATTTTTCGTCCTTTGGATTTCAGGACAAAAAAGAGCCTGCTCGCCTTCCGACAAACAGGGCACCCAAACATGAAATTATCTTGGTTCAATGATTAGTTTTATTGCCGTTCTCTCTTCGCCATCAATAAGTATATCTGTAAAGGCAGGAATACAAATCAAGTCGACTCCACTAGGTGCGACAAACCCTCTCGCGATTGCTACTGCCTTGACGGCTTGATTTAACGCACCTGCACCGATTGCTTGAATTTCGGCTGCTCCTCTTTCCCTGAGCACTCCCGCTAGTGCGCCTGCTACAGAATTAGGATTAGATTTTGCTGAAACTTTTAATATTTCCATTCCTAGTCCTCCTTGTTTTCCCTGCCGATTCTAACTTGGCTCAATAGTTATAACACTTTCCACTGCTACTATATTCATCAAGTAAAACTTGTATGACAAAGAAAAACGGGATTGTCCACCATTTATTAATGAATGGAAAAACGGATGGACAGTTTGACTGTCCATCCGTTCGAATCATTGATAAAATGGATGATCTTCGTTAATCAGTATCCTTTCTATTTTTATTGCCTTGCCGGTTTTATCATCAATTTCAAGGAGAACTCCACTTAAAAGGGTCCGCCCCTCTTTTGGCACTTCGAAACGTACAGGAAGGCTAGTTAGGAACCGATGGATGACTGCCCCTCTTTCCATACCAAGGATACCATCATATGGTCCTGTCATGCCTACATCTGATATGTAAGCGGTGCCTGCAGGTAATATACGGTTATCGGCTGTCTGGACGTGTGTGTGTGTACCGACAACGGCTGTAACCTTCCCATCCAGGAACCACCCCATAGCTTGCTTTTCACTTGTAGCTTCTCCATGAAAATCGACAAAGATGATCGGTGTCTTTTTTCGAGCCTCCGCCACGAGTTCTTCCGCCTTTTTGAACGGACAATCCAAATCAGGCATGAATGTTCTCGCTTGCAAATTGATGATCGCTATTTCATGATGGTTCAATTTTAAAAATTTCATTCCTTCTCCAGGTGCCCCTTCTGGAAAGTTAGCTGGACGGACGAGATATTTCGCTTCATCAATAAAATTGAAAATATCACGATTATCCCATGTATGGTTTCCCATGGTTACCGCCTGCGCTCCCCACTCTAAAAAACTGCGGTAAATCTTTTCTGTAATTCCCCGGCCACTTGCTGCATTCTCGCCATTGATGACCGTGATATGCGGACGATACTTTTCTTTTAACTTAGGAAGGTATTCTTGGATCATGTCACGACCAGGAGACCCCACTACATCTCCAATAAATAGCAATTTCATTGTAAAATCCTTTCTAGATTCACCTAATTATATGAATTATTCAAGTATGTATTGTAACATAATTTGGGGTAATTATAGGAATTACGCTTAACGACTAATATCGGAAATAGAAAAAACGAAGTGGTTTGCACCACTTCGTCTTTCTTTTACAATTATTTGGCGTATTCGACTGCTCTTGTTTCACGTATGACCGTGACTTTTATATGACCTGGGTAATCGAGCTCTTCTTCAATCCTTTTCCGGATATCACGTGCGAGTCGATGTGCCGAAAGATCATCGATTTGTTCTGGTTTCACTAGAATCCGCACTTCTCGTCCGGCTTGAATCGCAAAAGATTTTTCCACTCCATCATAGGATTCGGAAATTTCCTCAAGTTTTTCAAGTCTTCTAATGTAATTTTCAAGCGTTTCACTTCTAGCTCCCGGTCTTGCAGCTGATAATGCATCAGCGGCAGCCACAAGCACTGATATGATGGAAGTTGGTTCCGTATCGCCATGATGTGAAGCGATGCTGTTAATGACAGTTGGATGCTCTTTATATTTGGTTGCTAATTCAACGCCAATTTCAACATGACTGCCTTCCACTTCATGATCAATCGCTTTCCCAATATCATGCAATAAACCTGCACGGCGGGCAAGAACTTCATCCTCACCAAGCTCAGCGGCCAGTAAACCTGAAAGCTGGGCCACCTCAATTGAATGTTTAAGTACGTTTTGCCCATAACTGGTACGGAACTTCAAACGTCCTAGTATTTTGATGAGATCTGGATGGAGACCGTGAACTCCAACTTCAAAGGTTGTTTGTTCACCAATTTCACGAATATGTTCATCTACCTCACGTCTTGCTTTGTCAACCATTTCTTCAATGCGAGCCGGATGAATCCGTCCGTCCTGAACAAGTTTCTCAAGAGCCAAGCGTGCCGTTTCCCGTCTAATTGGATCAAATCCGGATAAAATGACAGCTTCAGGAGTATCATCAATAATAAGGTCAATACCTGTTAGCGTTTCTAACGTCCGGATATTTCGTCCTTCACGTCCGATTATCCGTCCTTTCATTTCATCGTTTGGAAGATTTACTACAGAAACGGTGGTTTCTGCAACATGATCAGCCGCACAACGCTGAATGGCAAGAGAAAGGACTTCTTTTGCTTTTTTATCAGCTTCTTCTTTGGCACGGGTATCACTTTCTTTAATCATAAGCGCTACATCGTGAGCCAGCTCGTTTTCCATTCGGTCGATAATGATTGCTTTAGCTTCTTCACGAGTTAAACCGGAAACACGTTCAAGCTCTGTTTGCTGCTTTCGAACCGTCTCGTCCACTTTGCTTTCCATCTCTTCAATATGCTGTTGTCTTTGGTTTAGAGAATCTTCTTTTTTCTCCAAAAGGCTCTCACGTTTGTCTAACGTTTCATCCTTGCGGTCCAGATTCTCTTCTCTTTGCAATAACCGATTTTCTTGTTTTTGTAATTCGTTCCTTCTTTCACGGGCTTCCCGATCCGAATCGGCACGAACTTTATGAATTTCATCTTTTGCTTCCAACAAGGCTTCTTTCTTAAGTGCTTCCGCTTCACGTTTTGCATCCTCAAGGATGTGTTCTGCAGAGCCCTTTGCCCCTGCTATTTTACTCTCAAATTTTGATTTGTGAATAAAATAACCAACAACTGCACCGACGATTAGGCCAAGCAAAGTGAAGATGATTGTCATGGGTTCCATCGTTTCACCTCCCCTTGCTATGAACTTTTTACATAAAATGTTGAACTGTCGGCAAGTACATTGCACATAAATTCAATATACAGCACTTAATTTTCAAAATTTTAGTTTGAAAAATTGTAAAATATACATATTAATTGTATAGTTGAGAATTTTTATTGTCAAGCGTTTGTCCCTTATGTATCAATGATTATTCAAGTTTTCTTAATATCAACCATCATAATCTATAGCATTCATTATGGAAGAAGTCTGTAAATCTGATTTCAATGCCCTTTAATCCGCTGAAAATTTCGCACTTTTCTCAAAATATACATAAAAGGCCTAAGCGAACAAGCTTAGGCCTTTTCTAAATATCATTAATCAAGCAATTCAAAATGCTCTTCTGGTTCATTTTCTTCTGGCGGTAATTCATGCTCTCCATCGAGATTATAGTGATCTCTGATTTTCTGAGAAATTTCCTGAGCGATATCCCGATTTTCTTTCAAGAACAGCTTCGCATTTTCGCGGCCTTGTCCGACACGCTCTTCATTGTATGAATACCATGAGCCGCTTTTAAGGACGATATCAAGATCTGCACCCATATCGATGATTTCACCTTCCTGGGAAATCCCTTGACCATACATGATGTCAACTTCTGCTTGACGGAATGGTGGAGCAACCTTGTTTTTTACAACTTTGATTTTCGTTTTATTACCGACGATTTCATTACCCTGTTTTAATTGTTCCGCACGCCGCACTTCCAGACGAACAGTTGAATAGAACTTCAATGCCCGGCCTCCCGGAGTCGTTTCTGGATTCCCAAACATAACACCGATTTTTTCACGGACTTGGTTAATGAAAATGGCAATGGTATTTGATTTATTAATGGCACCAGACAGTTTTCTAAGTGCCTGAGACATCATCCGGGCTTGAAGACCCATATGGGAATCTCCCATTTCGCCTTCGATTTCAGCTTTAGGAACAAGTGCTGCCACCGAGTCAATGACAATGATATCTACCGCTCCACTTCGAACTAGCGCTTCAGCGATCTCTAAGGCTTGTTCACCCGTATCAGGCTGTGAAAGCAGTAACTCATCGATATTCACACCGAGTTTTTCTGAATATGCTGGATCTAAAGCATGCTCGGCATCAATGAATGCAGCCGTGCCGCCAGTCTTTTGGACCTCTGCAATAGCATGTAATGCAACAGTCGTTTTACCAGAGCTTTCAGGTCCATATATCTCAATGACCCGGCCTCTTGGATATCCGCCAACTCCCAATGCTACGTCCAATGCTAAAGAACCGCTTGAAATCGTTGAAATCCTACGATCAGACTGTTCCCCAAGTTTCATAATAGAACCTTTACCAAATTGTTTTTCAATTTGTTTTAACGCCATATCTAAAGCCGCTTGACGATCACTCACTCAATTTCCTCCTCTATATTCAAATAATCGGCTGTCCGATTAAAGGTGTACTTACGTTAGCAATTATTTGAGATCAAGGTTTGTATCCTGTCTCAAAACCTATCTTTACTATATACTCTTTTTACTATTTTGCCAAGCAAAAAGTCGAACATTCATTCGTTTTTTTCTTTCGGGATATTCTTTGTAAAAAAGCGTTTTATCTTAAAGAAATCTCCATTTTGTTTCACTTACTCCCCCAAAAAAACATTTTCATTGAATTAACTTTTTTCTTTTTTTCCCTATTTTTCAAGAAACAAACTTCTAAAACCAAATAAAAAGCAGAGCTGTAAAAAGCTCTGCTTATAGCGTTTATAAATCCCTTAATAGGTAATGACAGCCGTACTTCACACTCCGAATACGGTTTTGCGCCCTGCTTCCGGAAAGATTCAACTCCTTGAAATGAGTATTTCCATCCCGATAGGAAATGCCAATAAATACTGTCCCTACAGGCTTGCCTTCTTGTTCATCCGGCCCTGCAACGCCCGTAAAGCTTATGCCCACATCCGCATCGAGCTTGCTCCGGACATTAGAGGCCATTTCCATAGCACACTCACCGCTGACCACCCCATGCTTGGATATGGTATCATCACTGACGCCGAGGACATTCGACTTCGCATCATTCGTATAGCAGACCATCCCGCCTTTGAAGACTTTACCGGCGCCCGGGATGGTTGTCAGCTGTTCTTGGAACATCCCTCCGGTCAAGCTTTCAGCTGCCGCAATCGAAAGCTTGCGGACCGTTAATTCTTTTACAAGTTCCTTTATTAGCGAAGTATTATCACTTCCATAATGGAACTTGCCGACCCTGCTAAGAATTTCTTTTTCCGCTTCCAATATAAGCTCTTCGCATTTTTCTTTAGAAGAGTCTTTAGCGGTGATCCTTAACGTCACTTCCCCTTCGGCTGCCAGCGGGGCAATTGTCGGATTCGTTTGATTGACAAGAAGATCTTCAATCACCGTTTCCAGTTCGGCTTCACCTATACCGTAGAACCGAAGAACCTTGGAATCGATCCGTTCATGCTTTTCCAATTTATTCATGATCTTTTCATAACCATAACTTAAAAACATCGGCTCCATTTCACTTGGCGGACCAGGTAGAAGCATATATGTAATCCCAGATTTGGACAAGACCATTCCCGGTGCCATCCCATGATCGTTTGCCAACACTTCACTGCCTTCTAAGACAAGGGCCTGCTTTTTGTTGTTTTCCGTCATCGGACGTTCCCGTTTTTGGAAGTAAGCTTCAATGGATTGCAAAGCTTCATCATTAAAAACGAGCTTTTTCCCTATATGGCGAGCAATCGTTTCTTTCGTCAAATCATCTTTGGTAGGGCCAAGTCCACCTGTAAAGACAATCAAGTTCGCCCTTGATTCAGCGATTTCTATAGCTTGTTGTAAACGGCGGTCGTTATCCCCGACCACAGTATGGTAAAAAACGTTGATCCCCATTTCCGCAAACTGCTGCGATAAGAATCTTCCATTAGTGTTATTGATTTGTCCTAAAAGAAGCTCTGAGCCCACTGCAATGATTTCTGCATCCATCTTTTCAAAACCACCATTCGATTTACTTTGAATTAACAAATACTTCTTTGTTTTTTATAAAATAATCCAAACCTGACCAGATTGTAAAGATTAATGCAATCCATAATGCGATATTTGCAAAAGGAAGTGAAATGAGGGCAAATGGAAGGTTATGCAGCAATAAAGCCGAAATAGAAACAATTTGTGCCCATGTTTTAATTTTTCCAAGCTGGTTCGCTGCTACCACTTCCCCTGTACCCGCTAACACCAAACGCAATCCGGTGACTGCAAACTCGCGACTTATGATCACGATGGCTATCCAAGATTGACCGTACATTAAATCTAGATCAACCAAAACGATTAAGGCAGCCGAAACCAGAAGTTTATCAGCCAATGGATCTAAAAATTTCCCTAAATCAGTAATCATATTATATTTTCTTGCAAAATGGCCATCGATCCAATCCGTAGTGGAAGCGATAATAAAGAGGATGGCTCCAGCCAGGTGCGCCACTGGCAAACTGTAGTCTCCCCAAGTTAGCGTCCCCCAAGAAAAAGGAGCGAGCATGATGATTAAAAATACTGGTATTAAACAGATTCTTGCTACTGTAATCTTATTAGGCAGATTCAAAACTTTTACCTCCAAAATTTACGCCTGCCATTTAGGCAATGCGTCTTAGACTAAAATAATGCTTATATGTATAATTTAACTCAAAATCCAATCTTATATGCCGGGTAAAGCATTTCCCGTCGCCTTACTATTATATAGAGCAAAAATAGTCATCTATAAGATGACTATTCGGCTTTCGTAAATTGTATCGTAACCAATTGCGTATTCACTTCAGTCGGTGAAATGGAATACTCCAGCTTCTCATCATTCACATAAATCTCAGTTTCATATGCTCTGCCTATATTTATGACAGCTTCTTTCTCATTGGTGAAATCAATTTCCTGGCTTTTGTCCTTGTCGATAGTACCCTGGAAAAGTAATTTACCTTCACCATTTTTTATGCCTACCCATGGTGAGCCTTTGGAGGTCACCTTTAATTTAAAGGTATCGGTATTTTTTAATTCATACGTACTATTTTTACCGTTGGAACTGGTGACGGCAAGTTTTTGCTCTTTCTTTTCATCCTTGACAACTGCATCTTCTTCATTCTTCTTATCAGATGAATCTGATTTTTCTTCATTCTGTTTTTGGTCTGCAGTCTCTTCTTCTTTGTTAAACTCTTCACTTTTATTGTAACCCACGGCATCGCTCTGTTTTGCGTCCTTTTTGTCATCGTTATCCGGATTACTCATATAATTCAATACCAGCACCCAAATCAATACGGCCGCACCAATGACTAAAACGGCAGCCAAGATTTTCGGTAACATTTCTACAACCTTTGAATCTCCTGCCGGCATTGTTTTCCGGGATTGGACCCTTGAAAGCTGTTCTGGCAATTCCTCGCTATAGACCGATGGTATCTCACTCTTATATTGTTCGAAAATCTCTTCTGAATCCAGTCCGATCGCTTCACAATATTGCTTTATGAATGCCCGTACATAGAACTTTCCAGGCATCATACTGTAATTTCCCTCTTCAATGCCAATAAGGTAACGCTTTTGAATCTTTGTTAATTCCTGCAAATCATCCAAGCTAAGACCTTTGGCTTCCCTAGCTTCCTTTAATCGATTACCCAACTCAGTCAAATAAAACACCTGCCATTTTAAAAGTCAAAGGAACCAAAATCGGACCCTGAGAACTGGTCTTTTTGGTCGACAACTTCATATGTTATTTCTTCTTCAGGATTGTTTCGCAATTCAATAATATAATCAAAGTCTTCAAGGGTATACTCCGTATTTTGGACAAAAACATCCGGATGTTCGATTACTTTGACAGCATCAAGCCTCATAATTTCGCGAATCAACTGCCAATGACGCTCATTTGCACGGCGAGTGGAAACAATTCCATCTAAAATGAACAAATTATCATTATTATATTCATCCTCAATTAGCTGACTGCGGATAGTCTGCTTTAAAAGGGTCGATGACACAAACAACCATCTCTTATTAGCACATACACTCGAGGCTACGATAGATTCAGTTTTCCCGACACGCGGCATCCCTCGTATCCCAATTAATTTATGACCTTCCTGTTTAAATAGCTCGGCCAGGAAATCGACAAGCAAGCCTAGTTCATCACGAACAAACCTAAAGGTGTTTTTCTCATCGGCATCGCGCTGAATATAACGTCCATGCCTGACTGCGAGGCGATCACGCAATTTAGGTTCCCTAAGCTTAATGACCTTTATCGTATCCATCGTACGGAGGATTGACTCGAACCTTTCTATATTACGGCTGTCTTTCGCCAACAAAAGTAAACCACGCCTGCCTTCATCGACCCCGTTGATGGTGATGATATTAATGGAAAGCATACCCAGAAGGGATGAAATATCCCCTAATAAACCAGGACGGTTGACTTGAATTTCATATTCAAAATACCATTCTTTATTATCCACGATAACACTCCTTAAGCCTAAAAGTCTTTACCCTCTCAGGGGCAAAAAACTTATCCATCGTAAATTTTCAAGGTCTGAACACTTTAATATTAATTGTCTAGCTTCTATAATATAGCATTTCGTGATAAGTTAAAAGGAAAAACCCTAGAAAAATATTCATTTTTATATAAGGGGATAAATAGTCATCCACTTCAATCCAAAAGGCCCTGTTATTTAATAACAGGGCCTTTTGGAATTGATATTTTACTTCGTTCCATTGTTCTCGACTAACTTGACCATGACGCTTGCCATAGCATGCTTTTCTTGATCGCTTGCGACCGACCAAAGATCAGCAAGAACTTTCTCCTGATCATTCTGGGGCTCAACCTGATGAGCCAGGTAATCACCGATTTCGAAAGCCAAGTTGTTAACAGCACTTTCTGACAAACCTTGTTGTTCACCTTGATTTAATCTGTCGCCTAAGAAATTTTTCCATTGATCCCAATTGTCCAGTACAGACATGTATGGTCACCCTTTCCTTAAAAATAGTACATAGATATTTTGTGAAGGAACCGAGAAAATTATACATGTCTAAAAAAAATCATGTGTACCATCCGCCATTTACGCCTAAGATTTGCCCGGTTATATAAGACGACTTGTCGGAAAGCAAATAGTATACGGCCTCGGCGACTTCTTTGGAATGCCCCATCCTGCCCATCGGGATATCGCCTTTGATGATTTCCAGATCTTCCGCACTGAATGATTCGAGCATGGAAGTGGAAATCGCACCGGGGGCAACGGCATTCACCCGGATTCCATTGAGCGATACTTCTTTGCTAAGCGCCTTGATAAAAGCATTTTGACTGCCCTTGACCATAGAATATAACACTTCACAAGATGCACCTGTCTGCCCCCAAATCGATGTGACCGCAACGATGGCAGCCTGTTCTTGGTACATAAGCTTTGGAAGCAGTTCCTTCGTTAATTGGAAAGGGCTCGTTACATGCAGCTGGACCATTTCATTAACGATTGTCTCATCCATGTCTGATATAAGCCCATAATAGCTATTACCACTATTAAGGACGATTGCATGGAGGGCAAAAATATTTTCCGCCAATTTCTTGTATCCATCCGGTGCAGCCAAATCCGCTTGAACCGGAATAAGTTCGACTTGATGAGGCTTCAGTTCTTCAATCAATTCAAGTATCGCTTCTTCATTGCTGTTATAATGTAAATAAAGTGAGTAATTCTCCTCGGCGAGCTTTATAGCGATTTCCCTGCCGATTCCTCCGCTGGCTCCAGTAATAAGGGCAAAACGTTTCCCCACTTTGCCGCCCCCTTTATATTATTTAGGAAGTACCTGGCAGACAGTCATCCGTTGATCGGATATTAAGTCCTTGGCGACCTCCCTGATATCTTCGATCGTTAGTTTTTCCAATACCGATACAACATCGAACAAGTTCATATCATTGAATGCATATCTGGTGAATTGATTCGCTATATATTCCGGAGAATTCAGGGAACGAAGGAAAGAACCGATTTTTTTCTTGATTGTCCTTTGCAGGCTTTCTTCATTCAGGCCGGTTCCGGCTTTTGATTTTTGCAGGATACCAAATAAAGACTCCGTCAACTCATCAGGTTTGGCACTGTCCCCGCCAATTAACGCAAACCCAAAACCTTGTTCCTGTGTATAATCATAAGAGAAGCTTTGATCGATCAACCCTTCCTCATATAGCTCCTCATGCAAAGGTGAACTCTTGCCAAACAGCATTTCCAAATAAATATTGGTCGCCAATTCCCTTTTCAAAAGCTGTACACCTGATTGGTGCACATTGATGGCCTTGATACCCAGCATCACTTTTGGTGTCTGGACATTCATCCTTAAGACTTCCTTATCCTTGGCAACGATTTCCGGCTCTTCGTCAAATTTACGTTCCACTGCAGGTTGTTCGTTGTACCCTTTATTACTTTGATTATCCCGAATCAGTTTCATGGTGCTTTCGACATCTACCGGTCCTACAACGAATAGGAGCATGTTGCTAGGATGGTAAAACGTATTATAACATTCGTAAAGCATATCCTTCGTAATATCCGCAATGGATTCCACAGTACCGGCAATATCGATTTTCACTGGATGTTGATGATACATATTGGCTATCGTCCCGAAATATAATCGCCAGTCTGAATTATCATCATACATATTAATTTCCTGCCCAATGATTCCTTTTTCCTTCTCTACCGTCTTTTCCGAAAAGTAAGGATCCTGGACAAAGTCAATTAAGGTGGTTAAATTCCTATCGAAATCGGACGTGCTGGAAAATAAATATGCTGTACGGGTGAAAGAAGTAAAGGCATTTGCAGATGCACCCTGCTTTGAAAATTGCTGAAAAACATCACCATCTTCCTTTTCAAAAAGCTTATGTTCAAGAAAATGGGCAATTCCATCAGGCACTTTAGAGAATTCTGTTCCATTCAATGGTTTGAAATGATTATCGATTGAACCATAATTTGTCGTAAACGTCGCAAATGATTTATTGAACCCTTTTTTCGGAAGAATATATACTTCTAGGCCATTCTCCATTTTTTCATGGAAAAGTTCTTCTTTTAATTGAGTGAATGCTATTTTCTCCATTACCCTTGCACCTCCGCTTCCGTTAGGAAATAAATCGTATCAAGCTGAATCTTTTGACCAACGGCAACGATTTCTTCCTTTGTCGTCCGCTCTGTTTTTGCAAACCAATCGTCTAGTGAAATATCCAAGCCGGAAATCACATTATGATATAAAATTTCCACTAGTCCTCTCGACACGTCAATGGTTTCCAGGAGCTGGTTCTTTACGACCGCTTTCGTTTGTTCCAGTTCTTCTTCGGAAAAGTTCCCTTGCTTCATTTCATTCATTTGTGCGTGAATGATCTCCAGTGCCTGCTTGTAGTTGGCATTTTCAATGCCCGCCATGACCATTAATAGGCCTTTATGACTTTCGAGCCTTGAAGCTGCGTAATAAGCAAGGCTGGCTTTCTCCCTGACATTAATGAAAAGTTTTGAATGTGAAAAACCACCAAAGATCCCATTGAAGAGCTGAAGTGCATAATATTCCGGGTCACCATATGCCACATTGGTTCGATAACCGATATTCAATTTACCTTGTTTCACATCCGAATTTTCAATGATTTCTTTTTCCTTATCCACGTCTTTATCCGTATTCCTTGTCGGGCTCACCGGCTCCCGTTCTTTTAGTGACACATACTTGTCTGCTAGAGCTTCCACTTCCGTTTCATCGATGTCGCCGATCACATATAAATCGATTTCATCCTCCGTCAGCACTTTTTTATAATAGGCGTAAAGGGATTCTGGAGTTATCGTTTCCAAGTCTTGAAGATTGCCGCTCGCTTCTAGAGCATATGGTTCGTTTTTGCACATTTCCTCTACAAGGCGTGTAGCTGAATATCGCATCTTGTCATCGGAAATGGATTGAATCCGCTGTTTTAAAGAACGGATTTCATTGGAAACCGTTTTAGAGTCAAAGGCTTCGCCGTTCTTCTTCGGATTAAAGATCACCTCTGATAATAACCCAAAAGCCTTTTCGAGAAGCGGGGTTGAATCACTAAGGAATTTTTCATTAACGATATCGATCGTAAAACTTATGATTTGATATTCTCCTTTTTTAGCTACATCGACATAAAACCCTGCTCCATATAAATCATCAAGATATGATCGAAGCTCGGGTGTTGAAGGGTATTTACTTGTATTGCTTTGTAACACATATGGCAGCAATGCACGATATGTAACGTCCTCTTTTGTCAACGGGGCTTTCATCTTCAGCACGAGAGTATTCGTTTTATATTTATCCGTCTGGACCACATGAAGCTTGTAGCCGCTTTTTTCCGTAATTGTATCGGAAGCAATAGACATGAATAATCCTCCTCATTATATAAATCACCTTTATTAGCTTATTGTTTGTAGATTGGAACCCTTTTAAACATCTACTTAAAATATACATGTGAAAGGAAAAATCATGCAAGTTACAGCTACTTTTTTTGGTATTTCACCAACTCACCAACACTTATGGCTCAATCTCAAAAGAAAAAACCGGTCAGCAAAGTTTACTGACCGGTTAAATACTTATCTTTTCCCTTTGATGTATGGCTGTCCGGATGCTTTCGGAGCATCTGCACGTCCAATGAAACCAGTTAGTGCAATGATCGTCAAGATATATGGCATAATTAATAAGAAAACGGATGGTATGTCTTTTATGAATGGCAGACTGGATCCGACAATACTTAAACTTTGTGCCAAACCAAAAAATAACGCAGCTCCCATGGCTCCAAGTGGATTCCATTTACCAAAGATCATTGCGGCAATGGCCATGAAACCTTGCCCATTTATTGTCGTATGACTGAAATCATTCGCAAATAAAGTCGCATGGATTGCTCCTCCGATACCAGCAAAAGCTCCTGAAAGAAGGACAGCTTGATAACGGATCTTCGTTACATTTACGCCCATTGTATCCGAAGCCATCGGATGTTCCCCTACAGCCCGGAGACGAAGTCCGAATGGAGTTTTAAAAATGATATACCAAACGATAATGGCTACGATAATGGCAAGATATGCAATATAGTAACCATTTGAGAAGAAGATTGGACCAATAAAAGGAATATCACTTAACAAGGGAATATCTATCCTCGGGAAAGTCTCCGTAATTATATCCGTCTGCCCTTTATCATAAATCTTCTTTACTAGAAATAATGTGAGTCCAACCGCCAGTAAGTTAATAGCAACCCCACTTACCGTTTGGTCCGCTCGGAATGTTATCGATGCCACTGCATGAAGAGCTGAAAATAGCAGGGAAGCAAGCATGGCGACAACAACGGATAGCCATGGTGTCCAAACTCCAAATACATCTGCATACATTAAGTTAAAAACGATTCCTGTGAAAGCGCCAATTACCATTAACCCTTCTAACCCTATATTGATAACACCAGATCGTTCAGAAAACACACCACCAAGCGCAGTGAAAATCAGCGGGGCAGCGTAAGCAATCATGGACGGAATGATGATTTGTAACACTTGATAAAAGTCCACTTATTTCGCCCCCTTCTTAAAGCGTTGCACAATCCAACGAATAAAATAACTTGATGCAACAAAGAATATGATTAATGCTATGACAATATCAACAATTTCACTTGGAATCCCGGTCTCCAATGGCATATTGATTGCCCCTGCTTTAAGACCACCGAACAAGAAAGCAGCTAACACGACCCCAATCGCTGAGTTGCCTCCTAGTAAGGCGACCGCAATCCCGTCAAAGCCGATTCCCGTGAATCCACCTTTAATGGCTGCATAGCCGAAAGTGCCTAAGCCTTCCATAGCTCCAGCAAGTCCTGCAAACGCACCAGAAATGACCATAGATAGAATAATATTTTTGTTTACGCTCATACCCGAATATTCCGAAGCCTGCTGATTAAACCCAACAGCTTTTAATTCGAAACCGGTTTTTGTTTTTTCCAGGATGAACCACATGATGAATACACAAATGATCGCTATAAAGATTCCCCAGTGAAGACGGGAGAAGTCTGTTAAACTCTCAAAAAATGGAGAACGAAGAGATGCTGTTTCAGCAATCCGTTCAGTTTTGTCCTGGTTATCAGAAATAACATTTTGAATTAAATAATTCGTTACATATAAAGCAGTGTAATTAAGCATGATGGATACAATTACTTCGTGCACACGGAATTTAGCTTTCAAATACCCAGGAATAAAAGCCCATAGAGACCCAGCTGCAGCACCAGCAAGCACTGCTAATGGTAAGTGAATGATCTTAGGAAGATCAAAAGCTACACCGACCCAAACCGCTGCAAGCCAACCTACAATTAATTGACCCTCTACTCCAATATTGAACAGTCCTGTCCTAAAGGCGAAGGCAACGGCTAAACCAGCAAGAATATAAGGAATGATCGTCCTTAAGGTTTCTCCAGCATAGTAGGAATCACCTAGGATTCCCGCTAACATTGCTCCATAACCTTCAACCGGATTATACCCACTGACCAACATGATAATGGCACCGGCGAGCAATCCGAGTATGACAGCAAATAATGGACTCGTTAATTTATAAAAATATTTAGACATTCTCTCTTTCACCTGCTTCCGAACGCTTACTTCCAGCCATTAATAATCCCAATTCCTGTTCTGTTGTTTCTTTAGGATCAACTATTGCAACGATTTCCCCTTCATAAATAACAGCGATTCGATCACTGACATTCATTATTTCATCTAACTCAAAAGATATGAGAAGTACAGCTTTCCCCGCATCACGCTGTTCAATCAATCGACGGTGGATGAACTCGATTGCACCAACATCCAATCCACGTGTGGGCTGTGCTGCAATTAGTAAATCAGGATTCCGGTCGACTTCACGACCGATAATTGCCTTTTGCTGATTACCGCCTGATAGTGCCCGTGCCGGTGTATATTCATTAGGGGTCCTGACATCATATTCTTTTATGATAGTACGAGCTTTTTCGAATATTTTCTTCGAATGTAAAATGCCTCCTGTTGAAAAAGGCTCTTGATAATAAGTTTGTAGCACGATATTTTCCCCAATGCTGAAATCAAGGACAAGACCATGTTTATGACGGTCTTCAGGTATATGTCCTACTCCAGATTCGGTGATTTTACGCGGTTTCATATTTTGTATTTGTTTACCGTTTAATGTTATAGTACCTGAAGCCACTTTCTTCAATCCTGTAAGTGCCTCGATAAGTTCAGACTGTCCGTTCCCATCCACTCCGGCAATTCCGATAATTTCACCGGCACGTACAGATAGGTCAAGGTTATGAACAGCTGATACACCACGGGAATCCTTCACTTCCAGATTCTTCACTTCTAAAACGACTTCTTGCGGAATTGCTACCGATTTATCTGTTTTAAAAACTACATCCCGCCCAACCATTAAACTGGCTAATTCATCAGGATTTGTATCCTTTACGTTCACTGTACCTATACCTTTGCCTTTTCTAATAACCGTGACCCGGTCGCAAACTTCCATAATTTCTTTTAACTTATGTGTAATCAGGATAATCGACTTTCCTTCTTTAATAAGAGCTTTCATAATCGTTATTAATTCTTTTATTTCTTGGGGTGTCAAAACCGCAGTAGGTTCATCGAAAATCAGAATTTCAGCACCACGGTACAAAGTTTTCAAAATCTCTACTCTTTGTTGCATCCCCACCGATATATCTGCGATTTTCGCATCTGGATCTACGCTTAAATGATATCGTTCAGAAAGTTCCCTTACCTCTTCACTCGCTCCCTTTACATTAACTTTCCCATATTTTGATGGTTCTTTTCCAAGAATGATATTTTCGGTAACTGTAAATGGATCAACCAGCATAAAATGCTGATGCACCATCCCAATTCCGAGGTCATTGGCAACATTCGGGCTTGTAATCTGAACAATCTGCTCATTTACTCGGATTTCGCCCTGTTCCGGTTGATATAATCCGAAAAGCACATTCATAAGCGTGGATTTACCAGCTCCATTTTCACCTAACAATGCGTGAATTTCCCCTTTTTTCACTTGAAGGGTTATATTATCATTTGCAATAATACCAGGAAATTCTTTACGAATATTAAGCATCTCAATTACATGTTCCACGTATAATCAACTCCTATAAAAATGAGGATTCTGATACCTAACTAGGAGATATTGATAAATTCCTAATAGTTCTCATTAATTGGTTTTCTTTTATAAAAAACCAAATGAAAAACTACAAATTCTTTTATAGTCTTTCATTCGGCTTTTTCTTCAGTATGAAGGAGGATTTGAAGGCCTTTGACAGGCCTTCTCCTCTCCTTATCATGTTATGCTTGAATTATTTAAATCCTAATTCCTTCAACTCTTTTTCTGTTCCAGGAGTTTTTTGTTCACCAGATTTAATTTTTTCAACATATTCTTCTACCGCTTTTAATGATTCCTTGGTTACATTTTCTTGAGATTCCGAAATCATAATTCCGTTTTCTTCAAGACCATATTCAATTGTTTCTCCACCAGGGAAGTTACCCTCTTTTGTCTTTTTCGCTAAATCTTGAACTGCTACATCCACACGTTTTACCATGGAAGTCAAAGTGACATTGTAGTCCTTGCCATCCACTTTCAATGCGCCTTCTTCTTTTTGGTCACGGTCTACCCCGATAACCCAAATGTTCTTTTTAGGATCTTTTTTCTTCAATTCCTTTGCAGATGTGAAGACGCCGTTTCCAGTTCCGCCAGCTGCTTGGTAAATGATATCAATTCCTGATGAATACATGTTGTTTGCCATTTGTTGTCCTTTTGCCGCATCACCAAACGATCCTGCATATTGTGCTGTAATTTTTGCATCAGGATTAACAGAGAGAACACCAGCTTTAAAGCCTACTTCAAATTTCTTAATTAGTTCAGAATCCACACCACCAATGAAGCCTACTTTATCCGATTTTGTCTGCAAGCCAGCAATAACTCCTACTAGGAATGACCCTTGCTGTTCTTTGAAAACGATGCTTGCTACATTATCTTGTTTAACAACACTATCAACAATTGCAAATTGAGATTTAGGCCGCTGTGTTGCTACTTCATCAACAGATTCGGCTAATGCATAGCCAATAGCGTAGATAAGATTGTAATCTTCTTTAACAAGAGTATTTAGGTTCGTCGTATACTCAGAATCTGATTTTGACTGAAGGTAATTATAGCCGTCTTTTCCTTTTTCCAATCCATTGTCTTTTCCAAAAGCCTGAAGGCCTTCCCAAGCAGATTGGTTGAAGGATTTGTCATCGATACCACCAATATCAGTTACCATCGATACCGTGAAGTTATCTTTGTTTTTCCCATTTGAAGATTCTTTATCATCATTCTCTGAATTACCACATGCCCCTAGTAGCGTACCTGCTGCAAGAACAAGTGAAAGAGCTAGACCTAATTTGCGCTTTTTCAATTTTTATCCCCCTAATTTACATAGTTTTTTGAGCAGGAATGTTCTGAAAAGTCATTTATGTTTGCGTTTTCACTTCTCGTTAATTTTTTTTTGCATACGTTTGATTTGGCTTTTAAGGAATCAAAACAAACGCTTGCATTCACCCGTATGCAGAGTCAAGGCCTACACACGTTTACGAAGAACATGAAAGCTGAACATATTGGCTTTAAAGTAGTTAACAGAATACAGGATAGGCTGGTCCCAATCATCCAGATGCATCTGCTTTAGAACGAGTAGTGCGGCTTCTGGAGAGCATTTAAGGATAGGAGAAACTTTCTCATGATATCCAATAGGCTCAATCTCCGCTACGGCATGCGTAATTTTCCGATGCGCATCTCTTTCCAAAATATCAAAAAGAGACTCATCATTACGGTCAAAATTTTCTGATAGTATAGATTCAGGAATTTTGTCAATACAGTAGACAACTGGCTCCCCATTCGCTGTCCTTACTCGCTCGATGATGACGATGCGTTCATCTGTTGAACAAGAAAACCTGCGTATATCCTCTTCTGTAGGTTCTTGGGCCGTCGAGCTTAAGAAAATCGTACCCGGCTTCATTCCTGCCTCTTCAATCATGTTCGTGACACTTTTTAATTGCTCGATACCTGAAGTGAACCGAGGTTTCGGATTGACGAAAGTCCCAACTCCATGGCGGCGAATGATGATGTTTTCTTCCTCTAAAATTCGCAGCGCTTCTCGAAGTGTCGCCCTACTCACTCCCAATTTTTTTGCAAGATCGAATTCTGAAGGGAATTTTTCATTTTCCTGATAGACTCCTGCTTCAATATCCTGCTTCAGGTAATCAATGACCTGCAAATATAAATGTCGACTATCTGATTTTATTGACATACAGTTTCCCCCAGCTAATTTCTTAAGACATCAGACCTCTGATGTTGAATCATTCCTACTAATCGAAAATAATATAACATTTTTTTTGATATAAATAAATAGTGTTTTACTATTTACTTTAAAAGAATTTAGGAGAAATTACCCTTCCCTGTGTCTTTCAATCTAGATATGACCGAGGAATTTGTACGATTATTCTCCTAAATCAGATAAATTTATTTTGAAAATGCAAAATGAATGCAGCTCTGTTCAAGATGATGTTTTCCTGTATAATAGGATTTATCTTCTTTGAAGGGATGTACACAAGATGTTAAAGATTACAGAATACACGATTGAAAAATTGAATGATCCATTTGGTATTTTGTCCGGGGAACGTTACGAGTTGTTCTTGGATATTGAAGTGCCTGAAGAGGATGAGCTCTTTTCAGAAAATGGTTTATATATCCGGGTGCTTTTTGTAGTGGAAGAACAAATAGGCAAATTGATTAAATATGATATTTTTGAAAAAGGGAACGAAGGCGCACTCGAATTCGATTTAGAAGAAGATGAAGAAGCGATGATTACCGACTTCTGCCTTAAACATTTAGACGAGGCGATGAATAATTAAAAAACCGGGCTGCAGCCCGGTTTTTTTCAACTATGATGAATGCGCTTCATCCTGTTCATCTTTAGTAACCAATACATTTCGTGGTTTACTGCCTTCATATGGACCGACAATTCCCCTCGCTTCCATTTCATCAATCAATCTTGCTGCCCGGGTATAGCCAATCCGGAAACGGCGCTGCAGCATGGAAACAGATGCAGTCTGCATTTCTACGATCAAGGACACCGCATCCCCGTATAAACTATCTTCGACTTCACCATTTGAAGTTTCTGCAATTTCATCCGGTATCATCTCTTCGTTATATTGTGCTTTTTGCTGTGAAATGACATATGTGACAACTTCCTCGACTTCATTGTCGGATAAAAAGGCCCCTTGAACGCGAACCGGTTTTGAAGCTCCTGCAGGCAGGAAGAGCATGTCACCCCGTCCTAACAGTTTTTCGGCTCCGCCCATGTCGAGGATCGTTCTTGAATCGGTCATTGATGAGACACTAAAAGCAATTCGAGATGGGATGTTCGCTTTAATGACCCCTGTAATTACATCTACGGATGGCCGCTGAGTGGCAATTATCAAGTGGATGCCCGCGGCACGTGCCATTTGTGCAAGCCGTGTGATGGCATCCTCTACATCATTTGAGGCGACCATCATCAAATCTGCCAGCTCATCGACAATGACTACGATATAAGGCAAGAGCGGTTGTTTGGCATCTTCTTCAATGTTATACCGGTTAATATAATCATTGTAGCCTTCAATATTACGGGTACCGGAATGAGAAAATAGCTCATAGCGCCTTTCCATTTCACTGACCACTTTTTGCAAAGCCTGTGCAGCTTTCTTTGGATTGGTCACTACAGGTGCGAGTAAATGGGGAATGCCATTATAGACATTCAACTCCACCATTTTTGGATCGATCATCATCATTTTCACTTCATGCGGTTTTGCCCGCATCAGAATACTCGTGATAATCCCGTTGATACAAACGGATTTCCCGCTGCCGGTAGCACCAGCCACTAGTAAATGCGGCATTTTATTAAGCTCCGCCTTAACCGCTTCACCAGAAATATTCCGCCCTAAGCCTATTTGCAGTTTTGCGTCAGGCTTGTCAACTTCTTTGGCCTCTAAAACTTCCCTTAATGACACCATTGCCACTTCGGAGTTAGGCACTTCTATTCCGATAGCCGATTTTCCGGGAATCGGGGCTTCGATCCTAATATCCTTTGCGGCAAGTGCAAGGGCCAAGTCATCGGATAGGCTGACAATTTTACTTACCTTCACCCCTACATCCGGATGGACTTCATATTTGGTTACGGCTGGGCCTAAATGAACTTGAGTGACCCTCGCTTTCACTCCAAAGCTATGAAAGGTGCGTTCAAGTTTTGCCGCATTTTCATGGATCAATTGGTACTCTCCGCTTTGGTCCGTTTTTTTGGGCTGCAGTAATAAAGAAAGAGGCGGTAAAAGATATTCTTTATTCTCCACTTCCGTAAAATTCATAGGCGGAACGGCGTCATCCTGTTCCTCTGCTGCATTTTCAGCTGCAGGTTCCGTAACTACGGGAATTATTTCGTTTTCGTCGCTATAGGCTTTATCAGCAAAGCTGGAAATGATCCGTTCGGTCGCCATTTGCTGTGTTTCCTCTTCTTGATGAAGGGGCTGATCCGTTTCCTCTACCGGATCGTTTTCCCGTTTCTTCTTTTTCACGGGATTCTTTTTCTTTTCTTTTTTGTCGTCATTCCACGTTTTCATATCATCTCTGAAAGCGGACCATTGCTTTTTGAAAAAGCCGCCAAGACCCCTGAAAAACTTGCCGAGGGTATCACCTAACGTTTTCCCGGTCAATAGGACGGCACCTACAATGATAAAAAGGAATGAAACGATTTTCGATCCAGCTTCGTCGAACAAAAAGTATGAGGCTGCAAATAATATCGCTCCAATCATACCTCCACCAAGGTCCTTTGTGCTGGCCTTGCCGGTCACTTCCATCCAGAATAGTTCCCATGTATTCGAAATGACGCTTGGCTTCGTAAACGGTCCTCCATCTGCAAGCATGTTAAACAGTGTCACATGACTTAGCAGGAGCATGCTCGCGACGAGAAAATACATCCCGACGAATTGCCGTTTTAACAGGTAAGGGACCTCCCTCTTTATCATCAAATAGAAGCCAGCTGCAATTGCTCCCAACAATAAGAGGATATACCATTCCCCCATGAAGAAGCGGATTAAAAAGACCGTCCCGTTTCCCACTGCTCCAAGCTTGGCAATGGCAATGATGGCCAAACCTATTAAAGTGAGGCCGATCAATTCATATTTAAGCGTTAGTTTTAACTTCTCTGTACTATTCTTTTTTCTGCGTTTCTTCTTTGCCATAATATCACCTGATTCTTCATGAAACTATTCTAACTTTCCTATTCAACATCATTACATGATTTCCCTTCTCGAAACAAACGTTCGCTCACTGATTATACCAAATATATATGTACCTGTCCTTGTTATATATACCATTTATTATTAAGACGAACATTTTGCCCATATAATGAATAAAGCAGCCAAGCGGCTGCTGATTTTCATTCCAGTATATCATAATTTACCTCAGTTAGTCGTTTTTACTAATGATTCATCTGTTCGAACACATTTATGACAGCCCCCGGCTGAATGTGTACATTCATATAATCTTCAGGATCCGTGCTTACAATTCGATCAATGCGAAACGTGCGGCCACCGTCATGTTCAACCATCACATGTACACCATTATAGATCATTTCTATTAAATTTGCCGTCTTCTCATGGTGGTGAGGGAAAATTATTTCTTCAGGAACGATCGTATAAAGCGTCATTGCAGAAGCCCCTCCTCTTCCCCCGCAATTTTTGGCCTTCTTTCTTCCATGAAGCTATTTAGTTTTCTCATGGCCTGGCCTACTCCTCCTACATCATCGATCATACCGATTTCAACTGCCTCGGCCCCGATTACATTCGTGCCGATATCACGGGTTAAATTTCCTTTAGCAAACATTAATTCCTTAAAACTTTCTTCCGAAACGTTGGAGTGCCGCGTAACAAATTTAATGACTCTTTCCTGCATTTTATCCAAGTATTCAAAAGTTTGAGGCACGCCAATGACTAGCCCTGTCAAACGAATGGGATGAATCGTCATCGTTGCTGTTTCTGCTATATAGCTATGGTCACACGAAACCGCAATCGGCACACCGATCGAGTGACCTCCCCCAAGTACAATCGAGACGGATGGCTTTGAAAGGGAAGCCAGCATTTCTGCGATGGCTAGTCCCGCTTCGACGTCTCCTCCGACTGTATTTAAAATGACAAGCAGCCCCTCTATATTGGGATTTTGTTCAATTGCCACAATTTGGGGAATAACATGTTCATATTTGGTCGTTTTATTTTGAGGAGGCAGCTGCATATGTCCTTCAATTTGTCCAATGATCGTCAAACAATGGATTTTTGAGTCCTGAGATAGTTGCGGAACATTAGTAGCCCCCAGCTGTTGAATCTTTTCGATTAAAGTTGAATTCTTACCTTCCTGCTTGCCTTCATTTTCATTTGGTAATGGTGCATTATCCACTATGCCAACCCCTTTCTCTTAAGCCTATAGCTTTATTATGTCTCGAGTCTCGGACTTCATTCTTCAAGATATAAGAGGTTTGACACAGAAAAAAGAACCCCTGACTCTTTAAACCAGGGGTTCCTTACTTAATATTCCATGATTATTGGTAAAATCATTGGGCGGCGTTTCGTTTTTTCATAGAAGAATTGGTTTAACGCATCACGCATTTCCTGCTTCAGCGTGGACCAATCAAAAGGTTGGCGCGACCCATTTTTCTTTACGATTTCACTTACTATTTCAGTTGCTTCCCCAATCATTTTTTCAGATTCGCGAACATATACGAAGCCCCTTGAAATGATTTCAGGTCCTGCTGCAATGCTTTTATCCTGACGGTTCAACGTGACCACTACAATCAAAATGCCATCCTGGGATAACAAGCGCCGATCACGAAGAACGATATTACCCACATCTCCAACACCGCTGCCATCTATCAAGATATTTCCTGCAGAGACTTTGCCGGAAAGACCCATTTTATTGCCCTTTAGTTCGATGACATCACCTTTTTCGGCAATTATGATGTTTTCACGTTTAATTCCCGCAGCAATCCCAACTTTTTGATGGGCATATAACTGGCGGTATTCCCCATGTACAGGGATCAAGAATTTTGGATTCATCAAATTGATCATCATTTTAAGTTCTTCCTGGCTGCCATGCCCTGTTACGTGCACTTTATATTTATTTGCAGATACCACTTCAGCACCTACCCTGTAAAGCAAATCGACGGTTTTGGATAAAATAAGTTCGCCGCCCTGTAGGGGGGATGCACTGATCAAAACTGTGTCTCCCTTTTTGATCGTTACCTGCTTGTGGGTCTGTCTTGCCATTTTTTGAAGTGCCGCAATGGGCTCCCCCTGATGTCCTGTCGATAACACGACGATTTCACGGTCGTCATACTGGCTAATTTCAGTAATCGGGATTATCAGCTCTTCTTCGACCTTTAAGTAGCCAAGGTTCAAGGCTGTTTCATAAACGCGTTGCAGGCTTTTTCCTACAACTGCCACTTTTCTGCGACTTGCTGCCGCTGCATTGAAAACATGTTGAATCCGGTTGATGTTCGAAGCGAAGCACGCTACGATGATCCTTCCGGAGGCTGCATGAAAAACCTCTGTAATATCTTTGGCCACAACTGCTTCTGAAGTCGTATAACCTGGCCTCTCGGCACCCGTACTATCCGAAAGCAAGCATAGGACACCTTCTTCACCGATACCAGCCATTTTACCGATTTCCGGTTTATATAGATCTGTTGCTGCTTGATCGAATTTGAAATCCCCAGTATAAACGATTGCACCTTCACGAGTGTGGATCACGACTCCGACGGAATCGGGAATACTATGGTTTGTCCGGAAAAAAGACACGGCTGCTTGAGGGAAACTTAAAAGAGAATCCGAATCGATTTCAGTGAATGTTGCCCTGCCGTTAAAGCCATCTTCCTTTAATTTCGTTTTGATTAAAGCTAGTGTAAGCTTTGTTCCATAAACAGGTGCCGGTAAATATTTCAAGACATAAGCAAGCGCTCCCATATGGTCTTCATGACCATGGGTAATGAATATCCCCTGCACCCGTTCCTTATTATCCATCAAATAAGAAATATCAGGGATAACCGCATCGATTCCGAGCATTTCGTCTTCAGGCAGCATTAACCCTGCATCAAGAAGATAGATGTCCTCATTCACCTCAACGACGTACATATTTTTACCAAGTTCCCCTTGTCCTCCAAGAGAAATGACTTTTATTCCATTATTTTTATCTTTACCCAATCGAATATCCTCCTTAAAAATTCCCGTTCATAATTTCCCAATGAATTCATTATAACCGATGTTTAAAAAACATGACAACACTTACCATTTTCAGAGGGACTTTTTCATTTAATTCAAAAAAACAACCTATTATGTTAGAGATTCTTTGTACTTTTATCCAATTTCGATTGATAATAAAAAAATTCAAATATTTTCATCCCGAAATCGGAAAGGATATCTCATTCATATACATCATTATGTAAAAACAAGCCAATCTTCAACGATCAGCTTGTTCCGTGTCTTTTTATTTATTTAATACCTTGGTTAATGCAAGGCGCTCCTGTTCCGTCAATGGCACGATTGGAAGTCTCACCGAGCCAACGTCAATTCCATTTAACTGAAGCGCTGTTTTAACAGGTGCAGGGCTTGGCGCTGCAAACAAACCTTTTATAAGCGGTAACAGTTCCTGATGCAGCCTTGCTGCCTCTTTCAAATTCCCACTGATGAAGGCCTCCACTATTTTCTGCAACTCATTACCAGCTATATGTGAAGCAACCGAAACTACACCCACACCACCAATCGCCAATACTGGGAGTGTTAAAGCGTCGTCCCCACTATATAACGCAAAATCTTCATCCGTGCCGGCTATGATTTGGGTCATAGCGTTTAAATCCCCGCTCGCTTCCTTAACGGCTACGATATTAGGAATTTTTGAAAGGCGGATGATCGTTTCCGGTTCAATGTTAATCGAAGCGCGCCCAGGGATATTATATACCATAACAGGGAGAGTCGTACTAGCTGCAATAGCCTTAAAATGCTGGTACAGACCTTCTTGATTCGTTTTACTATAATACGGGGCCACCAGCATTATCGCATCGGCGCCATTTTGTTCCGCTTTTTTTGTCAACTCGATGGAAGCATACGTATTGTTGCTTCCTGTACCCATGATGATGGGCACACGTTTTTCAACAACCTTAGAAACATGACGCAATAACGCAATTTTCTCCTCCGAAGATAAAGTTGGAGATTCCCCTGTCGTTCCCGAAAGCACAAGCGAATCGGTTCCATTCGTTAATAAGTAATTAACCAATGAAGTCGTCTTTTGAAAATCGACATTTCCCTTGCCATCGAAAGGGGTGACCATTGCGGTTGATACTCTACCAAATATCATCATCTAACACCTCTTTAATTTTTAAAACCTTTATTCATTAAAAAACCAGATCATTGGACTTCCCTTTCATGCAATTGAAATGCATAGTGCAGGGAATTAACAGCTTCTATTAAATCTTCCTCTTTTACGAGTACCCAAATTGTCGTATGGCTATCCGCTGACTGGAGAATGGCAATTTCCTTTTCGGAAAGCGCTGTGACAATCTTCGCTGCAACGCCTGGCACACCATTTATACCTGCACCGACTACTGAAACCTTGGCACAATTTCTTTCAATGACCGGTTCATGACCAAGCTCGGCCAAAATCGAGAGGGCAAGTTCTGTCATCTCTTCCGAAACGGTATAAACTACGCCGCTTGGATATATATTTATAAAGTCCACTGAAATAGAGGCATTGGCCATTGCTTTGAAAACTTCTGCCTGAAGATTATATTGATCTTTTTTCGCACGGACCTTGATTTGAGTGATCTTTGGTACATGGGCAATCCCGGTCACGAGCCTTTCACGTATGTCACTGCCCTGGCTTCCCTTGTTCATGCCTGTAACAAGGGTCCCCAAACCTTCGCTGTATGTTGACCTTATCCGAATCGGGACTTTCGCCTGCATCGCAATTTCAACAGCTCTCGGATGAATGACCTTCGCCCCTTGATATGCCATATTGCAAACTTCCGTGTATGAAACGATTGATAATGGACGAGCTTGATCGGCAATACGTGGATCTGCCGTCATGATTCCTTCCACATCCGTAAAAATATCGACGCGTTCAGCTTGCAATGCCGCACCTAATGCAGCGGCTGAAGTATCACTTCCACCACGGCCGATGGTCGTGATGTCCCCGTTTTTAGCCGCTCCCTGGAAGCCTGCTACAACGATTACATCCTTCACCTCAAGTTCTTTCATGAGACGGTCGCATTTCATTTCGATAATTTTCGCACTTG
This sequence comes from Peribacillus sp. YIM B13472, assembly GCF_042788005.1. Taxonomy (NCBI): domain Bacteria; kingdom Bacillati; phylum Bacillota; class Bacilli; order Caryophanales; family Bacillaceae; genus Peribacillus; species Peribacillus sp. YIM B13472. The sequence goes on from NZ_JBHZPG010000003.1 coordinate 53,917, forward strand.
AATAGTCGGTATTCGTCAAGAATCCCGCTTGAGCTCCAGTATAAGCGACCGCATCAATACCATGTTCCAAGAGCATGTTCGTAAATACGACAGATGATATCGTTTCTCCAACTGACATAAGTAAATCCTGTTCCCGTTTTGAAAGGCTGGCTTTCGCTCCATTTACTAGGGAAAGTAAGGTATCCGTTGCATAAGGATCGCCTTTTCTTCCCATTGCTGAAACTACAACCACAACTTTATAGCCTTCTTTAATCGCATTTTCAATATGCCCCTTGGCAAATGAACGGCTTTCCTCATCGCGAACGGATGTACCACCGTACTTCTGGACGATAATTTTCATAATATGCACCCCAAATATAAGCCAGCTTCCCAATCCGGGAAGCTGACAAAAACTCTCTATCCTATTGGAATTTAATTTTCTATCTAGTTCATTAAAAATAAATTATTACTTAACGGTAACCAAACCTAATTTTAAAAGGCTCTCAGCAATTTGAACGGAATTCCAAGCTGCTCCTTTTAATAGATTATCGGAAACCACCCATAAATGGAAGCCTTTATCTTCATCCAAATCTTTGCGAATCCGACCGACGAATACATCATTCTTTCCGACGGATGAAGCAGGCGTAGGGTAAACTTGTTGCTCGGGTTCATCTTCTAACACTATTCCAGGTGCCGTTTTCATTAAATCTTTGATTTGAGAAGCCGCTATGCCTTCTTTTTCAACTTCAATGTATACAGATTCCGAATGACCTGTTACAACAGGAAGCCTCACGCAAGTTGCAGCCACTGGAAGGTCTTGCATATGCATGATTTTCTTTGTTTCATTAATCATTTTCATCTCTTCGAATGTGTACCCGTTATCTTGGAATTTATCGATTTGGGGAATGACGTTAAATGCGATTTGATAATGCTTTTCGTCCCCTTTTACCGGTAAAATCTTCGGATCTATTTCTTTTTCATCAAGCAAGTCACGAGCCTGTTCCTTTAATTCATTTATCGCTGCTGCACCTGCACCCGAGACTGCCTGATAGGTGGAAACGACAATTTTTGATAACCCGTATGTCTGGCGGATAGGTTCTAATGCCACAACCATTTGGATAGTTGAACAATTCGGGTTTGCAATGATCCCATTATGCTGTTTCAAGTCTTCTTCATTTACTTCAGGAACGACTAGCGGCACATTTTCATCCATGCGGAATGCACTCGTATTATCCACTACTATCGCACCGCGTTTCACTGCTTCTGGAGCCAATTCCTTAGACACGCTTCCTCCAGCACTGAATAAAGCGATATCGATGCCTTCAAAGCTTTCAGGTTTTGCTTCCTGCACTTCGATTTCTTCGCCCTTAAATGTAAGTTTGATTCCAGCGGAACGAGCCGATGATAAAAAGATGATTTTCTTTATCGGTAAGTCCCTTTGTTCGAGTGTTGAAATCATTTGTTGTCCTACTGCTCCAGTTGCTCCCACAACTGCAATACGCAATCCCTGTGTCTCAGTCATTTATCCATACTCCTTTTCTATCTCTTAAATTAGTTATTTATTGGATTTACTGCTTCTTGTTCAGAATATCATTTATTTTATCACATTAACATTCCAAAGGGTCGGACTTTAACAAAATATTCTGGTAGCGGAGTGGTTTTTCATAACTTCAACCTACAAATTTATGCATATATGTCAGTCGTTAGAATGCGGGCTGGAGGCAGAAATACTTGTTCAGACTAAATCATCCTTGAACCTTTCGACGATGACAGGTTGAATCTGTTCCCTTTCCAGTGCCGCTATGATCGTATCCCTTATCATGCTCATCCTTGCAACCATGGAACTTGGCTTGCCTGTGGGATTATCCTGGCCATATGGAACGAAATAAATATCTTTTGCAGCCATCAGCCTCATTAGATTGACACCATTTAACCCCAGTGCATCATTTGTTGATATCGCGACCACGACTGGACGGTGATTTCTCATCGTCGCTTTTGCAGCCATAAGTACTGGCGAATCGGTAAGAGCATTTGCCATCTTACTCATTGAGTTACCCGTTAAAGGAGCGATCACCATGCAATCAAGTGGCAATTTAGGTCCTAAAGGCTCTGCTTTGACGATTGTATCAACGACATGATTCCCCGTCAATTTTTCTATTCTTTCGACCCAATCCTCGCCCTTTCCAAAACGGGTTTCCGTGTTTTGAACTGTCGATGTTACGATTGGAATGACTTCCGCCCCTTCATTTACAAGTTTTTCTATTTCCGGGAACACTTCATCATATGTGCAATGTGATCCTGTTAATCCGAAACCAATCCGTTTACCTTTGAGACTCATATCAATTTCCCCTTCCTTTTCGTGAACTCGCCTTGTATCAATAGTCCCAGTGCATTCGCTAATATCTGACCAGCTGTTTTCGGGGCAACTATACCCGGCAGGCTTGGTGCCAACAGCGCCTTAATTCCCCTTTTTTCAGCGTAACGAAAATCCGTTCCTCCCGGTTTTGAAGCAAGGTCGATGATTAATGTATGAACGGGCATTTTGGCTATAACCTGTGCGGTAATTATCGGAAAAGGAATCGTATTGATACATATATCCACATTTTTCATTTCACCAGCAAGATCATTTAAATGAAAAGGGGCTAATGCCATTTCACTGATTCTCGCAATATCCTCGCTTTTTCTTGCCCCCACCTTCACTTTTGCTCCCAGTGCATGGAATGACCGGGCTACACTCATACCGACCCTTCCCAGTCCAAGAACGGCTACATTCGATCCATGGATCGTAAAATCCGTATGTTGAATGGCCATCATGATTGCACCCTCAACAGTGGGAATCGAATTATAAATAGCCACATCATCACGTTCGAACAATAGTACGAGTTTGCGATCCACTCTCTTGAATATCTCATCGAGGTAATCGTTACTGATTCCTGCATAAAAAGTGCAATGTGCCGGGGTCTTTTTTATCATTTCTTCAGTTAAAACAACCTCTTCACTGGAAAAAATCGTTTCTACTTTCCCATCTGAATCCGTGCCCCTGACAGGTAAAATAACTGAGTCTAGTTCCTTGAAATTTATATCTTCCATTTTTTCCTTAACCGCTCCGGTAAAAGCATGGTCAAGCTGTTCAAAACCTACCAATAATAGCTTTGCATCAAGCTCCGTCAGTTTACGGACAACTTCAAGCTGACGCGCATCTCCACCAATTACAGCGATTTGCATGCCTGTGAGCATTAAAACCGTCACCTTCTTTATATAAAAGATCCTAAACATTCCTTGCCCCGTGATACAATCCCTTCAGGAAGCAATTCGGTTTTTGCTACATTCTCTAGTTACCCTGCCATCTTATGTTTTTAGTTAAAAAACGGTGATAAGAAATCAAAAAACGCCTTAGCTATTGCCAGCTAAGGCGTTTTCGGGATTGCATTTCAAGAAATTCCAAGGAGTAGGCGCGAGCGTCATTATCCGTCCATTTGCTCTCCTTCTTTAAGCGAAAGTCCTTCTTGAAAATCAATGATGACCATATCCGCACCGATTTTTTTTATGTGATCCCATGGCACTCTTATTTCACTGCCATTCCTTAAAAGGCCGAACCATTTGACAGATGGGATGATCAACGAGGTAATTTGTCCAGTTTCATCTATTTCCAAATCCGTCTGACCAAGGATTCCTAATCTTTCCGCCCTATTCACATCGACTATTTCCTTACCGCTCAGTTCGCTTAACCTCAAATTTGGTTCCCCCTTTTTCGCCTTCTATTCAATCTATATCCGAAAAAGGTAAACTTAGAAGGCATTTATCCAAATATTGTCCAAAAAACTGGACCCTCCCACATTCAAAGAAAAAAAGCCTGACCTCCCTTTAATAAAAGGAAGGTTCAGACTTAGTCGTTATTATTTGTCCCAGTTTTCCAGCGGGCTCACTAATGACAAGGAATGTTCCGTAAAGATCTGATTTGCCAATTCATTGACGGTATCCTCTGTCACTTCGTCAATCTTGATGATGATATCATCAAGGGAACGGTGCTCACCCAACATTAGCTCATTTTTTCCGTTCCGGCTCATGCGGCTATTCGTGCTTTCAAGGCTGAGCATCAAACTTCCTTTAAGTTGCTCTTTACTATTCCGTAATTCCTTTTCCGTAATGCCATCCCTTTTTAAAGTATCCAATGTTTCCTGAATCGTTTCATACAGGCTGTCAAGCTGGTTTGTGCCTGTCCCACCATATACTGTCACCATACCACTATCTTGATAGCTGGAATGATAGGAATAAACGGAATAGGCAAGGCCGCGTTGCTCCCTGACGTCCTGGAATAGGCGGCTACTCATGCTTCCTCCAAGAATATTATTTAAGGTAATCAGACTGTATGTTTTATCATTGCCGATTTCCAACCCCTTGTAACCAAGGCATAAGTGGGCTTGTTCCGTTTCTTTTTTACGGGTGATCCTATTTTCATGGAAGGAAGGTTTGACCAATTCAAGACGGTCTTCCCCTCCTTGATACGAGCCAAAGTAGTTTTCGACTTCCTGAATCAATTTTTCATCCACATTCCCAGCAATGGACACTACTACTTTATCGGGTGTATACATGTCATGGACGTATTTTTTTAATGTATCACTATTGAAGGTTTCAAGCGTATTTTCCGTCCCAAGTATAGGATAGCCAAGGGGGTGGTTTTCATATACCGCCTTGCTTAAAAGGTCATGGACAATGTCATCGGGTGTGTCTTCGTACATTTTGATTTCTTCGTAGACTACATTTTTTTCTTTTTTCAATTCTTCCCCATCAAATGTTGAGTTGAAGAACATATCAGCAAGGATTTCCAGCGCATAGCTTGCATGGTTATCCATTACTTTAGCATAGTAGCATGTATATTCTTTTGAAGTGAATGCATTCACTTGTCCACCAATACTATCGAACGACTCGGCAATTTCACGCGCATTTCTCGTGGTTGTCCCTTTGAAGAACATATGCTCCAGGAAATGTGAAACCCCATTCAATTCTGGTGTTTCATTTCTTGATCCTGTTTTGATCCATACTCCAATTGCTGCTGAGCGTACAGTTGGAATATTTTCCAATACAATTCTAACTCCATTTTGACACGTGTATTTCTTAATCAACTAACATTCCTCCCAATCATTCTATGCTGCTATCGTTACCAATGTTTTATGGATTCGATCGCTCTTCATCTACTGCTTCCGAAACGGTAACAACATCTAAATCTTTCTTTTTTATTTCAATTATTAACGTCTCCAATGATTTTGCAGTAGATTCCGTCGGATGCATCAATATAAATGCTCCAGGGTGTATCTTAGAAAGCACTCTTTGTTGAAGGACTTCAGGGCTTGGCTTTTGCCAGTCGATCGTATCCACACTCCACATAGCGGTCTCCATACCGAAAGAATCCGCGATTTTCACCGTTTCATCCCGGTAGCTTCCACTTGGTGGTGCGAACCATTTCATTTTCAAACCTGTCACCGCTTCAATGACTTCATTCGTTTTTCGAATTTCCTCACGTGTAGCTTGTGCGGATATGTTTTTCATATCGGGATGTGAAAAAGAATGATTTCCAATTTCATGCCCGCCGCCCTTTATCATCTTGGCCAAATCAGGATTTTTCTTGGTCCAATTCCCTTCAAGGAAAAAAGTGGCCTTGACATTATTCTTTTTTAACACGGCCAACATATCTTGTAAGTATTCATTCCCCCAGGCCACATTGATTAAAAATGAAACCACTGGCTTTTCGGGGTGGGCCCGGTAAATCGGAGCCGGATCCAGATCCTCCATATGAATCTTTGCAGGGACCTGCTGAAATACCAGCTTATCCTTATCGAACACGCCCTCCTTCTTCATGGCTTTATACGATTCATCAATATTTACCTTCAGGCCGTTATATGCAGGAACGGTTTTCCAAACAGAATCTATTCGTGCATCCTGTGGTGCAATCTCATATTTTTTTGTTGATTCTTTTATTTGTAAAAGAAGCTCGTCTTCTTGCTTCATTGAAGCAACTGAATCATTGGTTAATTGGGTCAAATAAACTTGTGTATATGGATTTTGCACTAATAACCATGATATACCTGCAATGGCACTTATCGCAACTATCTGCTTCCATTTATTATTCATTTTTTACGCCCCCTTCATACCAAAATGTATGAAGAAAACGGACAAGGTAGAACATGACATGCTTATAACGCCATCGCAATATGGATATTCCAATACTTTCAAACAAAAAAAGCATGCAGATTCACAAGGAATCGCATGCCGGATTTTCATTTTCCATTACGATTGAGAAGGGTTGGCTGCCTCTTTTTGCTCTTTCAAGACCGCTTTACGGGAAAGGTTTACCCTTCCTTGCTTATCGATCTCAGTAACTTTGACCAATAATTCATCGCCAAGTGAAACGACATCTTCCACTTTTCCGACTCTTTCTTCAGCCAGTTCAGAAATATGTACCAAACCGTCTTTACCATTGAAGATTTCAACGAAGGCACCGAACTTTTCGATACGTTTAACTTTACCTAAGTATAGTTCGCCCACTACGACTTCACGTACGATATCCTCAATGATTTTCTTCGCTTTTTGAATCATCGGTTCATCAGTAGAAGATATGAATACCGTTCCATCCTGTTCGATGTCGATTTTCACGCCAGTTTCTTCAATGATTTTGTTGATATGTTTTCCGCTCGGTCCAATTACATCACGGATCTTATCCGGATTTATGGACATTGTAACGATTTTTGGAGCATATTTGGATAACTGCTCACGCGGTTGATTGATTGTTGACATCATTGATTCCAAAATGTGCATCCGGCCATGTTTGGCTTGTAGTAAAGCTTCTTCAAGAATCTCTCTTGATAGACCTTCAATCTTAATATCCATTTGTAGGGCAGTAACACCTTTTGAAGTCCCTGCGACTTTAAAGTCCATGTCTCCCAGATGATCTTCCATACCTTGAATATCCGTTAAGATTGTATAGTGCTCACCTGTTTTGACAAGACCCATAGCAATACCGGCAACTGGAGCTTTCAATGGAACACCGGCATCCATCATTGCCAAAGTGCTTGCACAGATACTTGCTTGTGATGTTGAACCGTTTGATTCAAGAACTTCAGAAACAAGTCTGATTGTATATGGGAAGTCTTTATCGTTTGGAATGACAGGTTCCAATGCTCTTTCACCAAGTGCACCATGACCGATTTCACGGCGTCCTGCCCCACGGATAGGGCCAGTTTCACCAACACTGAAATGCGGGAAATTATAGTGGTGCATAAAACGTTTTGACTCTTCGGTACCAAGTCCGTCCAGAATCTGCACATCACCAAGAGCACCTAATGTACAGATGGATAGCGCTTGGGTTTGTCCACGCGTGAACAATCCGGAACCATGAGTACGGGGCAGAATGGTAACTTCTGATGATAATGGTCTGATTTCGTCAGGATTACGGCCATCCGGACGCACTTTTTCTTCCGTGATTAAACGGCGAACTTCAGATTTGACCAATTTATTCAGGATTTCTTTGATTTGCTTTAATTTTTCTTCATCAGTTTCTTCTTCATAATGAACCAACACACGATCTTTTACTGCTTTGATGGCGTCTTCACGAGCATGTTTTTCCTGAACTTGTACAGCTTTGTTCAAGTCTGCTTCACATAGGCCTTTCACTTCTGCTTCCAGTTCAGCATCCACTTGATATAAAGTGATCTGCATTTTTTCCTTGCCGATTTCAGCAACGATTTTCTCTTGGAATGCAATGATTTTCTTGATTTCATCATGTCCAAACATGATTGCTTCAAGCATGGTTTCCTCTGGTACTTCATTTGCTCCGGCTTCAACCATGTTTATAGCATCTTTAGTGCCGGCAACCGTCAGATTGATGTCACTTTTGGCTAGTTGGTCAACAGTAGGGTTAATAATGAATTCATTATTGATTCTCCCCACTACAACTCCAGCAATTGGACCTTCGAACGGAATATCGGAAACTGAAAGTGCAAGGGAAGAACCTAGCATGGCTGCCATTTCCGTAGAGCAATCTTGATCGACACTCATGACCATGCTGATGATCTGAACATCGTTCCTGAAACCATCTGCGAAAAGCGGACGGATTGGACGATCGATTAAACGGCTTGCAAGAATTGCCCTTTCACTTGGTCGTCCTTCACGTTTGATGAAGCCTCCCGGAATTTTACCGACTGCATAAAGTCTTTCTTCATAGTTCACTGTCAAAGGGAAGAAGTCGACATTTCTAGGTTCCTTTGAAGCTGTCGCAGTACTTAATACAGCAGTTTCTCCATAACGGACTAAAACTGCCCCGTTCGCTTGTTTGGCTAATTGCCCTATCTCTACCGTTACATTACGGCCGGCCCAGTCAAATGAATACGTATGTTTTTCCTGTCCCATTAATTAAACCCCTCTCTGAATCTTCACTTAGAGGCTTAGTTTACCTAAACCTGTATTGGATTAAATCATTTATATGTGAAAGTAACTGAACTCGAGTTAAAACCAAACTATTCCTATTATGCACGAAAAAAACAAGCATTAACAGTAAAATGAATAAAAATTTCATTCATTTGATTATGTATATCCTAATCATTTATAAATGGAAAAGGACCCGGCTCCTGCCGAGTCCCAAGGACGAAGGCCCAGCCTTAAGTAGAACACGTCCAAATCATTTGATTAACATCAAAAAAGCGGGAAATTTCCCGCCTTCCTGAAAAAATTATCTACGTAGACCTAATTTGTTAATTAGTGTACGGTAACGAGTAACGTCTTTGTTACGTAGGTAAGTTAAAAGATTACGACGTTTACCTACCATTTTTAGAAGACCGCGACGTGAATGGTGGTCTTTTTTGTGTGTGCGTAAGTGACCGTTCAAGTTGTTGATTTCTTCTGTTAATACTGCGATTTGAACTTCTGGAGATCCAGTGTCAGTATCGTGAGTTCTGAACTCAGTGATAAGTTCGTTTTTGCGTACTTGTGTAATTGCCATGTTATTATTCCTCCTAAAATTCTGTAAAATCACCTATTACCGAGCCAGCGTCGGAGTCTCGACTAGCCAAGCAATGGTTATTTTCATACATACAATAGAATACATGTTTTTCATTAAAATTGCAAGTATTGTCTTTTATGCTTCAAGCTTTGCAAAATAGGCTATTGCATTTTGCTTATCCGTTTCGATCTGAGCGACCAATGCTTCAAGTCCGGAAAATTTTTTTTCACTCCGAAGTCTTGTATGCCATTCCACCGACACCTGGTTGCCATAAATATCTCCCGAGAACTCCAATGCATGAACCTCTACAGTGGGATACTTAGGCTTTTCTTCGTGGAACGTGGGTTTGTAGCCGACATTGCAAACTCCATAATACCATTTACCGCTTATTTTGATCCTGACGGCATATACGCCTGCAGCAGGGAAGATATAATCGTCACTTACTTCAATATTAGCGGTGGGGAAACCCAGCTTCCTGCCCCGCTTTTCACCGTGAACGACATGACCTTTCGTTAAATAGCGGCGGCCTGCCAAATGATAAAAGTCGGAAAAGTTACCATTACCGAGAGTTTCCCTGATTCTCGTCGAGCTAACCTTTTCATCTTCAAGTGTCTGCTTTTCAACAACTGTCTGCGAGAACCTGCCCTGTGCGTAAACAGGCAAATCTTCCATCGACCCTTGACCATAGCGGCCGTATGAATAATCAAAGCCTGCAACTACGTGACGCACATTCAGCCCGGCAATGTATTCGTCAACGAACCGTTCCGGCAGTACCGAAGCAAATTCCTTGCTGAAATGGACAATGAATAAATAATCGATCTCCATCGACTCTATGATATCCACCTTATCTTCAAGTGGAGTGATATAGCGGATATTTTCCGTTTTCCTACCCAGTACTGCAGAAGGATGCGGGTCAAATGTCATGACTGCTGACTTAAGATTCATTTCATCGGCTTTTTTCTTGGCGGTTTGAATAACAATCTGATGACCTTTATGTATACCATCAAAAAATCCAAGCGCCATTACAAGCTCGGGAAAATCATCCGAATTAAATTGATGAGGATGCTCTATTGCGATCACTTTCACCTTTCAATCTCCTCTTTCCGGCGGTAAAACGGTCTATAATTCTTGTGCCAATACTTTTACAGGTTTAATTAATCCCACTTTTGTCGGATGTATTTGATAAATGGCAATGGCCTTATCTGCTGGATCGACCATCACAAAAGGCTTCCCTTTTTCAACAACAACATCCTTTGTTTGTTCCAATACCGCACCGTTAAGTACTTTCTTTGCTACTTTATCACTAATCTGAAATTTGGGCAAATGAAATAATCCCCGCTCCAAAGGCAATAAAAATTCATCCGTTTGTCCACTTTCCATGAACTCTTCCACTTCAGCAAATGTAAAACAGTCCTCCTGCTTAAAACCTGCTGATTCAATACGTGTCAAGTCTGACATATGGGCAGGAAAACCCAGTTCTTCACCCATCATGACTGCAAGCGTCCGAATATACGTTCCTTTGCTGCATTTGACGCGAAAACGAAAAGAAATGGTTTCCCCTTTAAATTCAGAACGATCATCGAGAAGGGTAATTTCATAGATGGTGACCTCCCTTGTCGGCCTCTCCACTTCTATCCCTGCACGGGCATATTCATATAACTTCTTCCCATTTACTTTTACCGCTGAAAACATCGGCGGCGTCTGTTCAATTTTTCCAGTCAATGATTCCAGCACTTCAAGAATCCGTTTACGCTGAATCACTTGAACAATCTTTTTCTCTTCCACTTTTTCACCGCTTGCGTCTTCAGTTGTCGTTGAAAAACCAAGGGTCACTTCCCCTTCATACGCTTTACCGGCTTCTGTCAAATATTCGGCTATTTTAGTTGCCCTGCCAATACAAATAGGCAAAACCCCTGTTACATCAGGATCTAATGTACCTGTGTGCCCAACCTTTTTTGTCTTTAAAATCTTTCTTAATTTAAAAACACAATCATGGGATGTCAATCCCTTGGGTTTCCATAATGGAAGAATACCGTTCACGCTTTCACCTCATCATTTATAAAACACCCTAAACTACTATCATAAAGCAAAATGAATTCCAATTCCGAAAGGTGTTTTTCCTTTTTTACATATTCAGTTTTCAAAAAAAAGAGACCGACTTCAAGAAGTGCAAAGCACTTATTGAGTCGGCCTCCTTTTACTGCTTGCTTATTCCTCGTCTTTTTCAGCCGGTTTATCCTCTGAATTGATTTGGGAAATCAATGACTCAATACGATTACCATAATCGACCGATTCATCAAATTCAAAAAACAGCTCAGGGGTTTTGCGCAGGCGGATTCTCTGCCCAATTTCTGAACGCATGAATCCTTTCGCCTTAGCTAGACCTTGAAGGGTTTTCTCCCTTTGTTCCTGGTCACCCAAAACGGAAATATAAACTGTTGCCTGTTGTAAATCGCCTGTAACCGCGACATCCGTCACTGTTACAAATCCGATTCTTGGATCTTTAATTTTTCTGCCGATAATTTCACTTAGCTCTTTTTTCATTTGTTCGCCAACACGATTTGAACGAAGGCTCATAATATCACCTCGATAGCCTAAAGCCAGTCTATATCTGTTATTGTTCGCTCTAGTTCCGGAAAAGAATCTAGAAATTTAAGGGCATTTTGAAGTTCCCGTTCAGTAGCCTTCCTAGAGGATGTTACGGTTACGATAGTAATCTTTGTCCGCTGCCATAAATCCTGAAAATCGGTCTCTGCTACAGAAATATTGAACTTCTGCTTAAGTCGTGTCATTACACGCTGAAGCACGGCCCTTTTTTCTTTCAAAGAATGGGTGTCATGGATGATGCATTCACATTGAACAGAGCCAACGATCATTTACGCTCGATCTCTTCCATTACATACGCTTCAATTACATCGCCTTCTTTAAGGTCGTTGTAATTTTTAATCGTAATACCGCACTCATAGTTCGTTGCCACTTCTTTTACATCATCTTTAAAACGTTTCAAAGCATCAATTTCACCTTCGTAAATGACGACACCTTCACGAATTAAGCGAATTCCGCTATCACGTGTAATTTTTCCTTCTGTAACGTAAGAACCGGCAATCGTACCTACTTTGGATACTTTGAAAGTCGTACGAACTTCAGCCTGACCGATAATTTTTTCTTCGAATTCAGGGTCAAGCATCCCTTTCATAGCCGACTCGATCTCTTCAATTGCTTTATAGATGATGCGGTGAAGACGGACATCAACATTTTCTGATTCAGCTGCACGCTTCGCATTCACATCAGGACGGACGTTGAATCCGATGACGATTGCATTCGAAGCTGTAGCAAGGATGATGTCAGACTCTGTAATAGCACCGACGCCAATGTGTATGATTTTCACTTTAGCGCCTTCCACTTCTATTTTATTCAGGGAAGCGGCTACTGCTTCTGCAGAACCTTGAACATCAGCTTTTAGAATGATGTTCAATTCTTTAATTTCCCCTTCTTTCATTTGCTCGAATAATGTATCTAGGGTTACACGGGATTTCTCATTACGTTGTGAAGCAAGTTGTCTCTGTGCACGCACTTCCCCAACTTGACGGGCCGTTTTCTCATCTTCAAAGACGATGAAACGATCGCCGGCCTGTGGCACTTCGTTCAATCCAGTGATTTCAACCGGTGTCGAAGGACCTGCATCCTTAACACGGCGTCCAAGATCGTTGACCATAGCACGAACACGTCCGAATGTATTACCGATAACAATCGGATCACCGATTTTCAACGTTCCGTTTTGAACAAGCAAAGTGGCAACCGATCCGCGTCCTTTATCCAAACGTGCTTCGATAACCGTTCCATTTGCTTTACGAGATGGATTCGCCTGATACTCCTCCACTTCACTGACAAGAAGAATCATTTCAAGCAAGCTATCGATACCCTCACCGTTTTTAGCTGAAATTGGTACGAAAATTGTGTCTCCGCCCCATGCTTCAGAAACTAAACCATGTTCTGTCAATTCTTGCATGACACGGTCCGGATTGGCAGCCTCTTTATCCATCTTATTGACAGCGACGATAATTGGAACTTCTGCCGCTTTGGCATGGTTGATCGCTTCAATCGTTTGGGGCATAACGCCATCATCCGCAGCGACGACAAGAATGGTGATATCGGTAACTTGTGCACCGCGGGCACGCATTGTTGTAAACGCAGCATGACCTGGTGTATCCAAGAAAGTTATTTTCTTATCGTTAACTTTAACTTGATAAGCACCGATATGCTGAGTGATTCCGCCCGCTTCGCCTTCAGTAACTTTTGTATGGCGTATAGAATCAAGCAATGTCGTTTTACCATGGTCAACGTGTCCCATGATCGTCACGACAGCCGGACGTTCAATCAAATCTTCAGAAGCGTCCTCAGTGACAAGTGATTCAAGGTCTGTTAGGTCGACACGAATCTCTTCTTCGGCCACTACACCGTATTCCGCACAAATCAATTCAATTGCATCTTTATCCAAAGTTTGGTTGATTGTTGCCATAACACCAAGCATAAAGAGCTTTTTTATGATTTCAGAAGGTTCACGGTGAAGTTTTTTTCCAAGTTCCATAACCGTCAAAGACTCATAAAACGTAATTTTCTCTGGAAGTTCTCTTTCTTTACGTTTTGTAACAGGTGCCTGAGGCGCTTGTTGTCTTTGTTTATTATTTTTATTCTTGTTATTGCGACCCTTGTTGAACTGACCTGTTGGTTTTTTCGTCCCTACAGGTTTAACGGGTGGTTTCTTCTTCAGTTTTTCTTTATTGACTGTGCTCTTTTCATCCGCTTCAGCTTCGTACTTCGCGACCGTAGCGTTAGCTTTTGGTTCAGCAGCTTGGCTTTTATCTTCGTTTTTAGGTTTGATTGAATCGTTTAATTTATTTACAGTTGAATCGTCTAATGCTGTCATATGGTTTGTTACCTCTATATTCATTTCTTTAAGTTTATTTATTACATCCTTGCTTGAAACGTTCTTTTGTTTTGCATATTCATATACACGCAATTTTGTCATACGTTCACCCCCGTAAAATTTAATCGAGCAGCGTTCGGAGTTTTTGTGCAAAACCTTCATCCAGAACTGCGACGGCAACTCTAGCATCCTTACCTATCGCATGGCCGAGCATTGACCTGCTTTCGACTCTTTTTAAAGGAACCTGATAAAATGCGCACTTATCAGATATTTTTTTTTCAGTGTTTTTTGAAGCGTCCGCGGATAAAATAACAACTTTGGCATTACCGCTTCTAATCTCTTTAACCACTAATTCTTCACCCGAAATTAGCTTGCGTGCTCGATTGGCCAAACCTAATAGAGACATCCATTGTTGTTGTTGGGTCATGATGTTAGTTTTTCTCCTTATTCACTAATTCAAGCAATTGTTCATAAAGGGAAGAATCGATTTGGGTACTAAGGTGATTAGCCAGCACATTTTTCTTTTTGGCCAGCTCGATAACATCCCGATCAAGAGTCAAATAAGCTCCCCTTCCCGATTTTTTTCCGGTCGGATCAAGGCTGACTTCCCCTTCTTTAGATCGAACGATGCGAATGAGTTCTTTCTTCGGCTTCATTTCGCCTGTCGCCACACATTTACGCATCGGGATTTTTTTTCGGCTATTCATCTTTTTTCACCTCGAATTACTCGTTATCCTCTTCGAAATCTGTTTCCTCTTCAGTAACATAACTATCTCTGCTCAAAAGGAATTCCTGTTCTTCCACAGGATAAATACCAGCTTCGCGGGCTTCCGTTTCACTCTTGATATCAATTTTCCAGCCTGTAAGCTTGGCAGCTAAACGGGCATTTTGTCCACGCTTACCAATTGCCAGGGAAAGTTGATAATCCGGAACGATTACAGTCGTCGCCTTTTCCTCTTCTTTAACAATAACTTCAAGTACTTTTGAAGGGCTTAAAGCATTCGCAACGAAAATGACTGGATTCTCCGACCATTTAACGATATCGATTTTTTCACCTTTCAATTCATTGACGATGGCCTGAACACGCTGCCCTTTTTGGCCTACACAAGAACCGACAGGATCGACTTCTTCGTTATCGGAGTGCACGGAGATTTTTGAACGGTCGCCTGCTTCGCGGGCAACTGACTTAATTTCTACTGTTCCATCAAAAATTTCAGGCACTTCGATTTCGAATAAACGTTTTAAAAGGCCAGGGTGTGAGCGGGATACAAAAATTTGCGGACCCTTGGAAGTCTTTTCAACTTTAGTGATGAACACTTTAATGCGGTCATGAGGTTTATACTGTTCATTCGGCATTTGCTCATTCACCGGGAGCAAAGCTTCGATTTTACCTAGGCTCACATAAATGAATCGGGAATCCTGGCGTTGAACGATGCCAGTCATGATATCCTCTTCACGATCGATGAATTCGGCATAAATGATGCCCCGTTCAGCTTCCCGCACTCTTTGAGTGACGACTTGTTTTGCTGTTTGTGCAGCAATACGGCCGAAATCCTTAGGTGTTACTTCCATTTCGACAATATCCTCTAACTGATAGTTGGGATCAATTGCTCTTGCTTCTTCAACAGAAATTTCCAGACGTGAATCGAACACTTCGTCAACAACGTCTTTTCTGGCAAATACACGCATAGTTCCTTTACCAAGATTCAAGTCGATACGTACATTTTGTGCTTGGTTAAAGTTACGGCGATATGCCGATATAAGGGCAGATTCAATCGCGTCGATCAAAACCTCCCTGGAAATTCCTTTTTCGTTTTCTAAAATATAGAGAGCATCCAATAACTCATTGCCCATGGTGATCCCCCTTACGGATATTTAAATTAATGATTTGCTTGACTTAAGAGAAGGTAATCGCCAATCTCGCTTTGGCTACCTTTTCGAATGGTATGACGATCGTTTTCTTTCTTGTCTTGATTCTGACTTCGAGTGTCACTTCTGCACCATCGAAACTGGTTAAGGTTCCTTCGAATTCTTTTTCATCTAAAATGGGCTCGTATGTTTTTATGTAAACATTTTTACCGATAGCATTAAGGAAATCCTTCTCTTTTTTCAGAGGCCTTTCAGCTCCGGGTGATGAAACTTCGAGAAAATAATTTTGTGGAATCGGATCAACCTCATCAAGCTTTTCACTGAGTTTTTCACTCACATTTCCGCAATCTTCAATATCTACGCCTGTTTCTTTATCAATGTACACTCGAAGGAACCAGCTTTTACCTTCCTTCACATACTCCACTTCGACTAATTCAAGCTGCAATTCCTCAAGAATTGGTAATGCTAATTCCTCTACGACTTCCGTTACCTTTTTACTCATTTGTTTCCTCCATACGTGCGTTGTATGCGCTTGGTTTCGGATTCAAAATTAAATGGTCAATACAACACGAAAGAGTGGGTTTCCCCACTCTTGCCATTGGTTCCTCTTAGTATTTCCAATAAAAATATACCATAATCAAGATATTTATGCAAATATCTTGTCTGTTTCTTCCTTTTTGGAATCAGTTTCCTCTTTAAAATAAAGATAACTGATTTTGTTCAGGCAATGACTCCAGACAGCCTTGTTTATCAAGGTATTCAAGGATGGTCTTCGAAACCTTCCCTCGTTGTTGAAGGTCTTCTTTGGAAAGGAATTCACCGTTTTTCCGGGCGTTGACGATATTGATCGCCGCATTCGTTCCAAGACCGGGTATCGAATTGAAAGGCGGTATCAAAGTATTTCCTTCAATTAAGAACTGATCTGCACTGGATTTGTACAAGTCCACTTTAGCGAATGAATATCCGCGTTCACACATTTCCAAAGCAAGTTCAAGAACCGTCAATGTATTCTTTTCCTTTGTGGATGCATCCAATCCCTTTACCATGATTTCTTCCATTTTTGATTTGATTGCTTGCGATCCCCGTGTCATGGCGTCGATTTCAAAATCATCGGCACGTACTGTGAAATAGGCTGCATAATACAATAAAGGCAGATGCACTTTAAAATAGGCAATCCGGACAGCCATTAAGACGTAAGCTGCAGCATGGGCTTTCGGGAACATGTATTTAATCTTTTTACATGAATCGATATACCATTCCGGCACCTCATTTTTCCTCATTTCCTCTTCGAATTCCTCCGAGAGCCCTTTCCCTTTACGTACAGATTCCATGATTTTAAACGCTAGGGAAGGATCTAGACCTTGGTATATCAGATAGACCATAATATCATCCCGGCAGCCTATAACCTCACTTAATGTACATATGCGGTTGTGGATCAGTTCCTGTGCATTGCTCAGCCATACATCCGTACCGTGGGAAAGCCCTGAAATCTGAACAAGCTCGGAAAATGTCGTAGGTTTTGTATCTTCAAGCATCTGCCGAACAAAACGCGTACCAAATTCTGGAATGCCAAGCGTACCCGTTTTACACATGATCTGTTCTTCGGTAACTCCTAAAGATTCAGTACTGCTGAATATTTTCATTACTTCTGGATCATCGGTGGGAACGGTCTTTGGATCGATGCCACTTAAATCTTGAAGCATCCGGATTACAGTCGGATCATCGTGACCAAGTATATCAAGTTTCAAAATATTATCGTGAATGGAATGGAAATCAAAGTGAGTTGTTTTCCACTCAGAATTCCTGTCATCCGCAGGGAACTGAATTGGTGTGAAATCATAGATATCCATATAATCCGGAACAACGATAATTCCGCCCGGGTGCTGTCCAGTCGTCCTTTTCACACCGGTACAACCGGCAACAAGTCGATCAGTCTCGGCTCCACGCATATGGATGTTATTATCAGAGGAATACCCTTTTACATATCCATAAGCCGTTTTTTCAGCGACCGTACCAATCGTTCCGGCACGATATACATATTCTTCACCGAATAAGACCTTCGTATAGTTATGGGCCTTCGGCTGATATTCACCAGAGAAGTTCAAGTCAATATCCGGAACCTTATCCCCTTTAAATCCAAGGAAAGTTTCAAACGGGATATCATGCCCGTCTTTTGTATAAGCAATGCCACAATCGGGACAGTCTTTATCTGGCAGGTCAAACCCGGAACCTACAGAACCGTCATTGAAGAATTCGGATTTCTTGCACTCTGGACATACATAATGCGGCGGAAGCGGATTCACCTCTGTAATTTCAGTCATGGTGGCAACGAAAGATGACCCAACCGATCCCCTTGAGCCAACTAGATAACCATCATTCAAGGACTTTTTAACAAGTTTGTGAGAAATTAAATAAATAACGGCAAAACCGTGGCCAATGATGCTTTTCAATTCTTTCTCAAGACGGGCTTCCACGATTTCCGGCAGGTTCTCTCCATAAATCTTCCTTGCCATGCCATAACTCATTTGACGCATTTCTTCTTCTGCACCCTCAATTTTAGGTGTATATAACTCATCCTTGATTGGCTTGATTTCTTCAATCATATCAGCGATTTTATTCGTGTTGGTTACCACGACCTCTTTGGCTTTCTCAGAACCGAGGAAGGAGAATTCCCGCAGCATTTCATCTGTTGTCCGAAAATGTACGTCAGGAAGCTTATGGCGATTCAGCGGATTTGCGCCACCTTGTGAATTCACAAGGATTTTACGGTAAATTTTATCATTCGGATCCAAATAATGCACATTTCCCGTGGCTACGACTGGCTTATCCAATTTTTCACCAAGCTTGACGATATTGGAGATGATCGTTTCTAATGATTTATCATCCCGTACATATTCAAGCTCAATCAAATGCTGATACACTTCCTTCGGATGGATTTCAAGATAATCGTAGAATTCGGCAATATCGACGACTTCCTCAAAACCCTTCTGCATCATCCCTTCAAAAACTTCTCCTTTATCGCATCCCGATCCGACCAAGATTCCTTCACGATACTTTTTAAGTTGTGAGCGTGGGAGTCGGGGCACACGATAGAAATAATCGATGTGTGATATTGAAACCAATTTGAAAAGGTTTTTTAAGCCAGCCTGTGTTTGCGCAATCAGCGTACAATGGGACGGCCGGGAACGCTGATAAGCATTTCCTTTACCCATATTGTCATTAAGTTGATCATGATGGGTAATCTCCTTTTCCATTGCATCCTTTAGCATCTTCAGCATAAGGTAACCTGTAGCTTCGGCGTCATAAATGGCCCTATGATGCTGGGTCAAATCAATATCGAACTTTTTACATAATGTATTTAACCGGTGATTTTTAAACTCCGGATATAAGAAACGGGCAAGTTCCAATGTATCAAGAACAGGATTGGAAGCTTTAGGATAACCCAAGTTTTTATAGCCTATATTCAAAAACCCCATATCGAAGGCTGCGTTGTGGGCAACCAGAATCGCATCGCCCGCCCATTCCTTGAACTTTTCTAGTACTTCCGAGACTTCCGGAGCATTTTCTACAAGATCATCAGTGATTCCTGTCAATTCTATCGTCGTATTGGATAGTGGGTGATGCGGATTCGCAAATGACTCGAATCGATCAATGATGTCACCGTCACGAATTTTCACTGCAGCAAATTCAATGATCGTATCATAAACGGCTGACAGGCCTGTCGTCTCTACGTCAAATACAACATAGGTGGCATCTGCCAAAGCGATATGCGCCTCATTATAAACAATGGGTACACCATCATCTACAAGATTCACTTCGACACCATAAAGGATTTTGATACCATTCTTTTTCCCGGCACTATAAGCTTCAGGGAATGATTGTGCTCCCGCATGATCTGTAATGGCCACAGCCTTATGCCCCCACTTTGCAGCCTGGGCAACAAGTGTAGAAGTAGGTGTCACTGCATCCATCTGGCTCATTGGGGTATGCATATGCAGTTCTACACGCTTTTCCCCTTCTGGAGCCTTATCCTGCCGTCCTTGTTTAGAAATTTCATTTATATCATTTGCGATCATTACAAGGTCACGTACGAATGTATCATTTTGGATGCTGCCTTGGGCACGTACCCACATCCCTTTTTTCACTCGGGCAAGTATGGCAGCATCTTCTTTATCACGCGAAAACATTTTGACCAATATCGAGCTCGTATAATCAGTGACTTTAAAAGTCAACAGGCTCCGTCCGCTGCGTAACTCACGCACTTCTGCATCAAATACGAAGCCTTCGATAGCAATCCTGCGCTCTTCATCAATAATTTGTTCGATCCTGCGGAAATCCGCATCTTCTTTAATCGTATAGCCAATTTTAACCGGTCCGTCGTAGACGGCATCGTCGCCGCCTTTTTCCGATTCTTTTTTCTGCATTTCCACTAGGGCAGCAAGTCCCTTTTCTGCGTCTTCCTTTTGTTTCTCTTCTAAAAATTTCTGGTAATCAGGATTCGAAACCGTTTCCTTCACTTCCGCTTCCAGTGTCAACGGAGGAAAACCGAATGTTTGGTAGATATTCGAAATGATGCCGGAGTATTTTCGTTTCAACTGACCAGCCTCCGCATCATTTCGGGCGCTAACGATAAGCTTATATCCATTCACCGTTGGCACTTGTTCATTTAGAAGTGATAACAGTGCCGGAGACATGCCTTCAAGCTCGCCGATGCAGTTTTTCCAATACTCTTTTACCAATTGTTCCGTCACTTGCGGATTAGCCACGTTCAAGTTGAATGTGACCTTCGCAATATGGGAAAACGTACTTGCTAGATGAGTAGCAAGTCTTGTATGAACACTGCAAGGAATTAATGCAGGTATATTAAAGGCAAAATGCCATGTTTTGGACTCCCTCTCGATTGAGAGTTTATCAATTTCGGCACCTATGAAATAATTCACAAAGGCATCCTCAGTCAAGCCCATTTGCTGGAGCAAGAGTTGAAATCTCTCTCTACCGCTATTTGGATTTTGATCCATTCCCTCTCTCCCCTATCTACTATCTCTTATTTTTCACTATCATTTTCTTTTGATACCAGAGGCTATTATAACATATCATGAATGTTTCACTAGTATCCAAATCCATGAAAAGGAAAGGCATCATCCAATTGAATGATGCCTAATACCGCTATTTTTAAATTATGCCATTATTTCGTGAAGCTTTTGAGTCAGTTCAGCTCTTTCAATTTCAAGAACCTCACCCGTTTTACGGATTTTCACTTCGACGATTCCCTCGGATGCCTTTTTACCAACAGTCACCCTGACAGGAAGACCGATCAAGTCAGAGTCTGCGAATTTTACGCCCGCACGTTCTTGACGATCATCCATAAGAACTTCCATGCCTTGTGCCTTTAGATCATTATATAAATCTTCTGCCAGGGCAGCCTGAGCCTCATCCTTCATATTGATTGGAATCAAATGGACTTGGTATGGCGCTAAATTCGCTGGCCAGACCAATCCTTTTTCATCGTTGAATTGTTCAGCAACAGCAGCAAGTGTACGGGAAACACCAATGCCATAACAGCCCATGATCATAGGCTGTGCCCGTCCATTCTCATCCAGGAATGTCGCATTCATAGCTTCAGAATATTTAGTTCCCAGTTTGAATACGTGGCCTACCTCAATCCCTTTGGCAAATTTAATATTTCCGTTTCCGTCCGGTGATGGGTCACCCTCTTGGATGAAACGAAGATCTATATAATTGGCCACGTTAAAGTCACGAGCGGGATTTACGTTCACATAATGGTGGTCTTCCTCATTTGCACCACAAATTCCATTAACCATGGCCTCGACGGCAACATCTGCAATCACTTCGACTTCAGAAGTGACATTGATTGGTCCAAGAGATCCAATTGTACATCCTAAGACTTCTTTCGTCTCGTTTGGATCGACCAAATCAACGATTGAAGCATTATAGAAATTCTTCAGCTTGATATCATTGACTTCATGATCTCCTCGTACCAAAACTAGCACATACTTTTCATCCACTTTAAACAATAACGATTTTATTAGTTTCTCTGCATCTGTATTCAAGAATGAAGCAACTTCTTCAATCGATTTTTGACCTGGTGTATGAACTTTTTCAAGTGCAATTTGTTCTTCGGTGCTTTTTTCATATTTTACACTCACAGGTGCCATTTCAATATTAGCTGCATAATCGGTAGTATCCGAATATGCGATGGTATCCTCCCCAATTTCAGACAGGACCATGAATTCATGTGTATCCTTACCACCCATTGCCCCAGAATCGGCAATGACGGCACGGAAGTTCAACCCACAACGGCTAAATATATTCGAATATGCCGCATATAAATTTTTATAAACAGCATCCAGACTTTCTTGATTAGCATGGAAAGAATAAGCATCCTTCATGATGAACTCACGTCCACGCAACAATCCGAAACGCGGTCTTTTTTCATCACGGAATTTGGTTTGGATCTGGTATACCGTTAATGGAAGACGCTTATAGGATTTCACTTCATCACGAACTAAGCTGGTTATCACTTCTTCATGTGTGGCACCAAGCGCAAATTCACGGTTGTTGCGATCCTTAAGGCGCATCAACTCTGGACCATAGGTATACCAGCGTCCAGATTCCTGCCAGAATTCGGCTTGTTGTAAAGCCGGCATCAATAGTTCTACTGCACCAGCATTTTCCATCTCTTCCCTAACGATCGCCTCAACCTTTTGAAGCACCTTTTTTCCAAGCGGCATAAAACTATAAACCCCGCTGGAGTTTTGTCTCATAAATCCTGCACGTAATAGCAGCTGATGACTTTTGATTTCAGCATCTGCAGGCACTTCCCTCAATGTAGGGATCAACGTCATACTTTGTTTCATATCTGCACCTCTTCAATATTTCCTTTAAATTACTTGCAGTTACGGTAAAATTCATACCGCAACATGAATACGGTCATTTCATACAAAAAAGACTTTCCGCGTTTTTCAGAAAAGCTAATTTAATATACTCATTCTCGATTATACTTACGATTTCCCTAGAAAACAAACAATTTCCCCAAAACGGTTAAAAAACTAGGAAATCCCTTCAGATAAGGAAACGGCCAACAGATAAATCTGCTGGCCTGGTTTGCATTATCCAAACTTATCTTACAGGAAGAATCGCTGGATGTCATTCCATGTAACGACAATCATCAATAACATCAGCAACGCAAAGCCGATAAAGTGGACCATTCCTTCTTTTTGACGGTCAATTGGTTTCCCTCTTAAGAATTCGACCACAAAGAATAACAGCCTTCCCCCATCCAATGCCGGCAACGGAAGCAGGTTCATGATTCCCAGGTTAATGCTGAGCAGCCCAGCCCATTTCATTAACGTGAATAAACCTTGTTTCGCTACTTCCTCAGTTGATTTATATATTCCTACAGGACCAGATAAACTGTCGATCGTAAATCCACCCGTTACGAGGTCACCTAGGATGATGAAGATTTGTTTTGTCCAAAAATACGTTTCTGTAAAACCATATTGTATAGCTTTAATCGGTGCTTTTTCAACCGGAGGGTAAACACCGATAATGCCGATTTTCTTCCCTTCCCTCTCCACTTCTTGTGGAACAACCGGAACTTCTAATGTTTTCCCGTCCCTGTCAACGACGAACTCGATCTCTTGCCCAGGGTTCTTTTGAATGCTTTCCTGAACATCTCCCCAAGTGGAGACTTCCGTCCCTTCTATGGATTGAATGACATCCCCCGATTTTAAACCGGCATTTACTGCCGAACCATCTGGAGTCAACTCACCAAGTTTCGCTTCATCCACCACGACTCCTTGAAACAGGCCAATCAACACAAAAATGACAAAAGCCAAAACGAAATTCATTGCCGGTCCAGCTATAATCGTCAGGAAACGATGCCCGAGCGACTTTGAGGCAAATTGCCGGTCAAAAGGAGCAATCTGGTTCTCTACACCATTTTCAACGATCACCGCTTCTTTATGAATGGCAAACGTTTTTAGTGTATCTTCCTCGCCCTCTTCGTAACCAGTAAGGATCAGTTTATGATCAAGATCGATCACTTCAACTTCCACAAGACGAATATCAGGATATTTATCTTTATTGTTCAAAATGATTTTTGTAACATTCTCTTCATTATCAAACATTAATCCCACCCGATAGCCGGGCTTCAATTCTATATTCTCTGCGTCTTCACCAGCCATACGCACGTACCCGCCAAGAGGGAGCAATCGAATGGTATATACGGTTTCCTTCTTTTTATATGTGAATACTTTTGGCCCGAAACCGATTGCGAACTCACGGCATAAAATTCCTGCTCGCTTTGCAAACACTAAGTGCCCAAGCTCATGGAAAAATACTAGAGCTCCAAAAATGATGATGAACGCTATAATCGTTTCTAAAGTCTGCATGTTCCGGTCACCTATCTTTCACTAAAGATTCTATATACTGCCTTGTCATATTATCGACTTCCTGAATCGTTTCTAAATCTGGAAGAGCTATGACGGAATGCTGATTCAGCGCTTTTTCAATTAACGTTTCAATTTCAAGGAAGGTTACCTTTCCAGATAAGAATGCAGAGACTGCGGCTTCATTGGCGGCATTCAACACAGTAGTCATCGTTCCGCCCATTTTACCTGCTTTATATGCGAATTGCAAACAAGGATATCTGGTGAAATCCATCTTGCTAAAATGCAGTTTGCCTGCTTCAGCAAGATTAAGTCGTTTGCGTCCTACTAGAGGAATACGGTCTGGATATGTAAGTGCATATTGTATCGGCACCCGCATATCCGGTGTCCCCAGTTGTGCTATCACGCTGGAGTCATGAAATTCAACCATGGAATGGATGATGCTTTCTTTATGTAGCAATACATCAATTTTATCGTAGGGAAGATCGAATAGCCAGTGGGCCTCAATTACTTCCAATCCCTTATTCATCATTGATGCTGAATCGATCGTGATTTTAGCTCCCATTGACCAGTTCGGATGGTTCAGTGCCTCTTCCACCGTTACATCCTTCAATTCTTCCCTGGTCCGATCTCGAAAACTGCCTCCTGAAGCAGTAATGACAAGCCGTTCGATATTTTTTTCCTTTTCCCCTTGCAATGCCTGAAAAATAGCAGAATGCTCACTGTCAACCGGAAGCAATCTGACCCCCGCTTTTTTTGCTTCACTTATGACCAAATGACCTGCCGTCACCAAAGTCTCCTTGTTGGCGATGGCAATATCTTTTTTAGCCTTAATTGCTTGAAGTGTCGGATAAAGACCGACGCTCCCGATGACAGCATTGACCAATATCGTCGCCTGACCATAAACGGCAACAGCAGTCAATCCCTCGTCTCCATACATGAACTCGATATCTTTACGGCTGGAGAATTCACTTTTCAAAACATGATAATCTTCTTCCGTCTGGACTGAAACCAGTTTCGGTTCAAACTCTTGTATATAAGTCCTGACCAATTCTATATTCTTTCCAGCAGAAAGCGCCACGATCTTGAATTGATCTGGATGGGACCTAACAACATCCGCTGTTTGCTGACCAATCGATCCAGTCGCGCCCAAAAGGCTGATATTTTTCAAATTGTTCATCTCCTAATTCAATAACGCTTGCCTATATTTATATTATAAAACATGCAATAAATGCAAAATCGGTAAAATGAATATCACGCTATCAAGCCTGTCCAAAATTCCTCCGTGTCCCGGGAGAAGCTTCCCTGAATCTTTAACGCCATAATGACGTTTATACGCCGATTGGACGAGATCACCCAATTGCCCGAATACCCCAATGATTAATGAAATCAATAATAATTGTAATAACGTGTAGTCAAGGTTGGAGAAGGAGTAAAATAGAACACCCACTACCATAGCGGAAAATAACCCGCCGATAAATCCTTCCACCGTCTTGTTTGGACTTATTTCTGGCCAAAGCTTTCTTTTACCAAGTGATTTACCAATGAAGTAGGCTCCGGAATCGGTTGCCCAGATCGTAAATAGGGTAAGCAGGATATAGATCAGCCCCAACCCCAAAGAGTCACGTGTTTCAAATAGGTAGTAGAAACCTATCCCCAAATATAGGATTGAAATCACTAGAAAGCCTGCGTCATCAAAAGTGAAACGGTTTTTTGAAACGACTGTATAAAGTAACAGCAGCAAAACCCCGATTAAGAAGACTTGAACTTTATCGTAATTTATTTCTGCTAAAAAAGCGGTATGCTCATTAGGCAATAAAAGCACCCACAGTAATATGTGTGAAAGAAATGCTTCAAAAGACAGTACACGTATCTTTTTCATTTTCATCAGTTCATACAAACCAATTGACCCTAACAGATAAACCGTCAGTAAAAAGGGAGTTCCCCCTAAAATGACTAGTGGAATGAAGATAGCGGCAACTACGACCGCCGTAATAATTCGTTGTTTCATTATTCCATTTTCCTCACCTTCTACATTAAACGCCACCGAATCTTCGTGAACGCTTTTGATACTCCTCAACTGCCTGCAATAAATGCTCTTCACTAAAATCCGGCCATAGCACCTCAGTAAACCACATTTCAGTATAAGCCGCCTGCCAAAGCATGAAATTACTTAAACGGATTTCCCCGCTTGTACGGATCAGTAAATCAGGATCCGACAAATGTTTGGTCATCAAGTAACTGGATAGCATTTCCTCAGTTACATTTTCCTTTATTATACCATTCTTAGCATCTTGAATAATGCTATTCACTGCAGATACAATCTCCCCGCGGCTTCCATAATTCAGGGCAAAATTCAGAATCATCCCATCATTGCCTTTCGTGTCTTCCATTGCCCGTTTAACGGCACTTTGAGTATGTGACGGGATGTGAGACAAGTCCCCAATCATTTCAACTCTTACATTTTCGGAAATGAGCTCGGGTAAAAATGTCCCAAGAAATTCCTGTGGAAGCTTCATCAAAAAGTCGACTTCACTTTTCGGACGTTTCCAATTTTCAGTGGAAAACGCATAGACCGTCAAAGTTTTGACCCCTAATTTATTAGCAACTTTCGTAATTCTACGAACGGTTTTCATACCTTCATGATGACCCGCTACACGTGGCAATGCACGCTTTTTGGCCCAACGGCCGTTCCCATCCATAATGATGGCGATATGCTGAGGAACATCAAACTGTTTAATATGCTGAATCCTATTTGTTACATCGGAAGAAGCATCTTTTTTAACGAAACGCTTCCAAAGTGAATACATATGTTAGTCCCCCATCAGGTTGTACTTATCTCTCTACAAAGGCAAAGTTTTCGTGCACTATGTATATCAAGCTTTCTGCCGCTTAAAAAGAATCTATATTATAATATCAAAAAAAAACTGGTTCTCATATTATTATTATGAAAATTATTTCTTCATTAGAAGCTAGAAAGGGAGAAATCATTACTTCTTTTTTTCTAAAACCCGTTATGATCACCATGAAAAATGCAAAAAAAGGACCACCTCCAACGTTTGCATGCAACATACTAACTCAAGGAGTAATCATTATCGGAGAAACCTTATTATAACAGTTTTCTCCTTTAAGCACACCTATATGTTAGAACCAAGACATGACCCGGTATGGATTCGGCCCTCTTTATTTAATCAATTCTTCAGCGGAAATTATACTTCCAAAATTTCTTTTTCTTTATCTTTTGTAATTTCATCGATTTTCGTGATATTGCCGTCTGTCATCTTTTGGATGTCATCAGCATAGCCACGTAAATCATCTTCAGTGATTTCACCACTTTTTTCAAGCTTTTTCAAATCATCATTAGCATCTCGACGCACATTACGGACAGCTATTTTAGCTTCTTCCGCTTCTTTTTTCACAACTTTCACAAGCTCTTTTCTGCGCTCTTCAGTTAACGCCGGAATGGCTATCCTGATGACCGATCCATCATTTGAAGGATTTAAGCCTAAGTCTGATTTCAAAATCGCCTTTTCGATTTCACCCAATACCGTTTTATCATATGGTTGAATGACTAATAATCTAGCTTCCGGGACAGAAATGCCAGCCACTTGATTAACTGGTGTCGGCGAACCATAATAATCAATCGAAATTCTATCAAGCAATGAGGCATTTGCCCTTCCGGCACGGATGCTTGCTAATTCACGTGTGTACGCTCCAATGGCTTTTTCCATTTTCGTTTTCGCATTCGAAATAACTTGTTTCGGCATCTTTTATTTCCCCCTTACGATAGTTCCAAGCGTTTCGCCTAAAACGGCCCGTTTAATATTACCTTTTTCCATGATCGAGAAGACGATCAATGGAATATCATTGTCCATGCATAGTGAGGACGCAGTTGAATCCATTACTTCTAACCCTTCTTTAATCACATCAAGATAGGAAAGTTTATCATACTTCACTGCATTTTTGTCCTTAACCGGATCTGCATTGTATACGCCATCCACATTATTCTTCGCCATCAAGATGACATCAGCTTCAATTTCAGCAGCACGCAGGGCGGCAGTGGTATCCGTTGAAAAGTATGGATTACCTGTACCAGCTGCAAAAATCACCACTCTCTTTTTCTCTAGGTGCCTGATTGCACGGCGTCTAATGTATGGTTCTGCGACTTGTCTCATCTCAATGGAAGTTTGCACGCGCGTTTCAATTCCAAGCTGATCAAGGCTGTCTTGTAATGCCAATGAGTTCATGACTGTAGCCAGCATACCCATATAATCGGCATTAGCACGATCCATGCCCATTTCACTGCCTATTTTTCCGCGCCAAATGTTTCCGCCGCCGACAACAACAGCCACTTCCACATCAAGCTCAGCCACTTCCTTGACTTGTTCAGCAATGGATTTAATTACTGCAGGGTTAATTCCAAATCCTTCTTCACCGGCTAATGCTTCGCCACTTAGTTTTAGAACGACACGTTTATATTTAGCGTTACTCATGAGAACCTCCAACTATGTAATCTTTTCATTCGTTCATCATGCTTTCTAGCAATACTACCAAAAATTCATGACATTTCAAAAAATAGGGAACACAAGAGTGTTCCCTATTATTAATTATCTGACAATTAGTCTTTTTTAACTTGATTCATTACTTCTTCAGCAAAGTTTTCTTGACGTTTTTCAAGACCTTCCCCTACTTCATAACGAACGAATGATTGGATTTTTCCGCCTTTAGATTCAACGAATTGTCCCACTTTTTGATCAGGGTTCTTAACGAAAGCTTGTTCGTTAACACAGATTTCTTCGTAGAATTTATTGATACGTCCTTCAACCATTTTCGCAACGATTTTTTCAGGTTTTCCTTCATTAAGTGCTTGCTGAGTAAGAACTTCGCGTTCGCGTTCTAGTTCGCTGGCATCTACTTGGTCACGAGAGATATATTTAGGGTTAATTGCAGCGATATGCATTGAAACGCCTTTAGCTGCCTCTTCGTCAGTTGTACCTTCAAGAACTGATAGTACGCTGATACGTCCACCCATGTGAAGGTATGCACCAAATGCGTCGTTATCTGTTTTAGAAACGACTTGGAAACGGCGAAGAGTTAATTTTTCCCCGATTTTTGCAACAGCAGCATTGATATGATCTGCAACTTTTGCTCCATTTTCCATTGTTTGCTCAAGAGCTACTTCAACGCTTTCAGGTTTGTTAGCAAGAAGGAATGAAGCCAATTCTTTAACAAGAGTTTGGAAGCCTTCGTTTTTAGCAACGAAATCAGTTTCTGAGTTCACTTCAAGAATAACCGCTTGGTTTCCTTCCACAACGATTGAAGTTAAACCTTCAGCAGCAATACGATCGCCTTTATTAGCAGCTTTTGCAATCCCTTTTTCACGTAGGAAATCGATTGCCTTTTCCATATCGCCTTCTGTTTGTACAAGTGCCTTTTTACAGTCCATCATACCAGCACCAGTTTTTTCACGCAATTCTTTAACTAATTGTGCAGTGATTGCCATAATATATATCCTCCTCAAATTAAATGCAATTTATTCAATCTTTACCCATTATTGCCAAAAATACTTGTTATCATCAAAGAAAATAACGAGTCTTGACAATTTTCCTGAAAAAACATCAACTTTTTTCAGAAAATTTGACGGAGCTAAACTAGTTGATGTTTTCATCCCTCAAAAATCGCCCATACCTTTTTAAAAAGACATTCCGTACAGTGATTTTATGTATGTTCATTTAGTGCAAAAAAAAGGGATAAAAGGCATTATCCTCTTATCACCTTTTTTCTTACTGAATAAGCAACCTTTTTTACTTATTAAGCAGTAGTTGTTTCAGTTGCTGTTTCTTCGCCTTGTTTAGCTTCTAAGATAGCATCTGCCATTTTACCTGTTAATAATTTAACAGCACGGATTGCATCGTCATTCGCAGGAATAACTACATCGATTTCATCCGGATCACAGTTTGTATCAACGATACCAACAAGCGGAATGTGTAATTTGTGTGCTTCCGCAACAGCAATACGCTCTTTGCGAGGGTCGATAACGAAGATCGCATCAGGAAGAGTCTTCATATCTTTAATACCGCCTAAGAATTTTTCTAAGCGATCCCATTCTTTTTTAAGTTGGATAACTTCTTTTTTAGGAAGAACTTCAAAAGTTCCGTTTTCTTCCATTTTTTCGATATTTTTAAGACGAGTGATACGTTTTTGGATTGTTTCAAAGTTTGTTAAAGTTCCACCTAACCAACGTTGGTTTACATAGTACATACCAGAACGGATAGCTTCTTCTTTAACAGATTCTTGAGCTTGTTTTTTAGTTCCGACGAAAAGAACAGTACCACCGTTAGCAGCTAGTTCTTTCACGAAGTTATAAGCTTCTTCAACCTTTTTAACTGTTTTTTGAAGGTCGATGATGTAGATGCCGTTACGCTCAGTGAAGATATATTTCTTCATTTTCGGGTTCCAGCGACGTGTTTGGTGTCCGAAATGCACACCAGCTTCAAGCAATTGTTTCATAGAAATGACTGACATTTTAGTTCCTCCTAAATGGTTTTGTTTTTCCTCCGCACCGATCATTTTCATACAGAAACTGTCGTAACAGCACCATCTGCAAGAATCACGGGGCGTGTGTATTAACACCATTTCATAATATATCATAAAGGCTCTGTACAATCAAGAGATAACTTTATCTATTCTTGCGAAACTTCAGTAATAGCTCTATCTCCGTTTGACCGCGACATAACTTTTTGGCGATTTCCTCTACTGAATTCCCTTGATCCGCTAACATATCCACTTTTTCATTCAATGACCGCTCATTTAACGAAGCCAGCAGCATGTCCGAAAATCCCATGCCAGCCGGCTTCCCCTCGTTTTGAGGGGAAGTGGCTGCCGATGAAAGCTCCAATTTATCCTCGACTTTTACGGGTAAAGCATTGGCCTCATTTTCTTCAGGTACTATTTTATAAGCGTCAATCGCCTGCATTTTAGCTGCGGCACGACTTCCCGCTTCATACTCAATGTTTTGTTCTTGTTGTTCTTGTTGTTCTTCTTTATCTTCCTTAGTTTCTTTGATTGAAACATGTTCTTGGCCTTTTTGTCCATGACCGTGATTCATTGCCACCGATTTGGTGAATGCTTTTACCAATGTCTCGTTGTCCTCTTTCATCTCCATTAAATAACCAGACAAAAGTTGTTCCATTTCCCCAATGATGGCTTTTTGGTCTTTTTCCAACTTACTTAAACGATTTTGGCGAAGATATAAAACGATGATGGCAAAAATGGTGAATATGTTTAATGCAAACAACAGAAATATAAAAAACGCTGACATATTGCCTCCTAATTAACCGGAATAGTCAATCCTGTTACCTTAATACGGATGGGGATCTTTTTTCACTGTTGTTTTTCCTTGATTACACAAAGTACAGTTCGAACATTCTGTGATTTCGAATCATTTATTGATGCGGGTACCCGTAAGAATTCTTTCAAGTTGACATATAGGGGCTTTCTTCGTTCTCCCCAAAGCCCTCTTCAATCAAAATATCATGATTAAATCTTTTGATCTTGCATCGTGTTTCTTAATTTATATATCGCTTTCGAGTGAATTTGGGATATCCGGGACGTAGATAGGCTCATCACTTGTCCGATTTCGGTTAATGTTAGTTCTTCCTTATAAAAAAGCTGTAAAACCAACTGTTCTTTTTCATTAAGCGTTTCTATGACTTTGGCTAATTCCACATATAGTTCTTTCCTTAACACATGTTCCTCAGGTAAATCCGCCTTTTCATCTTTAATATGAAAATTCACGCTTTCTTTATCGTCCTCTTGGGGATTTTCATCAATTGATAGTACATTGGCAAAGAAATTCTCATTTAATGCAGCATACACTTCACCTTCCGGGATATTCAATTCAGCGGCAATCTCATTTGGCGAAAGGTTCCTCATGTATTGCTGCTCCAGCTGTTCTATTGCAGATTCAATTTTCTTGGCTTTATCTCTTGCACTCCGTGGAAGCCAATCCTCTTTCCTTAATCCATCTAAAATAGCACCACGAATTCTAAAAGATGCATATGTGTCAAACTTCAGGTCACGCTTCGTATCAAAGCGTTCCAGGGCATCGAATAACCCCATCATCCCTAAACTCCTTATATCATCCCGGCTCACATTTTTAGGAAGACTTACTGAAATACGTTGAACATGATACGATACGAGAGGTATGTATTTCTTTATCAAAATGTCCCCGGCTAGCGGATCTCTGCAATCCACCCAATTTTTCCAACATAACTGCTCTTCTTCGATGGTCAGATGAGACATTGGACATCCTCCTAACATTTTGTTATACGATTTGTGATCAAAACGGCCCCTAAAGCCATAAATGCAATAATAATTCAGTAGCAAGTGTACCTTTCATATTTTTGGCTTTTCAAAAGCCAATTCCGATCCTATATGTTTTTAGTCCCTTTAGTAACGGTCCGAATATTTAGCAAACAATCATTTAAATTGAATTCGATCGTTCTTCCGCAATTCCCGCCAACATCTTCGGCAACGACTCTAATCCGCAAGTCAGATAACTCTTTCCGGACAGCTTCCACATTCCGGGATTCCGGGGTCCAATTCTCATCAAATCCCCTCCAAAGGCAATTTGAAACATTTGCGCTCCGCCAGCCAACTTCGCTTTTAGGAAAGGCACTCTTGCGCCTTCTTTTACTAAGATCTGCACTAATTCCTTTATCGCCGTATCTGCAAATTTTGCCATGTTGATCTGTCCCGATTTAGCAAGTGAAGAGTCAGGCAGCATGATATGGGCCAAACCTGCAATTTCTTTTTTTCATCATAAATCACAACACCAACACAAGACCCCAACCCGGAAGTACGAATCGTATAGGGAGGTTTTATTATATTCATATCCGCTATTCCAACCTTAACAATCTGGACCTTTGACAGTTCAGTCATTAGGTGACACTCCTAAAGCGGAAAAAATGATATCAAAAAATTCAGAATCAGGTAATAGAAAGAAATGACCATTAATGGAGTCAGCAAAAAGCTGGTCTTTTTCAAGTACTGTATCAATGACGATGGCTGCGTCACTTACTTGAGATAATTCCAATAATCCATAACTGATCGTTGCCCCTACCATATCGATGCTCAAGGATGGAACGGATGGATGGATATTCAATCGAGTGAAATCAGAAAGGGAAGAGAGATAGGATCCCGATAAAATATTCCCTAATTCCTGAAGGCAAGAGAGTGCCAATTCAGTATAGGGTGCTGAATCTATCAAAAAGGTCACATCACCAGTCATCTTACGAATCAAGTATTCAGCTACTGGTAGCGAAAGGATAAAAAACATACTCCCTGAAGCATCACCTTCTATTCTAAGGAAAACGCTGGCAACCACGTGATCGGCCCCGCCAGCCATTTCCATCATTTCATCAAAGGAAACGATTCGGACATCAGGAACATTCATATCAATTTTCCTATTAAGGATGGCAGAAAGCGCAGTTGCTGCGTTCCCTGCACCTATATTACCGATTTCCTTCAAAATATCGAGTTGAAGAGGGTTGATTTTCTCAATGAATGACATATGATTATCCTTCTCTTAACATATTTTCAGTCATTTCCAGACTTAAGGCCTTCTCCAAATTAATTAGCACGAGCAGTCGCTTCTCAATTTTAGCCACTCCGCTAATGTATTCAAAAGCCAGATGTCCCACAACTTCAGGCTGAGGTTCGATACTCTCCACTGGAATATCCAAAACATCATTGGCAGAGTCCACTATTAGCCCCACTTCCATACCATCCAGAATGACGACGATAATCCTTGTTGATTCATCGTATTCCACCTCTTCGAAACCAAAACGAACCCGTAAATCAATAATTGGAGTGATTACACCCCTTAAATTTATGACTCCCTTAACAAATTTTACTGCCTTTGGAACTCTGGTAATATGCAGAAGCTTTTCGATACCACTGACCTTATCCACTGGAATTGCATATTCTTTATCCTTAATTTGAAATACGATTACTTTCATATCCTCCGACATCTATTCCCCTCCTTTTAAAAAAACTCATGATGATTGGAAGCCTTGACGAAATACGAATCGGCACGGTCGAACCAACGTCCCATTACCCTGCCCCATTTATCTATCATTCAATGAATCAATGTGTTGCAATCTATGATTAAAGCAACTTGACCATCACCAAGTATCGTTGCCCCCGATATTGCAAATGCACTGGTTAAATAATTACCTAGTGACTTCAGAACGATTTCCAGTTGCCCGATAAATGAATCAACGACTAATCCTGCTAATTTATCGCCTTTTCTTACAATGACTACAGAGAGGGACTCTTCTTCTTCCTGATTGATAGGCACTTCGAATATATCTTTCAAGAACAGAAGCGGTAGAACCTTCCCCCTGTAATCAATAACTTGTTGATTATGGGCATTCATGATATCTGCTTTTTTTATGATTGCTGTTTCAATAATGGAAGAAAGCGGTATGGCATATTTTTCGTTTTGGATTGCAACCAGCATGACAGAAATAATGGACAATGTAAGCGGAAGTTGAATAAGGAAGATGGATCCTTCATTCTCTTTGGAATCGATCGTGACAGATCCACCGAGGGACTCAATAGTATTTTTAACCACATCCAGCCCCACACCCCGTCCCGATACATCTGAAATGGTTTCCGCTGTTGAAAAACCAGAAGCGAATATCAATTCATAGATTTGCTTATCCGTTAGGGTGGCGGCAGTTTCCTTAGTTAATATCCCATTGGATAGGGCCTTGTTCAAGACTCGATCTTTATTGATGCCTGCGCCGTCATCCTCGATTTCAATGAAAACATGATTACCACTGTGATAGGCTTTCAACAGGATTTTACCTTCTTCATTCTTTCCTTTCGCCAAACGTTCTTCAGTTGTTTCAATTCCATGATCCATGGCATTTCTTATTAAATGGACGAGAGGATCACCGATTTCATCAATGACTGTACGATCAAGTTCCGTTTCGGCACCGGTGATTTCCAAATTGACTTTCTTGTTTAAATCCCTTGCCAATTGACGAACCATTTTAGGAAAACGATTGAATACAGTTTCCACGGGCACCATCCGCATATTCAATACGATTGTTTGTAAATCACTTGTTATACGGGACATTCTTTCTACCGTTTCATGCAATTCTTGATTAGCCAAATCACTGGAAATTTGATCAAGTCTGCCTCTATCGATTACTAGTTCCTCGAATAAGTTCATTAATATATCAAGCCGCTCAATGTTCACCCGAATGGTCTTGCTTGATGCCGGTTTAACGGGTGCCTGTTTTTTCTTATCATCGTTATCAGTTGGAAGCAAGGCATTATTTGACTCTTGTTTTAGAATTTCAGTAACTTTATCCTCGTTAGAATTGGCTTCATGCCGAATTCCTTCTAGATCAAGTGCATTCACAACAACTTGATCCACTTCGGTAACCTTCATGATTTTTTTCTTTATCTCTTCACCAGATTCTGTTGTTACCATCGTGACCGTAAATTGCTGATCGAATTGCTCTTCTTCCAAAAGTTCGACGGGTGGGTGTGACTTGATTACTTCACCTGACTTTTCAAGCACTTCGAAAACCATAAACACCTGGGCAGCTTTTAAAAGACAGTCCTCACGCAACCCTATCGAAATTTCGAAGCTGTTGAAGCCTTGATCTTTGGACTGTTGAAGTACTGTCCATTCAAGTTCATCGTACTCTCCCGCAATCATTTCCTTCTTTTCTAGGACGGCAGAAGCTGCTGCAATCTCTGCAATGGTGGAAGAAAAGGGCAACTCCCCTTTTTCAATCATTTCCAGCTGATGGACAACATCCTTCACATTTCTTTTTCCATCTCCACCTTCAGCAATGGACATGACCATTGCTTCTAAATCATCAACCGCTAAAAATATCACATCAAACAATTCAGGCGAAAGGGCGATTTGACTGTTTCGGATCGCATCCAGCACATTCTCCATTTTATGAGTTAAATTGGCTAGATCCTCATACCCCATAGTTGCCGACATCCCTTTTAAGGTATGGGCGGAACGAAAGATTTCGTTTACGATCGAGAGGTCTTCTGGGTTCTTTTCAAGCACCAGCAACTGTTCGCTGCACGTTTGAAGATGTTCTTTACTTTCTTCTATAAATACCTCTAAATATTGATTCATATCCATACAATCCCACACCTCCATGTGTTAACAATAGTTTATTATCGCTTTAGCTATTTTTTCTACATCCTCTTCGCTATCTATTAACTTGGTATTGATTGCCGCCTTAGGCATACCAAAAACGATTGATGTCTCCTGTGATTCGGCTATCGCTTTTAAAGGACCCTTTTGTTTAAGATTGGTAAGCCCCCTCGACCCGTCCATCCCCATCCCGGTCATGATAACGGCTATTTTCGCAGAATCATTCATTTCACTTACCGATTCAAATAGCACATCAACCGACGGGCGATGTCCATGACGCACTTCGGATTGATCCAAAAGGATTGCCCAGTTCATCCCGACCTTCCTCACTTTCAAGTGAAAACCTCCAGGTGCGATGTAGGCGACACCTTTTTGAATCAGTTCTCCCTCTTCAGCTTCCTTCACTTTAATCTTGCATAATGAATTCAGGCGTGTTGCCAAGGATTTTGTGAAACCGGGGGGCATATGCTGGACAATGAGTATGGGAGCATCAATTTCTTCTGGGAGACCTGTCAAGACAGTCTGCAGAGCTCTCGGGCCTCCTGTTGATGTACCGATGACTATTATCTTCCTGTACCCATAGGACCATTTTTTTGGTTTTTTTCGTTTTTTGACACTTTTATTGAATCTATTTCACTATATCTCCCCCAAACGGATGGGCTTCTTTCAATATTTTTCGCATTTTTTTCTAGTTTGTGAACATTTGCCCTGCTGGCGGCCATAACTTTTATGTAAATCCAATGAAATGGCTCCCGAAGGTTTAGCCACAAAGTCAAAGGCTCCACTGTTCATGGCGGCAAATGTATTTTCCGTTCCTTTTTTCGTGGTGCTTGATAACATGACTACAGCGGTTGGACATTCATTCATTATCCGGTTTAATGCTTCCAATCCGTCCATAATCGGCATTTCCACATCCAAAGTCACGACATCAGGTTTTAAAGACTTTATTTTGTCAATGGCATCTCTTCCATTCCTGGCAGTCCCGATGATTTCCACCCTGCTATCTTCTGCTAAAAACTCTGAAATTAACTTTCTCATAAACGCAGAATCGTCCACTATCAGCACTTTTACTTTACCCATATAAGGAGACCTACTTTCCAAAAAAATATCTCTTCATATTTTGGAGGAAATGGCTTTTTTGCAATGTCAATTCTTCCCCAAATGAATGATTTGCATATCTCGAAGCAATGTCCATAATGGCTTTGGATATATCGGCTTCAGAATCGAAAAGGAGAAAGGGCATTTGTTTGGTAGCAGATTTGGGTACGGTTCTATCATCTGGCAAGTACCCTAGAGCTACAGTTTCCAGTCCCAAAAATTTCACTAGTGCATTTTGGAGCCGCTTAATCGTTTCTTTGCCGTCCTTACTCGTGAAAACCCGATTGCAAACTAGGAACAATGGAATCTCTTTATTTACTGAATGGATATATTTCATTGCTGAGTATGCATCCATGATAGAAGTGGGTTCAGGCGTCGTGATAACGACTAATTCATCCACACATAACGGGAATTTCATGGAATCCTTAGTGATGCCTGCCCCCATATCAAATAAGATGTAATCGTAATTCGCCAACAATAAACTGAATTCTTCATTAAAACGAGTATACTTATCTTCATCAAGTGAAAAGAGATCCGTCAACCCTGTTCCACCTGTAATGATTGAAATATTTCCCGGTCCTGACATGATGATATCCTTCAAACTACAATCTTTTTCAAAAAAATCAATAATACTGCAGGGAGAGTGTTTACCTATCAAAATATCAATATTCGCCATACCGATATCCATGTCGAACACCAGTACCTTTTTGCCTCTTTGGGATAAGGCAATGGAAAAATTCAATGTAAAGTTTGATTTTCCCACTCCACCTTTTCCGCTTAATACGGCAATCGTTTTGGCCATTGATTTATTTTGGCGGGCTTCCAATCTTTTACGTAAATTCTCAGCTTGATCTTTCATATTTTTTAGCCCCGAAAGCCATTTTCAATAGCTGTGATGATGTAGCTATTTCAATATCGTCTGGCACATTCTGTCCATCAGTTATATAGGCCGCTCCCAATTTATGAGTGTGTATAAAATTGAATATCGGCCCGAAAGTGGATGTTTCGTCCGCTTTTGTAAAAATGACCTGTTTAATCGGTATGGTAGCAAACTGTCGATAAATATCTTCCATATCCTTTTGTTTAGACGTCAATGACAACACTAAATAGGTTTCCATCTCATCTGTAAAATGGATGATTTCATTAAGATCCTTAACATATTGCGGGTTACGGAAATTCCTTCCTGCCGTATCAATAAAAACAAAATCATAATGGGAGAAACGTTCAGCCGCCCTTTTGAAGTCTTCCAGATTATAAGCGACTTCAATGGGAACGTTTAGAATCTTGGCATATGTCTTAAGTTGATCTATTGCAGCGATCCTGTACGTATCCGTCGTAATGAAAGCCACCTTTTTATCATGCTTTAACATGGTTTCCGCAGCTACTTTTGCCAGGGTCGTTGTCTTTCCCACACCTGTTGGGCCAACAATATTAATATACTTTTTTTGCAGCCCGTTTTTTCCATTTTCGACCTTTTCCAAAATCGCGAACATGGCTTCTTCCAACCAAACTTGAACCTCTTCATCAGTGGATTGCTGTTTAAAAACGAACCATTTTTCAAGTAGTTCATCCATGATTTGGAATCGAAGTGATATATCCACTTCCTGCTCGGTTAGGTATTCATGGATTTTCTGCAGTTTCCCCGGATATTTTCTATCAGGTGAATAGATTTGCAAACTCTTTATCATATCTTTCAAACCTTCGATTTCTTTTACTAAGTCCGCACTTTCCCTATTGCCTTCATTAGGTTCAGAAGCATGAATTGCCACTTCCAGCTTTGATGGCAACTTCTTCGATTTTTGTTTGGTTACGGTTTGGATAGGCTGGGACACGGGGTCTATGGCTGCAATGACTTCAATATTCCTCTTTTTGAATAATCCTAAGAAACCGCCAGTATATACAGCGTTTGAACTTAAGATTACCGCATCACTGCCTAGTTCCTCCCTTATTCGCTTCATTGCCTCGTTCATTGATGGTGCCAAATATTTCTTTACCTTCAATCGAAATTCACCACCCCTACACTTTGTACTTCTACATTCGATTCGAGTTCATTGTATGAAAGAATAGGTACATTAGGAAAATAACGTTCAGTTAATTGCCGGGCATACATCCTTACCGCTGGAGAGCAGAGTAAGATCGGTTGGTGATCCATTAGGTTCAGCTCTTCCAATTTGGCTGCAATTGCCTCCAATATGGATTGCGATATAGTTGGATCCAATGATAAAAAATTACCATGTTCGGTTTGCTGTACACCATCGGCGATGGTCTTTTCCACTTTCCCCGATAATGTTATGACTTTAATTCTATTTTCATCCGAAAGAAAAGAATTCGTTATTTGTCTGGCTAAATTCTGCCTTACATATTCAGTAAGCAAATCTGTGTCAGTCGATAACTTGCCATAATCAGCAAGTGTTTCGAAAATGATCGGTAAGTTCCTTATTGAAACTTTTTCCTTCAATAATTTTGCCAATACCTTTTGTACATCTCCTATGGACAAGGGATTCGGAGTGACTTCCTCTACTAGTATAGGTGCCGATTCGTGGAGATGATCGATCAATTGTTTCGTTTCCTGCCTGCCCAATAATTCATGCGCATTGGCCTTTATGACTTCCGTCAAGTGAGTGGATACAACACTTGGCGGGTCCACAACTGTATAACCCAACATCTCGGCATGTTCTTTCATATCATCCGTGATCCAC
This sequence comes from Peribacillus sp. YIM B13472, assembly GCF_042788005.1. Lineage (NCBI taxonomy): Bacteria > Bacillati > Bacillota > Bacilli > Caryophanales > Bacillaceae > Peribacillus > Peribacillus sp. YIM B13472. Next base: position 94,091 of record NZ_JBHZPG010000003.1, read on the forward strand.
TTGGCCGGTAAACCGAAAGACGGTTCTATCGTATCGATTCCTTCTATTGAATCATCCTCCATCCCTGGACTCATGGCCAAGAAATGATTAAGGAGCAATTCCCCCTTGGCCATGACACTTCCTTTAATCTTCAGCCGATACTCATTGGGATTCAACTGAATGTTGTCACGTATTCTGACGACAGGGATCACGAGTCCCAATTCAATTGCAAGCTGCCTGCGGATCATGACGACTCGGTCCAGCAGTTCTCCCCCTTGATTGGCATCCGCAAGCGGAATCAATCCATATCCAAACTCAAATTCGATCGGGTCGACACTTAAAAGGTTAACGACGCTTTCTGGACTTTTCATTTCATCAGTTTCCAGCACTTCTTCCATTTCTTGCCTTTCATTTTCATCCTGCTTAGGTATCCTTGAAATTGTATACCCTCCAACAACTAATAAAGCAGCGATCGGAATCGTGAATAAGTCGGAAATGGGAGTGAATAACCCTAAAAGGAAAATGGTTGCTGCTGTTAGGTAAAGCATTTTGGGAAATTGGAATAACTGTTCAACAATATCCGCTCCGAGGTTTCCATTCGAGGCTGCCCGGGTTACGACAATACCCGTAGCTGTAGAAATCAATAACGCAGGTACCTGACTCACGATACCGTCACCAACCGATAACATGGAAAAATGGACGGCTGCTTCTCCAAAGCTCATGTCCAATTGCATGAAGCCAATAATCATACCGAAAATCAAGTTTATGATGACAATGATGATGCCCGCTATGGCGTCCCCTTTAACAAACTTACTCGCTCCATCCATGGATCCATAAAAGTCTGCTTCGTTACTGATTTTTTCCCTTCTGGCCCGTGCTTCATTTTCGGAAATCATCCCAGCATTTAAATCTGCATCTATGGCCATCTGTTTCCCTGGCATCGCATCCAGCGTAAACCTTGCCGCTACCTCCGAGACCCGTTCGGAGCCTTTCGTGATGACGATGAAATTGATGATGACCAAAATGATGAATACAACTAATCCTACAAGCACGTTACCGCCGACTACAAACGACCCAAAGGTTTCTACAACTCCTCCAGCATCACCATAGGTCAAAATGGCACGAGTCGTCGAAACATTCAACCCCAGCCTGAACAATGTCAGTAAAAGGAGCAAGGAAGGAAAGATTGAAAATTGGAGAGGTTCTTTCATATTCATCGTAGTCAATAGAACCAGCAACGCAAGAGAGATATTTAAAAGGAGTAAAATACTTAACAACCAGGTTGGCAATGGAATGACCAACATGGCAACGATCATGATGACGCTTGATATAACAACTAAATCTCTTGCTCGCATGTTTTTTCTCTCCTAACTAGCGGGTTACCCTATTACTTCTTTACAGTTTACCTTTGGTTTTATATACAAAGGCCAGTATTTCAGCGACTGCCTTAAAGAACTCTTCAGGTATCGCCTGGCCTAATTCAGCTTGATCATTTAAAGACCTGGCCAAAGGCCGATTTTCCACCATGACCACATCGTTTTCTTTAGCAATGAATTTAATTTTCTGAGCAACAAAATCAACGCCCTTCGCCACTACGTACGGAGCCTCAGCTTTTTCTTCATCATATTTTAAAGCAATAGCAAAATGCGTCGGGTTAGTGATGACGACATCCGCATTGGGAATTTCCTGCATCATTCTTTGAGCGGCCATCTGCCTTTGCTTTTGCTTTATCTTGGATTTGATGAGCGGGTCCCCTTCGGAATTTTTATACTCATCCTTAATATCCTGTTTGGACATCCGGATGTTTTTTTCAAAGTCATATTTTTGGTACAAATAGTCTAATAGAGCAATGAACAATAAAGCCACGGAAGCATAAAATCCCACTTTAATCGTAATATCCGCCAACGTTGCCATCGCTTCTTCCACAGAAATCTGTGATAAAATCATAATCTCGTCCATGCGCTGCCATAGTACATAAAAGGCAACAACACCAACAAATGATATTTTAAGAGTGGATTTCAATAATTCAACAATGGCCCTCATTGAAAAAATACGTTTGAATCCTTTAATGGGATCCAATTTATCAAGTTTGAACTGAATGGATTCAGTCGAAAACAAAAACCCGTTTTGCATGACATTAGCCAATATCCCAGCCACTATCGCTGCTGCGAAAACTGGCCCTAGGATTAAGCCCATCTCCTTTAAAACCTCAATCATGATAATTTGCATATTCTCCTCGCTGAATCCACTCAAGGAAAAACGTTGCAGGTATTCTTTCATGAGACCGAGCAGATGATTATACATGTATGGTCCCATAAGCAATAGCACAGAAAACACCGCAATTAAATTCACAGAGGTATTTACATCCTGACTTTTTGCCACCTGACCTTTTTTCTTCGAATCCTGACGTTTTTTTGGAGTTGCCTTTTCGGTTTTCTCTCCAGCGAAAAACTGTAAATCCAGCTGAAAACTCTCCATATCAAACGCCTCCAATCAACTGCATTAGTTGACGTATTGTCAAAAGCAAGAAATTGAAGAGTTGTGTTACAACTGTCATCATCATCCCCATTACCAGTATGATAACCGCAAAGCCGGCAATGATTTTCACTGGAATCCCGACAACGAACACATTTAATTGAGGGACCGTCCTGGCAAGGATCCCTAACGTGACATCCACTAAAAAAATGCTTCCCACTACAGGTATGGACATTTGAAAAGCAATCATGAAAGCTTTGCTGAGGGCTTTGGCCAAATATTCTATCAGTGTATGATCTCCGAATGGTACAAATAATTGGTCAATCGGAATGAACTGATAACTATAAAAAATTCCATCCAAAAGCAAATGGTGGCCGTTGGTACTCAATAGGAATAATAGAGCGATTGTATAAAGGTATTGTCCCATCAGCGGGCTTTGTGCCCCCGTTTGGGGATCGATGACATTCGCAATTGAAAAACCCATTTGAAAATCAATCAATCCACCAGCGATTTGTACGGCCGATAAAATCATATAAGCTGCAAACCCGATGAAAAGCCCAACCAGCGCTTCCTTCATGATCAGTAAATAAAATGTGACATCCAATTCCAGAACCGGAGCATCGATGGTGTAGTACATGATCCAGGCAAGGAAGATCCCAAGCCCTACCCGATGTTGTACCGGTATTGAACGGTACGAAAAAATCGGCATGGCCACGAAAAACGTAGTGACCCGTACCACAATTAATAAAAAAGCGGGAAAGTGCGGAAATAGTTCCTCCATGCACTACCCTACAAATCGATTCAGATTACCGAATATTTCATTTGCATATGATAATAGGTGGCTCAGCATCCATGGAGCCAATAAAATGAGTCCCAATAAGACTGCGACGATTTTTGGAACAAATGCCAAGGTTTGTTCCTGAATTTGTGTAGTCGCCTGAAAGATGCTTACTAGTAGTCCTACAATAAGAGCGATTACCATCAATGGACCAGCGATGATCAATACCATATAAATTCCTTTTTCTGCTATATCAATTACAAACTCTGCACTCATATTTTTTCACCTGCTTAAAAACTCTGTAATAAAGACTTCACTACTAAATACCATCCATCAACAAGAATGAAAAGGAGGATTTTAAATGGCAGGGAAATCATGACTGGCGGCAACATCATCATCCCCATCGACATCAGGACACTTGCAACGACCATATCGATAACCAAAAATGGAATGAAAATCATAAAACCTATTTGAAAAGCCGTTTTGATTTCACTGATAGCAAAAGCTGGTACAAAGGCAGTCAAGGGAATGTCCTGTATCGTTTCCGGCTTATCCACCTTGGCATACTCCAAAAATAACGCCAGATCCTTTTGCCTTGTATGGGCACTCATGAATTCCTTAAATGGTATCGAGGCCTGTACATACGCCTCTTCTAAATCTATCTCTTCATTAAATAATGGGGTTAATGCCTTTTCATTCACTTCCTGAAAAGTCGGTGCCATTATGAAGAATGTCATGAAAAGTGCCAGGCCGACCAGCACCTGGTTCGGCGGCATCTGCTGGGTAGCTAGCGATGTTCTCACAAAGCTCAGGACAATGATGATTCTTGTAAAACAGGTCATCAAGATCAATATGCTTGGAGCCAGCGATAAGATAGTCATTAGAAGAACAAGTTTTACGGAAGTAGAGACATTAGTGGGATCACTGTTATTAAAAAACTCCATGAACTCACTCATTCATTGTCTCTTCCTTTCCTACCAAGCTCATTTAACAGCCTTTTCCTGCTATCAGACATTTGATCAAGTTGATTTTTGAACTCTGCAGAGAAACTGGCAGTTTCGGATTCGCTTTTCTTCAACCACTTATTTTTCAACTTCATTGCAAATTCCCCAGGCTGGATCATTTGATCGATCTTATCATTGTGATCTTTCAAAAGCTGTTCATATTCCTCGGGATCATCTATTTCTTTCAAGAGCTGAATATTTTCGCCAACCCCGATCACCAATATTCGCCCGCCGACTTTAACAAGCTGGACTGAACGATTTGCCCCAAGGCCCGTACCGCCTAAATTCTCCACTGAATTTGCCTTTTGATACGATTTACTTTTTTTATTGATGAATTTCAATAGGATATATAGAAGGGCCACAACAAAAATAGTAGCAAATATCATCCTAAGAAACTCCCAAACGGTTATCCCCACTTTGTCAGGATTCGAAGCCTGTTCGGTAGATTTCCAGTCTATTGATTCATCTTTACCCACCTTTAAATCATCTGGCTGCTCATAAACATCCTTCACTGTTTTTTTAAGATTTTCCGCATGGACCTGTATGGCCCCAGAGAAGAATACCGCTATCATCAGTGAGACCTGAAGCCATTTTTTAATTAAAAACAATATGAAGACACCCTCTTAACTTAATGCTTTATTTATGGCTTCCAATACCCGGTCTGCCTGGAATGGCTTCACGATAAAGTCTTTTGCACCCGCCTGGATCGCATCAATGACCATGGCTTGCTGCCCCATCGCTGAACACATAATGACCTTAGCTTGAGGATTTACCTTTTTAATTTCCTTTAACGCTGTAATCCCATCCATTTCGGGCATGGTAATATCCATCGTTACAAGATCCGGATGGGTTTCTTTATATTTTTCCACTGCTTGGGCGCCATCTGCTGCTTCCCCGACTATTTCAAAACCATTTTTAGAAAGGATATCCTTTATCATCATTCTCATAAATGCTGCATCGTCCACAATTAAAATTCTATTAGCCATTATTCTCGTCCCCCAAATTATCTTATTTTATTTAATCGTTCACTTTGACTCATTATATCCGTAACACGTACCCCAAAGTTTTCATCAATCACCACTACTTCACCTTTTGCTATCAAGCGGCTGTTTACCAGGATATCCACTGGCTCTCCTGCTAATTTATCCAATTCGATGATCGATCCGGAGGACAGCTCCAAAATATCCTTGACGGAGCGTTTCGTTCTTCCAAGCTCCACAGTTATTTGCAAAGGGATATCCATCAGCATGCTGAGATTTTTCGTTTCAGACTCCTGAAGCTGATAAGGCTGAAAACTAGTGAAACTGGCCGGCTGAACATTTACCGGCTGTCCTGTTGGTACGGATGAAACTCCAAAATGTTGTGGAGCATTCGGCATTTGGTTCGTAGGTTGGGTTTGGTGACCGCCTTGTCCATAAGTTTCGTTTGCCGATCGATCAGACCTGGTGTCCTGGAATGATGCCGGCTCCTGATTTGGAATGTTTGTTACTGGATCACTTAGTACTTTTTGCGTTTTAATATCGGTAGGTTCGCTTTCGCTCGTCCCATTTAATAATTCAGAAACTAACCCTTTAGCAAATTCTAATGGCAACAATTGCATAATACTGGAATCAATTAAGTTGCCGACACGGAGGCGGAACGAGATTTTTGCAAATAAATCCTCGTCAGGTATCGCATTTTCACCTACACCGTTTAAAAAATTAAGTAAGTCTATGCTAGGTGGAGAAATATCCACTTTTTTACTGAAAATGGTCGACATGGATGTCGCAGCAGAACCCATCATTTGGTTCATTGCTTCCTGAACAGCACTCAATTGAATTTCTCCAAGCAGGTCAGAAGGATTCTCCCCATCTCCGCCAAGCATCAAATCTGCAATGATAGCAGCATCACTCTGCTTGATGACCAGCATATTTATACCTGAAAAACCTTCTGTATATTGCACTTGAATCGCTACATACGGATGCGGGAATTCTTCCGCGATCTGTCCCCTTTCAATTAATGTAACCGTCGGGGTGGTGATATCCACTTTCTGATTCAACAAAGTGGATAGGGCAGTGGCCGAACTTCCGAAGGAGATATTACCGATTTCACCGAGGGCGTCGAGTTCCATCATTGATAAATAATCGTCAATCGTGAGAGGGATCACCTCATCCTCTATATCACTTGTACCTTTTAAAAGGGCATCTATTTCGTCTTGTGAAAGCATTTCATCACTTACCATCTTCTTCTCCCCCTTTCAAAATATCAAGAATCTGGATAGCATGTTTTTTTCCTACTTTTCCTGGCTGCCCACTGTATTTTGGAATCCCTCCAATTGTAATCGTCAAAGGTTCATCGATTGCCTTATTCAAATCGATGACATCGCCAACATCAAGCAGTAAAAAGTCCTGGATAGTGATATCCGTAGAACCAAGTTCGGAAATAATGGGAAGATCTGCGTTTCGGATACGCTTTTCCAAAATCATGATTTCCTCTGGAATTTTTTCCTTTTGGGAATTTTCCATCCAATAATGAGCAGATAACTTTGGTATGATCGGTTCCAATACGACGTGAGGAATGCAAACATTAATCATTCCGCTCGTTTCGCCGATTTGTGTATTCAAGGAAATGACCACAACAGTATCGTTGGGTGAAACCAGTTGCAGAAATTGCGGATTCACCTCGAACTCTGTCATCACCGGTTCGATTTCAACAATCGTTCCCCAAGCCTCCTGTAAATTTTCAAAAGCCTTCTCGAATAAATTCGACATGATTTTCGTCTCTATTTCCGTTAAACTATCTACCTTATTCACGCTTATGCCCCGCCCGCCCAAAACACGATCCATCATGGAATAGGCGATATTCGGGTTGACCTCAAGAATGATCCGGCCATCCAAGGGCGGTACCTCAAAAACATTCATGATGGTCATTTTGGGAATCGATCGGATAAACTCTTCGTATGGTATTTGATCTGCCGAAGCAACCGATATTTGGACATATGTTCTAAGCTGAGCAGAAAAGTATGTGGTCAGCAGCCTCGCAAAGTTCTCGTGTATTCTAGTCAAACTGCGGATTTGATCCTTTGAAAACCGAAGCGCCCTTTTAAAGTCGTAAACTTTCACTCTTTTTTCTACTTCTTCTTTTTTTAAATCATCTGCATCCATTTCACCTGTGGAAATGGCCGATAACAGTGCATCTATTTCATTTTGCGATAATATTTCCCCGGACATTAACACTCACCTCCAAAGCTTCCCCTTCTTATTTAATGAAGCAAGGATGTTCTTATTGCTGTATCGAGGAAGTTATATAAACCTTTTCAACTTTTCCTTCTTCCATTAATTCATTCATTCTAGTCTTTAAAGCTTCTTGAAGCTTTTCCTTGCCTTTTTTACCGGTTAACTCTTCCGCTTTCATTTCGGATAGTTCGGTAATAATTATATTTTTCACTTGAAAATTTCTTTTTTCCAACTCTTCTTTCGCTTTTTTATTTTCTGTTAGGACCATAAATGAGATTTTGATATAATCATTGCCGGCAAGATTCGTAGTAATTTCAGGAATCTCAACTGATGATTTGACAATTTCGTCAATGCTAGGTTTATCTTCGGCAGATGTGGGATCTGATAACTTTGTCACAACCACGACCGCTATGACACCTACAAGCGTTATAGCCACGAGTATAATCAACATAATAGACATTAGATTTTTTTTCATGAACTTTCCTCCACATCCTTACGAAAACCGAGAATATTAACGGTACGGTAAAATTGTATAATAGCTCCAACCAGTTCCTCTTCCTTCTCTAGCACAACGATTTTCTTACCATTTGTAAAAGTAATGGTCGTATCTGGCAATGACTCGACTGTGTCTATGTACAATGCATTGATATGAAAGCATTTTCCATTGAGCCTTGTGACTTTGATAATGATATTTAGGAGCCAGAGCAAAAGCATCTGGCTCCTCCCTCCCTTAACCTATCGTTTTAAGTTAACCAATTCCTGTAAAATTCCATCCGACGTCGTGATGATCCTGGAATTCGACTGGAAACCACGTTGTGCAACGATCATTTCAGTAAACTCTTCGGATAAATCCACATTGGACATTTCCAATGAACCTGATGCAATCACACCACGCCCTTCACCTGCGATATTGATGTTTGCAGTACCTGAATTGATTGATTCCTGAAAAGTGTTACCACCCGTTTTCGTCAAGCCTGATGCATTGGAAAACTTGGCGACGGCCAGTTGGCCTAAGGTTGTGATCAGACCGTTGGAATAAACGCCATTTATTTCCCCTGATGCACCAATATTAAAGCTTTCCAGTTTTCCTTCTTTATTACCATCCGGATTGACAAGAGCAGTAGTGGAACCTTTAACTTGAGTAAGGTTCGAGAAATCAAAATCCAAATTAACTTTTTGAACGCTTTCATCAACTGCTGTATCCGAGTCATCCTCTTTGCCGCTTGAAATGTTAATGCTTTGACCTGTCTGGGTTTTATCAGCTGCCACTATCTGACCATTTGCATCGAAATTCACCGAAGTGAACGGTTTTGGTTTAGTTGTTGATGTATCCCCCAAAGCAGCAGGTTCTTCATCAAAAAGCTCCCATTTATCATCACCGTTTTTTTGGAAATAGATAGTTGCCGTTTGTTCTTTACCGTTTTCATCCACAACTTTCATTTGCTGGCTAAATACGGTACCATCAATTGCGTCAGCAGCTAGATTACCACTTACTGATATTTTAGTAGTGGCAATGGCAGGTAAAATCGCATTGACGTTAACGGCAACGTCGCCAATCGTTTTTGATCGTTTACCGTTTTCATCAACTTTGTAAGCCTGCACTTTCAAACCATTCGCGTTGACAAGTGTACCGTTATCATCCAGATAAAAGTTTCCTGCACGTGTATATGAAAGTGAATCGCCTTGCTTGACGACAAAATAACCATCACCAGATATTCCTAAATCAAGATCGCGGCCGGTCGTTTGCAGGCTTGACTGTGTATGGATCGTATCGATTGTAGCAATCGTTGAGCCCAATCCAATTTGTTTAGCATTGGTTCCGCCTTTATTGGCTGTTGCTGCACTTGCACCAGATACCGTTTGGTTCATCGCATCGCTGAATGTCACACGGCTTTTTTTGAAACCATATGTATTGACATTGGCGACGTTATTACCGATAACATCCAATTTTGTTTGTAAGTTTTTTAATCCGCTTATTCCCGAATACATTGAACGAAGCATGTAAAAGCTCCACTTTCATATATCGACTCCTTCCGTCATTCCACAGTCTAGGCTTCCTATTCCAGGTCCAGCCTATTTATCTAAAATTATGGTTCCATTGATGTTCGTGAAGATTTGTGATGTTGCTTCATCCCTGTCCATGACCGTGATGACCTTGTTGTTTTTCGTGCTTACTATGAGTGCCGCATTATCAATAATGATAAGAGATTCAGTTACACCCATCTTTTTGGCCTCATTGGCTTTATCAGCTATTTTGTCCCAGGTTTTTGGTGCTATTTCTATATTCCGTTGACTTATCCGCAATTGAGCATGTTTACTAATGGTCAATTTTTCATTTGTGGAGACAGCAACTTGAAAATGCTGTTGAAAGTCTTGTTGGATCATCTGCCTTTGCCTTAACGGTAATTTTGTTTGTGGCAAAAGCTGAGCGGAATTTACTTGAAAACCAAGTTCATTCATATTCCCATCCCTTAAGCTTCAGCAATTTTTATCAATTGCTCTGATGATAACTTAGTGTTATTTTCATCATCCACTTCAATTTCCAGCTTGCCATTACTCATGGATACCGAGATTACGACAGCAGACGACTCACCATTTTTATCGTCCATCCAGTAAACACGCTTGCCTATTAATTCACTTGCCGCCGTCAAGCTATTCGCCATGGAACTTGGTTGTTTCATTGCTGAAATATTTGCGGGTTCAAGCTTTGTGCCATCTTCTAAAAGAAAATAAACACCATCACCCTTATATTGTATCGATTTAACGATGCCTGTCCCTTCTTCTATCGGAAGATCACCATCGCCTTCATCCAATTTGTGCCAAGTTACTTCCTTACCGACAAAAGAGTTATAGTTCATTAAACTATTTTGTTGATTGATCCCTATTATTTCTTCCATTTGGGCTCCCATATTCATCATCTGTTCCAGAGAAGAAAAAGTGGCCATTTGGGCGATGAATTCCGTATTGTCCATCGGACTTGACGGATCTTGTTTTTGAAGCTGGGTAAGCAACAATTTCAAGAAATCACCCTTTCCCAATGCATCCCCGGTTTTTCTGTTTTCAGTTTGAGATTTTGATAATAATAGTGACGTATCGATGGTCGTCATTTTTTCACCTACACTTCCATATTTAACAGAGCATCGGCAAGGGATCCCGTAAACTCGCTTTCCGTTTCATCATTGCTTTCTTCCTTACTCTCCTGTTGTTCATTATGTTCATCCGCATCTTTATGGCTGAATTTCTCAGAGTTAAAAGCATTGAAGGCCTGTGATATTTCAATTCTTTCAATTTGAATGTTTTGTCCGCTAAAGGCTTGTTTTAAGCCATGAAGCTGATTCTCCAGCATTTCCTTGGCCTGGGCAGTAGAAGCCATAATCTTGGCTGACAGCATACCATCCTTTTGAATCAACTCGATTCTTAGGGACCCTAAATGTTTAGGAGTCAATCTGATCAAAAGTTTATTTACACCGTTAGTTCCGCTAAAGTTCGCCTTACTCAAAATATTTTCAAATTGTTTAACAAACTCTTCTTGACTGACAGTTTGCTCACCTTTGGGAGCTGCCAAGACGAATTGCTCCAGCTTTGTCATGAGAAAAGGCATACCAGTCCCTTGATGTTTCCCACTATCCGGACTTTGCAAAGCCACACCGCTGCTGACTGTCCCGTCTTTATTTACCTTGTCACTCCCGGATAATTGCGAGAATGCACTTTTCAATGTTTCTAATGTTTTAGTTTGCCCTTTTTCCAGAGTGTTGGATTGATCAGGTTCTGCTTTTGACTGATTGGACAGCCATCGCTCCAACTTTCCCGTTAACCCTTCAAGCAGGTGTTTCATTTGTTTCTGGATGGCCGCTTCATCTTGGGGCATATCCTTATTTTCCGAGAGAAGATCATGAGTTTTCACCAGTTTCAAAAGATTCACCACACCGGATAATGAGGGGTCATGCCATTTTTCTTCGCTCAAAATAGTAATTTTTTTCAGGATGGTATACAGATCCATGACATTGGCTGATAACAAACTTTGTGGATTCAGGCTGAAGTCATCCACTTCTTGTTCTAAATCCAGATCTTCGATGCTCCCAAAGAAATCATCAAGGGCACCCTCATCATTTCCGGCTACATTTTTTAGGACCTGTAAAATTAGGTTGTTATCTTGTTGGTTTACAGAAGGGGCTTCGGCAACTCTCTCTTCCCCTGTTTCACATAGCCTTTCAAGTTCAAAAAAACAAGCAAATCCTTTATTACAGACATTCGTCCTTCAGTGATGGCGCTTATATCCGATGGAATGGGAGGTTCTGTCCCAATGGCTGATTGAAGGACTGAACCAAACCCTGAATCAGTTTGATGCTTTGGCTTAATTGGTACCTTTAGACCTAATGATGCCAAGGCAAGTAAAGAATTAATCGCTGAATTCATATATTCACCTCCTCACTCTTTCCACTTAAGAACTTTGTTCCGTTAGTTTCTTCGTTAACCTTGCAGCATCAGCCGTTGTCATTTGCTCCAAAACCTTAGCTAAAGTGGCTGCTTTCATACTAGAGAGAATCTCCACTGCATCTTCGTCTTTCATTTCCATAATGATAGGTGCAGCCTTCTTGGGAGCCATCGTTTCATAAGTACGGATTATATCTTTAAACGCTTGTTTACTATTATTCTGACTATCCCTAAGTTGATTCATTTCCGTTTGAAGCTGCTGTTTTTCCGCTTCTGCCTTTGCAATGGCCTTGTCACGTGTATCAATGATGCCCTCAAGCTTTTCTATCTCTTTTTCCTTGTTTTCAATCTCGGTTTCTAATTTTTCGAGTTTCATGGAAACTTTCTCATCATTCTTGGCTGGTTTCCCTTTCTCTTCATCCTTTTGATCCGATTCAGTGAAGGGTATTTTCGCAGACAATTCCTTTGCCTTTTCCACTACATTCACCCCTGCAACTGTAAAAACGATCAACGCTACAGTTACCGCAAAGATCAATGGAATGAAGATGACAAGAAACCATTGAAACTTACTTATCTTGCTTTCTTTCAATTCTTCCAATCCATTAGATTCACTTTTTTTACGCATCCCATCACCTTACGCCTTTGCTTAAGAATTGCCGGATAGATATGCCATCCATTTGTTTGTTCTCAGCTTCCTTAATGACATCGAGGAATTTAAGAAAACCATTTTCTTTCATTTTCTCGTACTTTTTAACCTCGATATTTCTTTCCATTAATATATCCCGTTGATTATTCATCTTGTATCGCGCTTCAATGACTTCTTGTTGACAGTGGCTTAAGAGTTTTTCCAAGTTGTCCATAAATAACTGATGATGACGAATTTCCTGAACGGATAATCCATTTCGCAGCTTTTCCTGTTGAAACTCAAGCAACTCTTCTTTTTTCTTTAAAAGCTTATATAACTTTTCTGCCACTTCTTCAAATTTTTTTAAAGCAGCATTATATTTAGCTAGTGCATCGGTTTTTTCTTTTTCTTTGATGGTCAGGATCTTCTCGAATTTATATTGATAAATCATTATTAATCACCTTTCTCCATCAATTCGACAAGGACGTTGATACTATTTTCTTTGGAAGCTTTTTCATGGGTTCCTTGCTTCAAAAATGAAATGATTTCCGGATAGCTTGTAATCGAGTTATCAATTTGTTTGGAAGAACCCTTCTTATAAGCTCCTATATTAATCAAATCTTCCGACTCCATATAGGTTGATAAATTTGCCCGCAATTTTTCTGCGGCGTTCTTATGCTTGTCACCAACAATATTATTCATGACGCGACTAATGCTCTTTAATACATTGAGCGCTGGAAACTGTCCTTTATTGGCCAAGTTACGGTCTAGTATGAAGTGACCATCCAAAATTCCCCTGACAGCATCAGCAATCGGTTCATTCATATCATCACCGTCGACTAGTACCGTATAAAAAGCTGTAATGGTACCCAACTGATTTGTTCCCGTTCTTTCGAGTAACCTTGGAAGGATGGCAAAAACGGATGGCGTATATCCTTTGGTCGTCGGCGGTTCCCCGATAGCAAGCCCAATTTCCCTCTGGGCCATCGCAACCCTCGTGACCGAATCCATCATCAGCATCACATTCAATCCCTTATCACGAAAATATTCCGCGATGGCAGTTGCCGTCAATGCACCCTTTATCCGCATCAACGCTGGCTGGTCAGATGTTGCCACTACAACGATTGATCGTGCCAGCCCTTCTGGTCCAAGATCTTTCTCAATGAATTCTCGAACTTCACGGCCACGTTCTCCAATAAGAGCGATTACGTTTAAGTCAGCCGTCGTATTCCTTGCTACCATACCAAGCAACGTGCTTTTCCCGACACCGCTCCCTGCAAAGATACCAACACGCTGTCCTTTTCCAACTGTTAATAAACTATCAATCACCCGAACTCCTACATCTATCGGTTCATTAATGGGAGGACGTTTCATCGGATTCGGCGGATCTTGATCCACAGAAATTGTCGCGAGACCTTTTGGAAGCAGTGAGTCATCAATGGGATGTCCCAATGGATCGACTACTTTGCCAATTAGCCCGCTTCCCACCTTTACCTCAAGGCTCCGTCCGCTCCCTTCCACGATACAACCCGGTGCAATATCACTAACTGCTGTAAATGGCATTAAAATAACCATTTCATCACGGAAACCGACAACTTCAGCTAAGATTCGATTTTTCTTTTTTTGTATACCTGTATAGATATAACAAACATCACCTACAGAGCTTTCAGGGCCTTGAGATTCTATCATTAGCCCCACGACACGTTTGATTCGTCCATAGTGTTTGAATGGATCAACTTCATCAACTAAGGGCAATAGGTCTCTAGTTTTCATCTTTACTCCCCTTCAAGCAATTCAGTTAGTTTCAATTTGATTTCCTGCAGCTGACTGTCGACACTGGCGTCCATCCTTCCGTTTTCGGATTCGATGATACAGCTGCCTAAATCCAGCTCATCATCCGGAAAGATATACAACTCAGTATTTTTCGGAAAGATTGCCATCAACTCATCTTTATGAGAAAGAATCGATTGATATTGGATCGGATGGATATGTAATTGCACTTCACGGTAATCCCTCACCTCTTTGATGGCTCTTTTGACTATGGATAAAAAAGACTCTTCATCTTTTTCAAGCTGTTGCCCGATAATTTTCTCTGCCACCTTCAGGGCAAGATTCAGAATAACGGTTTCAGATGATTCGATATTGTGCCGATAATCTTTTTTAGAGGACTCTACCACTTCTTTTGCGAAGGCTATTTCCGCTGCAATCTCGTTATAACCCTTTTGGATCCCATCTTCGACTCCCTGCTGATACCCTTCTTTTTGAGCTTGTTCTATAAACATTGCTTTTTCTTGATTCTCCCATTGTTCTCGGTCTTGCTGGATTTTTGCAGCAATTGCTTGGGCTTTTTGTTTAGCTTCGAGCAATAACGTTTCCGCTTCCTGTTTAGCATTATTGAGAAATTCATCAGATTGAATATAATGACGGTTTTTCCGCTCATCTGCATCATCATTTTGAGGAAAGTCGAAAGGGCGGACTTTTATTGCAATCTTTTTGCTTTTCTCCTGGTTAGCCTGCTGGGATTTGATAATCCTAGACAATGATATCATCCCCTCCGCCGCGGGCAATCACGATATCTCCAGTTTCTTCCAGACGACGAATGACGGCAACAATTCTTGATTGTGCTTCTTCTACATCCCGCAATCGTACTGGCCCCATATATTCCATTTCTTCCTGGAAGGTTTCAACCATACGTTTTGACATGTTTCGAAAAACGATTTCCTTCACTTCATCACTAGCCACTTTAAGAGAAAGTTTAAGATCTTCGTTATCAGATTCCCTGACTACTCGCTGAATCGCTCTGCCATCAAGGGTCACGATATCTTCAAAAACAAACATTCTTTTCTTGATTTCCTCAGCAAGCTCCGGATCTTGGATTTCAAGTGCATCCAAAATCGTTCTTTCCGTTGAGCGGTCAACACCATTCAACACATCTACTACAGCTTCCACTCCACCTGTCTGTGTATAATCTTGGGTTACAGTCGCAGAAAGTTTCCTTTCGAGTATTTGCTCCACTTCATTGATGATTTCCGGAGAAGTGCTATCCATTAAAGCAATCCTTCTTGCAATATCTGCCTGCACCTCTTGCGGAAGTTCAGACAATATTTGTCCAGCCTGTGTGGGATCAAGATAAGACAAGATTAATGCAATGGTCTGCGGATGCTCGTTCTGGATGAAATTCAGGATCTGTCCAGGATCTGCCTTTCGGGCAAAGTCGAATGGCCGAACCTGCAAGGATGATGTTAAGCGGTTAATGATGGCTGTTGCCTGATCATTACCTAATGCCTTTTCAAGTACCTGCTTCGCATATCCTATCCCGCCCTGCGAGATGTAATCCTGTGCTAAAGCAATATTATGGAATTCTTCCAGAATTTCTTCTTTATCATGGGAGTTCACTTTTCTCACTCCCGAAATTTCAAGGGTCAATCTCTCAATTTCCTGTTCAGAAAGATGCTTATATACGGATGCAGAAACATCCGGGCCTAAGGAAATAAGGAGGATGGCAGCTTTCTGTTTACCAGTCAATCCGGCCTTTTTTTTTCTATCTGTCACTTTCTAAAGCCTCCTAGTCTTCTGCTATCCAGCTTCTTAATAATTTTGCAAATTCATCCGGCTTTTCTTTTGCAAGCTTCTCCAGTTGTTTTCTTTTTAAAAATGCTTCCGTTTCCTTCTCTTTGTTCAAATCCGGAACATCGAATACGACTTCTTCCTCTTCAACCACGTACTTCTCTTCCATTTCAGCTTGCTTTCGGGATCGGAGGAACAAGATTAAGAGAATGATAATGGCAAGAATTAGCACTCCGCCTACGATGTATGCCCATATTGGTAACGAAGGATTCACTTCACCTTTTTGCAACGTCATTTTTCCGTTAAACGGCTGGACGGAAATCGCAATTTTATTATTAAGCTCCTCGTCCGTCAGTTCTTCCCCTTCAGCTTTTTTCTCGATTGTCGTGCGTATTATCGTACCAAGGATTTGTGTAATATCCTCCACACTCTGTTGAGATAAAGAATTCGGATCGTCAGCGGTGGGCGGTTCGACCATGACCTGAATACCTAAATCTTTAACTTTATATGGGCTTTCGACTATTTCCTTCTTGATTCGGTTCACTTCACTATTTATCGTTTCATCCACTTTTTCATAATCACCGGATCCGTTTGTGCCTTCAACGTAACTGGATCCCAATGAATCTGAGGAATCCTCACTTTGCGGAACGCCTCCTGCACCTGCTGCGTCCCCACTATACGATTCATTGATCCTTTGCGCAGAAATCTCAATTCCAGCCATATTTTCTTCATCGACCGGTTCAACTAAATTCTCTTCCCGATTTTCCTGAGTAAAATCAATGTCTGTAGTGACTGAAACAACCACTTTGTCTCTCCCCATAATCGTTCCAAGCATATTTTGCACCTGTCTTTGAATATCACGTTCTATTTCTTTTTTTATTTCATTTTGGGTGGCAAATGCGGAAGCGAAAGAAGAATTTTCATTTTCAAGATCGAAGTACTCAAACTCTTGGTTCATAATGACGATATTATCTGTAGGGAGATTCGGAACACTTTTTGAGACCAGATGATAAAGGGAATTGATTTGACTTTCTTCAAATTTATAGCCGGGCTTCGTATTCAATACAATGGATGCTGAAGCTTCCCCAGCTGAATCACTGACAAAAACTCCTTTATCAGGAAGAGTGATCATAACACTGGCATCTTCTACTCCATCAATCTTTTTTATTAAACTGGCCAATTCCGTTTGCATCGAATCCAGTTTAATGATATTGAATTCATTTTCAGTCATTCCGATTCCAGCACTTTGACTAAAAAAGGAATAGTCGATTCTGCCAGATTCCGGAATACCTTCTGCTGCCAGTTCCACCTTAAGTGAATCCAGTTTTTCTTCTGGAACTTTTATGGTCGTTCCATTTTCAGAAATTTCATTCATAATCCCTTGACTGTCTAAATTTTCTTTAATGCTCCCCGTTTCCGATGGAGTTAAGTTGGAATATAAGGGCACCAGCGTCGTACGCGTGGTTAAAATTGAAACTGCCGTAATGATGATGATAATTAATGCTGCTGAACCAATCATCATGAATTTTTGTTTTTTACTGCGGCCCATCCAATAAGCAGCTATTTTGTTATTAAAATTCACTAGTACTTCATTCATTTAAATCCCCCGGTCAGTCTATGAATTTATGATTGGGGTATTTTTCCCCCTAGTCATTTTTCTCTATATAATGAGGTTAAAAAATGAATGCTATATACTCATTCTCATCATTTCTTGGTAGGCTTCCACAATCTTATTCCGAACCTCTAATGTAGCCTGCATGGTAACGCTGGCTTTTTGTGAAGCTATCATCACCGAGTGAAGCTCAACATCCTCTCCATTAACCAATTTGGTTGTAAGATCATCTGATGACACTTGTGTTTCGTTAACTTTATTCATTGATTCTTTTAATACCGACGCAAAATTTCGCTGTGCTTCGTATGGTGTATTAGTATTGGTATGATTTTTTTTCAATACATTACTTGCATTGTTCACTGCAGAAAGAGAAATCCTCTCCATATCAACAATCTCCTTTCAAACTTTTATTTTCCAATTTCCAAAGCTTTCATCATCATTCCCTTTGATGCATTTAAAACTGTCACATTTGCTTCGTATGAACGTGTGACACTCATTAAATCAACCATCTCCCGAAGCGGATCGACATTTGGCATTTCAACATAACCATCTTCATTGGCATCAGGATGTTCGGGATTGTAATCCAGTTCAAAAGGTGTTTTATCTTTTACTATTCCAGTCACCTTCACTCCATTCCCTACCTCGCTCGTTTTTTGGGATGCTGCGTTTAAGAAACTTGAAAAACCGTTTTCCTTACTTTGCAGCACAACCGATTTTCTTATGTACGGCTTCCATGTTTTAGACTCGGCGTCATATTCCGCCCTGGTCGTATCGGCATTAGCCATATTAGCAGAGATTACATCCATCCTTACCCTTTGACTCGTCAAGCTGGATCCGGTCATGTTTATACTTTGGAAGATTCCCATCACTTACCTCCTCTAAATACATTCTGCAATGATTGAAACTTACCTGAAAGCCTGTCGGTTACTGCATTATAATAAATCTGATTGGCTGCAAGCTCCGTCATTTCCTTATCAACGTCCACGCTATTTCCATTATTGTTATATCGGACATTTTTCTGCGTCACGATCTGAGAAGCATGACTCCCCTCTGACTTGAAAGTAAAATGCCGTTCATCGGTACGATATGACTCCAGGGAAGATTCCAGCTCTGCCTTAAAGGACTGCGTTTTGTTGACCTCTTTGGCTTTATAATTAGGCGTATCCGAATTGGCTATGTTCTGTGAAATGACTTTTTGTTTTACATTAGAATAATTAAGGGCATTTTCTAGTGATTGAAAAGTATTTGAAAATAACTCCATATCGATCACCTCTTTCTATAATAAACAGATAATTACATTATCAATAAATTAACCCAGTGCATTTACGTTTTAATTTTAAAGAAACATTATAACTATGTCCATAAACAACACATAGACTTTAGACCTATTATCGTCGGAAATTGTCACATATTGTTTAAATTTGTCGTTTTTCTCAGTTTGATTACATGGTTAATATTACATTTTAATATGATATTCTACATATTAACCAAATTTTACTTCTATTGGCTTTTATATCATATCGAAAAACAAACCTATATACCTGATACTTTAGAACTAATTTTCACATTTACTTTCTATTAATTATTTCATTTTAGTTGATTTTACCCTTTTAATTAAAGGATTTATAAGAAAACAAAGGATTACTGCCTTTTAAAAAAAACGTTTTTTTCAAAACGCTGATTCATTCGACAAAATTCCCTAATGGCTTAAAACCGTTATCCATAGAGTTTTAGTAATCAAAAAGTTACAACATCGTTCATTTTCACTATTACAACAGTTATAATAATATAATTACGCTTTTTAAGAAAAATTTAACTATTTTTTCAATTCTAATAGAAATCAAGCCTATATTCACATTTCCATTTAATTCGAATTACCTCTTTTTCCTTTCTCCCCCTGACATTCACCCGCTTTTGCTTATTAGTCCCAGAAAGCAACAGATCCAAATACCACAAAAAAAAGCAGCCCTTTTTAAAGGACTGCTTTTTTAGTATGTTAATTATTTTTAAGCTTTTCTAATTCAAGAAGGAATTTATCGTTCAATACTTTGATATAAGTACCTTTCATTCCTAGTGAGCGGGATTCAATGACTCCGGCACTTTCCAGTTTCCGTAGGGCATTTACGATAACGGAACGGGTGATGCCGACACGGTCTGCAATTTTGGATGCTACAAGCAGACCTTCATTACCTTTAAGCTCCTCAAAAATGTGCTCAATCGCTTCCAATTCGCTGTAAGATAACGAGGAAATTGCCATTTGAACGACAGCTTTACTACGAGCTTCTTCTTCTATCTCTTCAGATTTTTCACGCAGGATTTCCATGCCGACTACAGTCGCACCATATTCAGCCAAAATTAAATCATCATCATGAAATTTTTCTTGTAATCGGGCAAGAACCAATGTTCCTAAACGTTCTCCCCCACCCATAATCGGTACGATCGTCGTTAATCCAGTTGCGAAAAGCTCTTTGTTTTCGACTGGGAAAGCAGTATATTCGCTTTCGATATCAAGATTCGAAGAGGTTTCAGGAATATTGAACAGGTTTTTTGTGTACTCTTCAGGGAATTGTTTATCTTCCAACATTTTGTACATGCGTTCGTTTTCAATTTGCTGACTTACCGCTATGCCAAGTAATTTCCCGCGGCGGCTGACGACGAATACATTCGCTTCGATAACTTCACTTAAACTTTCAGCCATTTCCTTGAAGTTAACTGCTTTACCTGCTGCTTTTTGAAGCATTGCATTGATTTTTCTTGTTTTTGCTAATAAGTTCATTTGATTTGTTCCTCCTAAAAATACCATGGTTCACAATAACTATGAAGTTGTATTTCCGTAATTTTATGTTCATTGCCAAGATTGTTTCTTAATTAAAGGATAAACTGGCTTAAATCTTTGTTCCGGGCGATAGAACCAAGCTTACCTTCGACATATTGGGGCGTAATTGTAATCTTCTCCATCGTTATTTCCGGAGCTTCAAAAGATAAGTCTTCAAGCAACCGTTCCAAAATGGTATGAAGTCTTCTTGCACCAATATTGTCTGTGTTTTGATTTACTTCGAAGGCCACTTCAGCTATCTTACGAACAGCATCGTCAGAAAATTCAATTTCTATACCTTCAGTTTCTAATAAAGCAACATATTGTTTTAACAAAGCATTATCCGGTTCATGAAGAATCCGTACAAAGTCATCTACAGTCAGTTTGTTCAATTCTACACGAATTGGGAATCTACCTTGTAATTCAGGGATAAGGTCGGATGGCTTAGCCATGTGAAAGGCCCCTGCAGCAATGAATAAGACATGATCCGTTTTAACTGAACCATATTTAGTCACTACTGTCGAACCTTCAACAATTGGCAGGATATCCCTTTGGACACCCTCTCTTGATACATCCGCTGATGAACTTCCAGATTGCTTACTGGCAATTTTGTCTATTTCATCGATGAAGATAATCCCATTTTGCTCAGCCCCGTATACTGCATCGGAAGTGACTTCATCCATATCAATCAATTTTGCCGCTTCTTCATTTGTTAAAACGGTTCTTGCTTCACTTACTTTCAATTTGCGCTTCTTGCTTTTTTTCGGCATCAAGCTTCCTAAAGCGTCCTGCATGTTCATCCCCATTTGTTCCATTCCCGAACCTTGGAGCATATCAAACATCGAAGCAGCCTGTTCTTCCACTTCGACCGTTATCATTTCACTTTCTAACTCACCATTAGCCAGCTTTTCAGCGACGATTTTTCTTTTTTCCTGCAAACTTAAATCTTCGGAATTTTCTTCCGTATCCTGTTCGTCTTGATTGTTATTGCCTCCAAAAAAAACTTCAAGAGGATTCTTGAAATTACTCTGTTTTTTTGTTGATGGCACTAAAAGTTCTATTAAGCGGCGATTTGCATTTTCTTCTGCCCGCTCCTTTACGCTGGCCATCTTTTCTTCCTTCACGAGGCGGACGGAAGTCTCCACCAAATCACGAACCATCGACTCAACATCCCGGCCGACATACCCGACTTCCGTAAATTTCGTTGCTTCAACTTTTACAAAAGGAGCACCTACCAATTTAGCCATTCTCCGAGCTATTTCTGTTTTCCCAACGCCTGTCGGTCCAATCATTAATATATTCTTCGGAACGACTTCATCACGAAGTTGATCCGAGAGAAGGGAACGTCGGTAGCGATTCCGAAGAGCCACTGCCACTGCCCGTTTTGCCTCACGCTGCCCTACGATATATTGATCCAGTTTTTCAACGATTTGCCTCGGTGTTAAATTAGCTTTTTTTGACATTTGCGCTCCTCCTTACAACTCTTCCACGATTATATTCGTATTCGTAAATACACAAATTTCCGCTGCAATTTGTAAAGATGATTGGGCGATTTCCTTTGCCGATAAATGGTCACTGGAAAACCGCATTAATGCCCTTCCGGCAGCCAGTGCATAATTCCCACCCGATCCTATGGCGAGAATCCCGTCATCCGGTTCAATTACTTCCCCGGTGCCAGAAACGAGCAGCAAATGGTTCTTATCCATCACGACTAGCATGGCTTCCAGCTTTCTCAATACATTGTCACTTCTCCATTGCTTTGCCATTTCGACGGCAGCGCGCTGAAGATTGCCATTATACTCTTCAAGTTTAGCTTCGAACATCTCAAATAAAGTGAATGCATCTGCAACGGAACCTGCAAAACCTGCAAGGACATTACCATTAAAGATTTTTCTTACTTTCCTCGCCGTATGCTTCATCACTACTGAATTTCCTAAAGTAACCTGCCCATCACCGGACATGGCACATTCACCTTTATGATGCACTGCAAATATCGTTGTCATAAAGTGTCCCCTTTCAACATTTAAGGCCGCGGATGTGATGCATTGTAGACTTTTTTCAATTGGTCTTTTGTAACATGCGTATACACTTGCGTTGATGAAATTTTAGAATGACCAAGCAACTCTTGAACCGTGCGAATGTCCGCCCCATTATTCAATAGGTGTGTAGCAAACGAATGCCTTAGCATATGGGGATGAAGACTTCCATCTGCGGCTGACTTTTTAATCAATTCATTCAATATATAGCGAACTCCCCTAGGTGTCAGAGGGTCTCCACGAAAATTAACAAATAAATAAACATGCGCCTTGGCGTCAGACGAAGTCAATTCCATCCTGGCTGTACGTATGTATAAATCTATCGCTTCCTGTGCATAACTACCAACCGGAACGTAGCGATCCTTTTTTCCTTTTCCATGGATCAGTACCGTCCCTAAGGAAAGATCGATATCCTGCAGTTTAATCTCACAACATTCACTTACACGAATTCCTGTAGCATACAATAATTCAAGTAAGGCATTGTTCCTTATTCCTATCGGTGAATCCTTCTTTAAAGCAGAAAACAACTGATTCATTTCCTTCTCATAAAGAAAACGTGGCAGTCTTTGATCCTTTTTAGGTAAAGAAGCCAAAGAAAAAGGGTTATCTTTCACATCACCTTCACGTAGTAAAAATCTATAAAGGCTCCGCAAGCAAGAAGTCTTTCTTGCTACAGTGCGCTTCGAAAGGTTTTTCTCATATAAATTCGTTAAATATAACCGGACATCAAAATATTCAACGGACGTGATATCCTCAATGCCCTGTTCATTAAGGAACAGAAAAAATTCGTGAATATCACGTTTGTAATTTTCAATGGTGTATTGTGAACTGTTTTTTTCAATCTGTAAATATTCGATGAAGGATGATAATGCCTTTTTTTGATTAATCATGGAAACACCTCGCAAAGGCTAATAAATAGTATCATACTTTAAAACAGCAGGCAAATATTTCACAAATTTTTCGCAAAGTTCTGAATTGTGTCCAAAGCGCGTTTAGCATGCGTTTCGTTCCGCTCTTTTTTGGATTTGATTCTCACTTCTAGGTCTGGAAGCAATCCAAAGTTGGCATTCATCGGTTGGAAGCTCTTACCATTTGTCGACGTTATGTACCTTGCCATGCTGCCCATCGTCGTCTCCGCAGGGAATATGATAGGCTCCAATCCTTGAACGATCCTTGCAGCATTGATACCTGCAACAAGTCCTGACGCAGCAGATTCTACATACCCTTCGACACCAGTCATCTGACCGGCAAAGAATAAATCATCCCGATTCTTGAATTGATACGTAGGCTTCAATACATTAGGTGAGTTTATGAATGTGTTTCGATGCATAACTCCATAACGCACAATTTCCGCATTTTCCAATCCAGGTATAAGCTGCAATACTTCTTTTTGCGGCCCCCATTTCAAATGTGTCTGAAAACCAACAATATTGTAAAGTGTTCCTGCCGCATCATCTTGACGCAATTGAACTACAGCAAAAGGACGTTTTCCCGTTTTTGGATCTTCTAAGCCAACTGGCTTCAATGGACCAAATAACATCGTTTTCTTCCCACGTGATGCCATCACTTCAATGGGCATGCAGCCTTCAAAAAAGATTTCCTTTTCGAATTCTTTAAGTGGTACTGTTTCAGCAGCGATCAATGCTTCATAAAAGCGGTCAAACTCTTCTTCCGTCATCGGACAGTTCAAATAAGCTGCTTCCCCTTTATCATAACGGGATTTCAAATATACTTTATCCATGTTGATGCTGTCTTTTTCAAGAATTGGCGCGGCAGCATCATAGAAGTATAAGTATTCTTCATCCATGATTTGCTTTAAGCTGTCAGATAGTGACTGACTTGTAAGCGGACCGGTTGCAATGACGGTAGGACCTTCCGGAATTTCCGTCACTTCTTCATTAATGACCGTCACATTGGGATGATTTTTGACCCTTTCCGTAACAAGACCGGCAAATTCATGACGATCAACAGCTAAAGCACCGCCAGCCGGTACAGCACAAGCATCTGCTGCGGACATGATGACCGAATCCAGTATACGCATTTCTTCTTTTAATACACCAACTGCATTTGTTAAAGTATTTGCCCGAAGCGAATTGGAACAAACAAGTTCAGCGAATTTATCGGTATGATGGGCTGGCGTTTGTTTTACAGGGCGCATTTCATATAGATCGACTTTAATTCCTCTTTTAGCTAACTGCCACGCCGCTTCACTTCCAGCAAGCCCAGCACCGATTACACTTACTTTTGTTTCTTTCATTTTTCGAACCTCCATGTATAGATATGATAAGACAGGATCATTTATCATTAAAACTACTTTCATAAAAGTTTCATTTTTAACGATATCTATGTATTTATACCCGAAATACTCATTCCTGCTAACGATAATTTTAAAGCATATGCCACAAAGCCGGCATTCTTCCTGCAATCCATCTTTTCTAAAAAGGGTAACGGACGCAAATAGGAATTATATCTTTAAAAGAATGTACTTGTCCACTGAATTTTACATCACATGGCCTAAATAAAAAAGTTTCAAGCTTTATCCATTTTCTTCTTGGAAGCGAATCCACATATTATCATGATATCATACTTTCCTGAACATAAAGAAACCCGGCAGATGCCGAGTCAATTTATATTTAGGGTTTTTCGATAGTTCACAGGGAAAGTAAACGATTTCACGGTCTTTTCTATGCTTGGGGCGTTTCTTTGAAATCACAATCCATGCACTGGACCTGGACGCCTTTTTTGAGTTTTTTCTCAACAAGTGTACCTTCACATTTCGGACAACTCCGCGGCAGCGGTTTATCCCATGATATGAAGTCACATCCAGGGTAGGTATCACATCCGTAAAATATGCGGCGTTTTTTACTTTTCCTTTCAATGATGTTTCCTTCTTTACATTTTGGGCACTTGACACCTATTTCTTTAACGATTGGCTTTGTGTTCCGGCAATCCGGGAAATTACTGCATGCCATGAACTTTCCATAACGCCCCATCTTAAAGACCATCCCATGTCCGCATTCCACGCAATCTTCACCAGCAGGTTCATCTTTAATTTCAATTTTCTCCATCTCGACTTCGGCTTTTGCCAGATGAACTGCAAATTCTTTATAAAATTCATCAATGACCTTTATCCATTCGATACTGCCTTCCTCGACGCTGTCGAATTCCTGTTCCATCTTCGCAGTGAACTCTGCATCAAGAATATCAGGGAAGAATTCGCGTATCAATTCAAGAACGATCTCACCAAGCTCTGTCGGGATGAACCGTTTATTATCCAAGGTAACATAGCCCCGTTTTTGAATCGTATCCAAGGTAGGGGCATATGTAGAAGGACGGCCTATTCCCAGTTCCTCTAGGGTTTTGACAAGACGGGCTTCAGTATATCGGGGCGGAGGCTGTGTGAAATGCTGCTTCGGCTCGATATCTTTTGAAAAGAACTGATCTCCTTTTTTCACATCCGGAAGTGCATTTTCCTTTTCTTCCACCGAGTCATCGGACCCTTCAACATATACTTTCATGAAACCTGGAAATTTAATTTTTGAACCATTTGCCCTGAAGATAACATCCCCGTTATGCAGGTCGATGCTCATCGTATCCATGACCGCCGAAGACATTTGACTAGAAACGAATCGTTCCCATATCAATTTATAAAGACGGAATTGATCTCTGGATAAGAACTCCTTGACTACACCCGGTTCACGTAATGTGCTTGTTGGCCTGACTGCTTCATGGGCGTCCTGGGCATTAGTTTGTTTTTTCTCCTTGCGCTGTTCAACCTGAACATAATCTTTACCATAATTATTTT
Organism: Peribacillus sp. YIM B13472; assembly: GCF_042788005.1. Classification (NCBI taxonomy): domain Bacteria; kingdom Bacillati; phylum Bacillota; class Bacilli; order Caryophanales; family Bacillaceae; genus Peribacillus; species Peribacillus sp. YIM B13472. The sequence continues at coordinate 120,436 of NZ_JBHZPG010000003.1, forward strand.
GAATAAAGGTATGGACTTCCTCTTTTGCAACATCGGAAATCCGGGTTGAATCGGTTCTCATATAAGTGATTAACCCGACTGTACCTTCCTTGCCAAGCTCGATACCTTCATAAAGCTGCTGAGCAAGCATCATGGTTTTCTTTGCACGGAAATTCAATTTACGTGCCGCTTCCTGTTGCAGGGAAGAAGTTGTAAAAGGGGCAGCTGGATTGCGCCTTCTTTCCTTTTTGGCCACAGCTCCTATCGTAAATTCGCCGCCATTTAAAGAAGCGAGGACTTTTTTGACATCCTCTTCGGTATTTAATTCCTTCTTCTCGCCGCCAAGGCTGAAGAAGGAACCTTCAAACTGTTCTTTTCCTTTTACAAAATCAGCCTTGATTGTCCAATACTCTTCCGGGATAAAATCTTTGATTTCCTTCTCCCGGTCAATGATCATCCGTACAGCAACCGATTGGACCCGTCCCGCGCTTAAGCCTTTTTTCACCTTTTTCCACAAAAGCGGGCTTATATTATATCCGACTAAACGATCCAAGACCCTTCTTGCCTGCTGGGCATCAACCAATTTCATATTTATTGGCCTCGGCGATTTAAATGATTCTTTGATAGCCTCTTTCGTGATCTCGTTGAATACTACGCGGCAATCCGAGTTAACGTCAACATCAAGACTGTGAGCCAAATGCCAAGCAATGGCTTCCCCTTCCCTGTCGGGGTCAGCCGCGAGATAGATTTTTTTCGCTTTTTTCGCAGCGGTTTTCAATTCTTTTAAAACCGGGCCTTTGCCGCGGATAGTTATATATTTAGGTTCATATTCATGTTCAACATCCACACCCATTTGACTTTTAGGCAAATCTCGAACATGCCCCATGGAAGCCTTTACTTTATATTTTTTTCCCAAGTAACGTTCTATCGTTTTCGCCTTTGCGGGCGATTCCACAATCACTAAGTATTCTGACATCCAATAAATCCTCCTCAAAGAGGTAATATAAATCTTCACTATTATTAATCATTCAAAAATCATTTGTCAACACCTCTTTACTTTTCAAAGCATGCTGATTCATTTATTAATAGGTATTTTGACAAGAGGTGCCATTTGCAAAACTTATAACAGTTTTACAATATTTTCAACCTTTTTGTCTAATAATTCAACCCATCCTTCTAAAAAAGCACCTTTTTTTCTATTTTTATGCTTGACTCTCCGTCTATCTTCTATATTATATTGTTCAAAACTCTTCTTCGATCTGCCTGGAACTCAAAACAAGTTTGGCACCATCGGAAATCAATTGATTGGTCCCCATTGATTTCTGGCTCGTAACATTGCCAGGAAGCGCAAATACCTCCCTGCCGTGTTCCAAAGCAGCTTGTGCCGTAATAAGAGAACCGCTTCTTTCTTTTGCCTCGACCACAAATACTCCCTGTGATAATCCACTGATGATCCGATTCCTAAGCGGAAACATCCAAGGTTCCGCCTTCATTTCCGGTGGAGTCTCAGATATAAGCAGGCCTTTATTGGTGATTTCTTCAGCAAGGGTAACATTGGATTTCGGATATATTTGCATAAGCCCCCCTCCCAAAACCCCAATCGTATCTCCGCCTTCCCTTAATGTGATCTTATGTGACTCTGCATCGATTCCAGCCGCCACTCCGCTTATGATCACGAACTTTTTCTTTACAAGCGGTAATAGAATCGATTTTAAGGCCTCCAGACCATACGAGGTTGGCTTACGTGTTCCAACAACACCTAGCGTATTCTTCCTTGTTAAAAGCTTCTTATCACCTTTATAATAAAGAACCCACGGAGGATCGAATATTTGCTTCAGCAAAAAAGGATATCCATCATCGAAGATCGTCAAACAATGGATTTGGCTATCTTCGTAATTTTTAAGTTTATCGATGGTATTGAGTGAATGTAAATCTTTGAGAAAGAGGTTAAGCTTATTTGAAGGGATAGGGAGCATTTTTGCCCATTCAACGTAATCCGTCGTGAACAGGGAAGATAATGACGGGTCTTTGGACATGATTGTTTGGATTGATTTCCATCCTGCCCCGCGGCAATGATGGAGGTGGATTAACTTTTCTTTTTTATTCAATGTGAAACGCCCCTAACCGGATATTTTTAAAGGGAGGTTGATAGTGATGTACTCGGTGTCTCCCGAGGAAATTGGAGGAAAATAAGACCGACCCAAAAAAAGGTCGGCCCAACTTAAATTAATGTGTTTTACAAGGTTCGTAAATCTCTTTTTCTTTCAAGACGGAAATCAATGTTTCACCCATTACGGATGGAGTTTCAGCAACTTTAATTCCACATTCGTTCATAACGCGGATTTTCTCGTCAGCAGTTCCTTTTCCTCCTGAGATAATGGCACCAGCATGTCCCATGCGTTTACCGGCAGGAGCCGTACGGCCACCAATGAAACCAACAACTGGCTTAGTCATATTTTCCTTCACCCAGATTGCTGCTTCTTCTTCTGCCGTTCCGCCGATTTCCCCGATCATGATCACAGCATGTGTTTCCGGATCTTCATTGAATGCCTTCAATACGTCAATGAAATCCGTTCCATTAACTGGATCCCCACCGATACCGACAGCCGAAGATTGCCCGATGCCTGCTTGCGATAATTGGTGAACGGCTTCGTACGTTAAAGTTCCAGAACGTGAAACTACACCTACATGGCCTTTTTTGTGGATATACCCTGGCATGATACCAATCTTACACTCTTCAGGAGTAATGACACCTGGGCAGTTCGGTCCGATCAAGCGAGTTTTTTTGCCTTCCATGTACCGCTTAACCTTGACCATATCCAGGACAGGAATATGTTCCGTGATACAAATGACAAGATCAAGTTCTGCGTCTACGGCTTCCAGAATTGCATCGGCAGCAAATGGCGCCGGTACATAGATAACGGAAGCATTCGCTCCGGTTTCAGTGACAGCTTCGGAAACTGTATTGAATACAGGTACCCCTTCCGCTTCTGTTCCACCTTTACCCGGAGTGACTCCTCCAACGATTTTCGTGCCGTATTCCAACATTTGTTTTGTATGAAATAATGCTGTTGCACCAGTGATTCCCTGAACGATCACTTTCGTATCTTTATTAATATAAACGCTCATTATGTTCCCCCCTGCCTATTATCCTACAAGTGATACTATTTTTTGTGCTCCATCAGCCATTGATTCAGCAGCCGTAATATTTAAACCTGATTCTTTTAGAATCTTTTTGCCAAGGTCCACATTCGTTCCTTCAAGACGAACAACAAGAGGGACATCCAGGCCAAGCTCTTTAGCAGCAGCCACGACGCCTGTTGCAATGATGTCACATTTCATGATTCCTCCGAAGATATTAACGAAGATGCCTTTAACATTTTTATCGGAAAGGATGATTTTGAAAGCCTCTTTCACTTTTTCCTCAGTGGCGCCGCCACCAACGTCTAGGAAGTTAGCCGGATCTCCCATATAATGTTTAATGATGTCCATCGTCGCCATAGCAAGCCCGGCACCATTAACCATGCATCCGATATTTCCGTCAAGCGATATGTAACTAAGGCCGTGTTTTGATGCTTCAATCTCTTTTGCATCCTCTTCATCCAAATCACGGAATTCCGCGATGTCTTTTTGGCGGTAAATCGCATTATCATCAAAATTCAATTTAGCATCAAGTGCCATTACATTGCCGTCGCCCGTAACCACTAATGGGTTGATTTCTGCGATTGAGCAATCTTTTTCAACGAAAGCAGTATATAAGTTAACCATCAGCTTGGAAGCTTTATTTATAAGTGAAACCGGAATATTGATATTGAATGCAATCCTCCGTGCTTGGAAGCCAGTCAGGCCGACAACCGGATCGATTACTTCTTTGAAAATTTTCTCTGGCGTCTTTTCGGCCACTTCCTCAATTTCCGTTCCGCCTTCTTCAGAAGCCATCAACACGACACTGTTCGTAGCACGGTCAAGGACCAGCCCGATATAATACTCTTTCGTAATGTCGCAGCCCTCTTCAATAAGTAAACGCTTAACTTCCTTGCCTGCAGGTCCTGTTTGATGGGTCACCAACGTCTTGCCAAGAATCTCTTCTGCATATGTACGTGCTTCATCAAGATTCTTCGCTACCTTGACTCCGCCGGCTTTCCCGCGGCCGCCCGCATGAATTTGAGCTTTTACGACAACAACTTCCGTACCTAACTCCTTCGCTGCTTCCACTGCTTCATCAACAGTAAAGGCAACCCGGCCATTTGGAACGGATACCCCGTATTGTCGCAATATCTCTTTCCCCTGATACTCATGGATATTCATTTCCCATCCTCCTTATCTACTAAAAAACAACTTTGAAATTTAATGCGTGTTTTCTCTACCATATTACAACAAAATTCTCCTTCGTGCATAATTTTCTTTCACGGAATTTTTGAAATATTATTATAATATACTTCCATACCCCTATGTTAAATGGAAAAAACCTTCTTTTCCTTTGGTTTTTTTCTTATTAAAATCATTTATTTTTGCTCTGAAATTCTATTGCATAAAAGAATCATTACAGTAATAAATCTAGTGAAAACGCTAATATGAAAGCCTTTTCATCATATTGACTCAGAGATCCTTTTATGAGAAATTACGGTTATCCTTTGTCTGATCCTAAATAAAAGCAAAAGGACAAAGCCATTGCCTTGTCCTTTTGTAAATAGTTTAGTATTTTTTTAATATAATGAAAATAAGCTAGTAATTTCCCTAATATTCTACATAAACCAACAGAACTCCATTTGCTGAAATCACATGGATAACTAGGATCCTACCGATTCAATCCTTGTCAACTTTATAAATGAATGCAAATACCTCTGCAACTGCTCCATATAATTCTTCCGGAATCGTTTGATTTATATCCAATTGACCTAACAGTGCAGCAAGCGATTCGTCCCTCTGGACCGGTATATCCAGTTTCATGGCCTCTTCCAGAATATTTTCAGCCGTTTTACCTTTCCCCTTCGCCAATATGACGGGCGCTTTGTTTGTTCCTTGATCATACTTTAAGGCAATGGCTTCTTTTCGTTGATCATTTATCATATTCGAATATCCACTCCGCTATATGGACCGGCTTCTGAAAAAGGAATCGGTTTCACCCTTAGGTCCCGCTCTTTTTCATTCTCGGGTTTTACAAATGAAACCCCTGATAATCTGTAATCCATTTTTCCGAGATTCTCTCTTAGCATGTCAAAATATTGACCGGCTGCCTCTTCAAGGACCGCACCATGCCCATTGATGACCGTCACTTTTATGATTCGATTTTGAACCTGCATGTCGACGACCGTTTCTTTAAGACGTTCCAATTCTAAATAAAATAGGACTCTGCAGTAATCCGGGTCTATTTTACCATCTTTTGTTTTCCTTCCGCTCCATTGTAAAGTTAGGTCCGTTTGAATCGATCCCAAATTGATCGGAAGAGTCAGGAGCAAATTCTGAATCGGCCCATTTTCCTGTGAAAGGATCTGTTGCGCAGTAATCCGATTTAGGATTTGTTCTGCCATCTCCTTGATAGATGCCGGAATTTGCTCATTCAGCAATTTAAGCAGCAGCGGTTTAAGTGTCTCTAAATCATTCGGAAACTCCTTCATATCTTCTCCAGAAAGATTAATGAGTGCATGTTCCAGCTGAAGACCAAGGACCTTGGTCATTTCTTTTAGTTGGTGTGCAACAGAAGGCCCATTGGTGAAATCGATTGTTTGAAACTCAGTTTCCAGTACATGTGAAATGACAAGCTTCTCATTAATCCTAACGTATTGGGCCTCAGGAAGCTTATTAAGCGACTGAAACAGTAATTCAGCCGCCTTACCCTTCGACTCCTCTATTTGCTCTGTATCCATATTCAAGTAGCCTATAAGGTCATTCACTTCTATTTTTCCGTCTTTTTCCATTTTAGCTGTTGCTTCGGTAAAAGCACTCTGGAGTAATTGAAAGGCAAGAGGGGAAAGTTTTTCTGCAGAAATGTTTTTTCTCTGTATCGAGTGGATATCAGCTGGCAGGTTTGCCCCCTCATGATCATGACCGTTTAATATGCGATTAATGGTCGTTTCGATCTCTTCAACTTTTGCAAATGCACTGTTTTTTGCCCCGGAAAGTAACTGCAATCCTTGGTGTAATTTATCAATCACTGAATTCTTGGCCATACCGGACCTTGCCACAGCTCCATCCATCAAGTTTTTCAGAAAGACAGATTCTGTAATTCCCTTTGGAATTAAACCCGTCTTTTGAAGCAGGGAAAATGCACCGGATTTCATTTCTGGCGTTGAATCGGGATCCAGCCAAGTGGCCACTAGGTTTTGCAAACCATTTTGTTGAAGCTGGTTCTGTTTAACAACATGTAAAGAGTCCAATACCTCCATAAGCTTGACGGCCGTCCTCGTTACTGCCCCGATATCTTGCAGCTGCTGCTTGAAGTCACTGAGTAGTTTGTGGAAAGGTTCACCTTTGGACTGTGTAAATAATGCATCAAATACATCTTTTACAAATGGCAGTTGCTGAATGAACATCGATTTTATTACAGGCAGAACAGCTTCTGCAGCTTTTAACCATTGCAAAGCGGACTGAAAGGTTTCCTTGGTTATCGGAAGCCGATTTGTCAGGAGGTATTCGGCAAGCTTCGTTGCGGCAGGTTCAGGCGTCATGCCGAGATGAGCGATCAATTGTGCAGCCGTTCCCTTTAAGCCGGAAACGTTCAAATCGGGGGAATCTAAAGCTTTTAACACGCCCCCCCCTCTATTGGGTGCTTCACTTGAAACCAGTACCTTTCTCCTGTCCGTAGTGGGATTTCGAGATTGGCAATAATTTTTTGATGGCCAATCTGTACCTCGGCCGTTTGGTCAGGAAAAACCTTATTCACCTTCCCGATAAGGATTTGCCCGTTTTTCAAACTCACAGATCCTTTTACTTCAATGGGTGAAGAAACGGGTTTGCCGCTTGTTATGGATTGCACCACTCATCCCCCCTTAGCCCTTCGTTCGTGCAGCGATTTCCTTAACTGGTGCAAAACTTCTTCTATGCCAAGGTGTAAGCCCGTGCGTGCCGAGTACTTCTAAATGTTGGCTCGTCCCGTAACCCATGTGCTTTTCGAAACCATATTCCGGATATTTTTCACCATATTCCTTCATCATCCTATCACGGGTCACTTTCGCTATTATGGAGGCCGCAGAGATGCTAATGCTTCTTGCGTCCCCCTTTATGAGTGAAAGCTGCGGAATCGGCACATCCAGTTGCATTGCATCGATCAACAAATGATCAGGAAGTTCTGACAAATCGTTCACTGCGGCCACCATTGCCTTTTTCGTAGCTTGATATATATTGATTTCATCAATAACTTCGCTATGTACAACACCCACACCTATGGAAAGTGCTTCCTTAAAAATCATCTCATAAAACCGTTCCCTTTTTGACTCTGGAATTTTTTTAGAATCATTAAGTCCTGGCAAATAAAAAGATTCAGGCAAGATGACTGCACTCGTCACAACAGGTCCTGCGAGCGGTCCTCTTCCCACTTCATCGATACCAGCCAGAATGGAAAATCCCTGTTTTCGCAATTGCCGTTCAAACTCTGTCATTTCCGTGAAAGCATCCCTTAGCTGTTGTTCTTTTTCATAAGCTCTTTGCCATTTGCTTACTAAGTCGGTTACTCCCTTTCGGCTGTCTTCCCGGCATTCTTGTAAAAATAAATCTTCTGGCTCTCTTATTGTCTTTAACTTTGACGAGATTTCCTTAATGCTCATTGCAGTTTTCATCATTTATCACCCATCATATTAATTATCGGCAGTCTTGCTCCTTTTCTACAGTTCAAACAAAAATACGGAGCGGAAAAGAGATATCAAAAGTAAATAACCTTTTCGACATCCAACTCCAGCTCCGTATCAACCCTGTTCACTGACTTTCTTCAAAAATCAGGTCAGTGTCTTGCAATCTCTACTTAATGTTATTCGGGGATATTATCCTCTTCATAATCCTTAGGGACCTCAAACGTAAGAGGCCCCATCTTTTCTGAACGGATTTCACGTACGACCAACTCTGCGGTTTTGTCATAATCAATGAAGCCCCCAGATGCTAAACAGCCCCTGAACTTTCCGACCGCATCGAACAGCTCAAGCGTTTCCTGAGGAATTGCATCCAGGTTATAACGGGATTTCAATCTATCCGGATATTCCTTTTCCAAAAAGCGCAGACCGTATAACGAGACCTCGTGCAAGTTTAAGATCGTATCCTTGATCGCTCCCGTCAATGCAAGCTTCAAACCAACTTCTTGATCCTCGAATTTCGGCCAGAGAATCCCCGGCGTGTCCAACAGTTCCAATTCCTTACCAACTTTTATCCATTGCTGCGCCTTCGTGACACCAGGTGTATTCCCTGTTTTGGCAATGTTCTTTTTGGCAAGTCGATTGATTAAAGTTGATTTCCCTACATTCGGAATGCCGACTATCATGGCGCGGATGGCTCTTGGCTTTATTCCTCTTGATTCCATCCTGTCATACTTCTCTTTTAAAAGTTTTTTAGATGCAGCTGTAATCTGGTTTAAACCGTTTCCTGCCTGCGAGTTAATGGCAATCGCCGTTTTTCCCTGCGATTTATAATATTCAAGCCACATATTCGTTTTTACCGGATCGGCCATATCAGCTTTATTCAAAAGGATAACCCTCGGTTTATGCTGTATGATTTCATCGATCATCGGATTTCGTGAAGATGCCGGGATCCGGGCATCCACAAGTTCAAAGATGATGTCGATCAGTTTTAATTTCTCTGTTACTTCCCGTCTTGCTTTGGCCATATGGCCAGGGAACCACTGTATTGTCAATGGAATCCACCTTCCTACTATTCCGCCAATCGAAAGTCTTCAATCGGCCAATAAACTAATTTAGTTTTTCCTAACACTTTATTGTAAGGAACGACACCTACGCCAATATGGCGGCTATCCTTACTAAAACGGCGATTATCCCCTAGGACAAACAGGGTGTCTTCAGGTACCGTTCCTTGTTCTATGACATCACTTAATGTAAAAGGTTCCGTCAAATCCCCGCCATCAATCAATTGTTCTTTATATTCATCCAAGTATGGCTCATCATAGGCTTTTCCATTCACGTAAAGAGTATCATCTCTATATTCCACTTTTTCCCCTGGCAATCCGATGACCCGCTTTATGTAATCTTTGCCTTCTGGAGCTTCGAAAACGATAATGTCGAACCTTTTCGGTTCGCCAATCGAATAGGAGATTTTATTAACGATCATGCGGTCCGTATCCTTTAATGTCGGCATCATGGAATTACCGTCCACAACAATAGGAGCCAGGAGGAAATAACGAATCAGCGTCGCCGCTATAACCGCGATTATGACCGCCTTCATCCATTCCCACAATTCATTTTTCTTTTTCGCCATTCTTACCCACCCTTTTTGAAGCATATCAACAATTATTTTAACATGTTGAGGACGCTATAGCGAGCAGGATTCTATATAGTTTTCACCGTATGTGTATTCATCGTTTCTTAAAGTGCAAAAAGGGAGCCTGATAAACAAGCTCCCTTTTTTTGCATGATACTGTTTGGTTATTCACCTTATGTGGATCATGGTAAACCCGCATGAAGATATTCGAAGGATTAACGACGAATTTCTTTAATACGTGCTTTTTTACCACGAAGTTCGCGTAGGTAATAAAGTTTCGCACGACGTACTTTACCGTGACGGATAACTTCTAGTTTCGCAATTTTTGGTGTGTGAACAGGGAAAGCACGTTCTACTCCAACGCCGTAAGAGATCTTACGTACTGTGAAAGTTTCACTAACTCCGCCGCCACGACGTTTGATTACAACGCCTTCAAACAACTGGATACGTTCGCGAGTTCCTTCAATAACCTTTACGTGTACACGTACTGTGTCACCAGGTCTGAATGATGGAAGATCTGAGCGAAGTTGTTCTTTTGTGATTTCGTTAATAAGATTTTGCATCGATTTCAACTCCTCCTGGACGCTCTTGCAAATACTTATTGTTTGCAGCGGAACATCGTTATAAGACTGAGCATTTTGCCCAAGTCACAAGTTATATCCTATCATACTATAAACGTCGATGCAATAGACATCAGTCTTCTTTTTTAATCTCGGATAATAATTTTTTTTCAACTTCCGATAGTTCATAACTATCGAGCAAATCCGGACGTCGAATCCAAGTTCTGCGCAGAGATTCCTTCATCCGCCATTCATCGATTTTTTTATGATTCCCCGATATTAGCGGATCGGGAACTTTCATCCCCCGGAAATCTGCAGGTCTAGTATAATGGGGATGCTCTAACAAACCAGAAGAATAGGAATCAAGAATCGGGGATTCAACATTTCCCAGAACGCCAGGCAGCAAGCGCACAACACTGTCAATAATGACCATTGCACCCAATTCCCCACCTGTAAGCACAAAGTCACCAATCGATATTTCATCAGTGACGACATGCTCCCGGATGCGCTCATCATACCCTTCATAATGCCCGCAAATGAAAATGAGATGTTCTTCTTCAGCAAACTCTTCGGCTTTTTTCTGCGTGTAACGCTCTCCCTGGGGACAAAGCAGGACTACCCTTGGGGTTAGCTCACCTTGCCCTTTTAGAGCTTCCACAGCATCAAAGATCGGTTGTGCCTTCAATACCATTCCGGCACCGCCGCCATACGGATAATCGTCTACCGTCGAATGTTTATTATCTGCATAATCTCGAAAGTTGGTCACCTTATAGCTGACAGCCTGCTTTTCCGCAGCCTTTTTTAAGATTGACGAACCAAATACCCCTTCGAACATTTCTGGAAAAAGCGAAAGCACATCGATTTTCATCAGTCCAAAAGTCCTTCCATCGGTGTAATGATGACCTTTTTAGCGGAAATATCCACTTCTTTTACAATTTGTTCAATATATGGGATCAGGATGTCCTTACTGCCAGCTTTCTTAATGACCCAAACATCATTGGCACCAGGCGTAAGAACCTCAATGATTTCCCCAACTTCGATGCCTTCATCCGTAAATACCGAACAGCCGATGATTTCATGGAAGTAGAACTCACCTTCGTCCAATTTACCAAGCTGTGCTTCCTTGACTTTCAGGACCCCGTTTTTAAAAGCCTCGACCTGTCCGACGTTATAATAGTTCTCGAACGTCAACAGGTTAAAGTTTTTATGGTTACGATGCGACCTGATGATAAGCGGCAAAGGTTTTTTCTCCGTGTCCATAAACAAATACAGAGTATTTCCCACTTTGAATCGTTTTTCTGGAAAGTCTGTTGAAGAAATAACACGGACTTCTCCTAAAAGACCATGTGTGTTGACAATTTTACCTACATTAAACCATTTTTCCATTCTTTCACCTCTAACGAATTTCCGAGACGATTCCATCTTTAATGACAATGGTCTTCGTTGCCATAATTTCGTCCCAATCTGCCCCAATTTCCACATCAATGATACTTTGAACTTCCCGTTCCTTCAATTCACTACCTGCGGGAAGGATCTCCAACTGCTCCATTTGAAATTCAAGCAGTTTAATTTTTTCTTGCCTCTGGTTTATTTCTTTTTCAAAATGAGCACGGAGACTAGCAGGTTGGAGAGTTCTAGTTTTTTCAAGTTTTTTCAGTTCAAAGCGAAGCTGTTCACTCTCTTTTTGAAGCTGAAGGCGTTTTGACTTGTATTTCTCGAGGAGCTGATTCTTGCTGGATTCCGTTAATACTTGGTTAACGATTACATTTTGGAGAATCTTCATTCCAGCACCTCCTATTATCTATGATTTCTTATTTCCTTCAAAAAATATGTATGATGGGGTAATCTTTTTGAAATGGGGGTCATTCTCTTAAGTATAACGTAAATCGGTAAAAGATGCGTCTTAAAAAGGCGTAAAGTTTAAAGTCCTGGTCTATTCAAATAGGACCCAAGTCGGGATTTCACTTTCTTGAAGTACAAAAAAAGGAGGGGTATTAACCCTCCTTATTCGGAAATCTCCAAATAGATTTTCTTCTGCTGTGAAGATCCTGCTGCATATACCACAGTCCGAATCGCCTTAGCAACACGCCCCTGTTTACCGATCACCTTGCCCATGTCCTCTTTATGAACCGAGAGGATATAAACAATCCGGTCGGATTCTTCCTTGGAGGTCACGATGACCTCTTCCGGATAATCCACAAGTGCTGAAACAATCGTTTCAATCAGTGCTTTCATCAACTACCGTCGATTACTTGCTGTTTTTTGCAACATGGAATTTTTCCATGATGCCTTGTGTAGAGAATAAGTTACGAACTGTATCAGATGGTTTAGCTCCATCTTGTAACCATTTAAGAGCAAGCTCTTCGTTGATTTCAACTTTAGCTGGTTGAGTCACCGGGTTATAAGTTCCTACCACTTCAATGTAACGTCCGTCACGTGGTGAACGAGAATCTGCAACTACAATACGATAGAAAGGAGATTTTTTAGCTCCCATACGTTTTAAGCGAATTTTTACTGCCATTTTAAATAAGCACCTCCGAATAGTTTCACACAAGATAGTATAATATCAAATGTCTTGCATGTTTGTAAAGGTTTTTTTCTTAACAGGTAAAAAAAGTGTTGAAATACATGGCTTCAACCCGTATTTCGCTTCAGTTTCGACCAAAAATAAACCTTACATGAACGGGAATTTGAATCCCTTTTTCTTTCCTTTTTGCATGTTCGTAACCTGTTTCATCATCTTTTTCATTTCTTCGAATTGCTTCAGTAGACGGTTCACTTCTTGAATCGATCTGCCGCTTCCCTTGGCAATCCGTTTCTTTCGGGATGCATTCATGGTTTCCGGATGTTCCTTTTCATGCGTAGTCATTGAACGGATGATAGCTTCCACATGACCGATCTGTTTCTCATCGATCTGAAGGTTGTCCATCCCTTTCATTTTATTCGCACCGGGAATCATTTTCAGAATATCATCAAGCGGTCCCATATTCCGCACCTGACCAAGCTGATCAAGGAAATCATCAAAGGTAAAAGTGGCTGTACGCATCTTTTTCTCTAATTCTTTCGCTTTTTCTTCATCTACATTGGCCTGTGCTTTTTCGATAAGGGTCAATACATCACCCATGCCGAGAATCCTTGACGCCATCCGTTCTGGATGGAACGCTTCAAGTGCATCCAATTTTTCCCCCATACCGACGAATTTAATCGGCGTGTCGGTGACTGAACGAATTGAAAGTGCCGCACCACCACGTGTATCCCCATCAAGTTTCGTTAAGACGACTCCAGTCAGGCCTAGCTGTTCATTGAAGCTTTGGGCTACATTGACCGCATCCTGACCTGTCATAGCATCGACAACCAGGAAGATTTCATCAGGTTTTGTCAACTCTTTGATATCCTTCAGTTCGCCCATCAAGTTTTCATCAACATGAAGGCGGCCTGCGGTATCAATCAACACATAATCATGATGTTCTTCCTTTGCTTTTTCAATTGCCTGTTTGGCAATTTCAACAGGGCTGACCTGGTCCCCAAGGGAGAAAACAGGCATGCTTAATTGTTTGCCAAGTGTTTCAAGCTGCTTAATCGCCGCCGGACGGTAAATATCAGCCGCAACGAGCAATGGCTTGCGGTTGTATTTTTTTCTAAGAAGATTGGCAAGCTTTCCGGTGGTCGTCGTTTTACCAGCACCCTGAAGCCCTACCATCATAATGACAGTCGGTGGTTTCGAGGCAACGGCAATCTTGCTTTGTTCGCCGCCCATCAGCTCCGTCAATTCTTCCTTAACTACTTTAATTACCTGTTGACCGGGGGTTAAGCTTTTCAGCACTTCCTGACCTACCGAACGTTCACTGACACGTTTTACAAAATCCTTCACGACTTTAAAGTTAACATCCGCTTCAAGCAGGGCCAAACGAACTTCTCGCATCATTTCTTTTACGTCCGCTTCGTTGACCTTCCCTTTTCCGCGGATTTTTTGCATCGTGCTCTGCAGTCGGTCGGCCAATCCTTCAAATGCCATATTGCCGCCTCCTAATCCAACTTCTCAAGCGTTGTGATTGCGTCAAGCAGCTCCTCTTTTGAAAAGGAATCCTTTTCTATGAGTCCCTTCATATTCGCAATCCACTGGTTACGCTCTTGAAATTTTTGAAATAACAAAAGCTTTGCTTCATATTCCTCAAGCATCGCTTCCGTTCTTTTTATATTATCATAGACTGCCTGCCTACTGACTTCGTATTCTTCGGCAATCTCGCCAAGAGAGTAATCATCCAGATAGTAGAGGGACATGTAGCTCTGCTGCTTCTCTGTTAACAACGATTGGTAAAAGTCATACAAATAATTAATCCGCGTTGTCTTTTCAAGCATCTTAGCAAGCCTCCCTGCTGTTAAGTGAAAACCCTTTACAAGTTTATATTGTAAAGCCTTGTTTATTTGATGTCAAGTTAAACTCCTTACCACTTGTTTGCAAAGCAATATTTTTTCTTTTTTCCGCCTCTTTTTTAGGCCTTACTGCAATTGTTCCTCCAAATAACCACTGTGAACAAAAAAACGGAAGAGAATTATCTCTTCCGGCTTACAATTTTTCTAAACCTCTTCTTTATCGATGATATCAGCAAAAAGGCCATAAACATATTTCTCAGCATCGAATTCCTGTAGGTCGTCCATTTTTTCACCTAGCCCGACAAATTTAACTGGAATGGCCAATTCATTGCGAATTGCCAAAACAATCCCACCTTTTGCGGTGCCATCAAGTTTTGTTAAAACAATACCGGAAACATTGGTCGCTTCCTTGAATGTCTTGGCCTGAATAAGGGCATTTTGTCCAGTAGTAGCATCAAGGGCAAGCAACACCTCGTGTGGTGCACCTGGTACTTCACGTTCAATTACACGTTTCACCTTTTCCAATTCTTTCATTAAATTCACTTTATTCTGTAAGCGACCGGCAGTGTCGCAGATCAGTATATCCGCTTTTCGTGCCTTGGCGGCCTGAATGGCGTCGAACATTACCGCTGCAGGGTCAGAGCCTTCACCCTGTTTGATTACACTGACACCGACACGCTCTCCCCAAACCTCAAGTTGTTCGATCGCACCGGCACGGAAGGTATCCCCGGCAGCCAATACGACAGATTTACCTTCCGTTTTGAATTTATGGGCAAGTTTACCAATGGTCGTCGTTTTACCTACCCCATTAACCCCTACAAACAAAATGACCGTCAAACCTTCTTCTTGTATA
Organism: Peribacillus sp. YIM B13472; assembly: GCF_042788005.1. NCBI lineage: Bacteria > Bacillati > Bacillota > Bacilli > Caryophanales > Bacillaceae > Peribacillus > Peribacillus sp. YIM B13472. The sequence goes on from NZ_JBHZPG010000003.1 coordinate 135,619, forward strand.
TTCAGACTTGAAGTCGCTTCATCATCACCTTGATAGATTTCAACAAGCTTTTCGGAAATAACGGACTGCACTTCCCTCGTATCAGAGATATTGCGAAGCTTGACTTCCATTTTTAATTGATCAATCAGTTCCATCACAGTATCAAAGCCTACATCAGCCTGTATCAGGATTTCTTCAAGTTCTTCAAAAAAGTCCTCATCCACTTTCCGATAACGGGCAACAAGCTCATTAACCCTTCCCGTAAAGGAATTCCTCGTCTTCGTCAAACCTTGTTTAAATTTTTCCCCTATGGATACTTCTTCTTCAACTGATTTTTCTTTTTCTTCCTGGGTCGTAAATTTCTCTTTTAGCTTTTTGAAAAAACTCATTGTCCCACTTCCTCTAATTCATGAATTTTAAACTTCAATAAAGTTTTCTGATTCTTCCATCCGGACGGAAACAAGTTTGGAGACACCAGACTCCTGCATCGTAATGCCATATAGGACATCTGCCTCTTCCATCGTGCCTTTGCGGTGAGTGATCACGATGAACTGTGTTTCCCTGCTGAACTTCCTTAAAAATTGACTGAACCGGACGACATTCGCCTCATCAAGCGCTGCCTCGACTTCATCAAGGATACAGAAAGGCACCGGACGCACTTTTAGAATGGAGAATAAAAGGGCTATGGCTGTCAATGCTCGTTCTCCCCCGGATAAGAGGCTCAAATTTTGCAGTTTTTTCCCAGGAGGCTGTGCAATGATATCTACTCCTGTATTTAGTAAATCATCCGGATTTGTCAGCTTCAGCTCCGCTCTGCCTCCGCCGAATAAAGCTTTGAAGACTTGTTCAAATTCTTCACGGATCGAATAGAAGGTATCAGCAAAGCGTCGCTTCATTTCATCATCCATTTCATCGATGACTTGGAGTAATGTATCTTTCGCCTGTTGAAGGTCTTCCTTTTGACTAAGAAGGAATTCATAGCGTTCAGCTACACGTGCGTATTCATCAATTGCACCTAGATTCACCGTCCCCAGTTCCTCGATTGCAAGCTTGATTAGCTTCACCCTTTTTTGAGCCTCTTCTGCAGGCAGCATCAATGGATACTGTTCTTTAGCACCTTCAAAGGAAAGGGTATATTCTTCTCTCAAGTGGTCGAGGCGATTTTCCAGTTCGACATCCAGACGAGTTAATTTCACTTCTTCATCTTTTATCACTTCAACAATGCCTCTATAAAGTCGATTTTCTTCTTTCAAGGACAGTTCAAGCGTTTCAACTTGCGTTAAAAGCTCGTTTTTTTCCTGTTTTTTTATGGTTATTCCTTCAATTGCTCCATTTTTATCGAGCAATTTCTGCTGAGCCATATCTTCCAGGGACTCTTCCCCGCTTGAACTGTCTGTCATTTCATTGGTCAGGAGCCCTAAATCATCTTTGTTTTCGGCAAGCCTGCTTGTTTCCTTTGAAAGATCCGATTCAATGCGTTCCATCTTCTCTTTTTGGTTTTGCAGCTGGCCGCGCTTGGAGGCAAGCATTACCCTTAGTTCATTCGTTTCTTCAGCAAGACTCTCTTTTGAGGATTGTTGAGATTGCTTTTGTTCGGTCATTTCGGAAATCAACCGATCCAGCCCTTCAATCTCAGTTTTACACGATTCCAAAAGTTCCTCCAACTCTTCAAGTCTTGCTGTTTTTTGCTGTTGTTCTTCCAAATATGAATTTTTATCCAAATCATAAAGATGCAGCCGTTCATTCACATTTCTTTCCTGAAGCTCCACTTCACGGAGTTCGCCCTTAAGGGTTTGTTCTTGTAATCGAAGTCTCTCTCCTGTTTTTCTGGTTTGTTCAAGCGTTTGCTCTTGAACACCCACATCCACTTTGAGCTGTTTGACTTGCTTTTCTAGCTGATTCGTTTTAGCCTCCATGGCAGCAAGTTTTTGATGGAGCTCTTCCAATTCCGTTTTCCTTGAAAGCAGGGAGGTCGTTTTTTGCTTTAAGGCTCCACCAGTCATTGAACCACCTGGATTGACGATATCCCCTTCAAGTGTTACGAAGCGGAAACGGTGCTGCATCATTTTCGCCAGGTCATTTGCACCTTTTAAATCAGTGGTGATCATCACGGTTCCTAATAGGTTTTCAGCAATCGCTGCATGCCTATCATCATATTGGATCAATGAGGAGCCCGTCCCCACAAAAGCTGAATGACTCTTCAGCATCGATAGTTGGTTAGCTGATATCTCTCTTGCCTTTATGACTGATAAAGGCAAGAACGTCGCACGCCCATACCTATTTTTCTTCAAGAAGGAAATGGCTTCCCGTGCATGCTCTTCGCGTTCCACGACAACATGCTGCATCGCTCCGCCCAGAGCCGTTTCGATGGCCGTTTCATATTCCTTTGGAACTTTTATCAATTCCGCAACTGCCCCTTCAATGCCTCGAAGGGTTTCTTTCGCTTTCAAAACCTCTTTTACACCTTGGAAAAAGCCAGCATAATCATCTTCCATTTCTTCAAGAAGTTCCTTACGAGATTTTGCCTGTTGAAGGAATTGATAGGCCTTATAAAGGGTGGTTTCTTGTTTTTGATACGTATCTTTTGCAGCATTCAATTTATTCTGCTGATTTCGGAAATAAGTGACATGCTCTTCAAGCTGCTTGGTCATATTTTCCATCAGCTGTGAATATTCCATTTTTCTAGCAGTGATATCCATTCTTTCGGTTAAGAACTTTTCATTTTCCATATCAAGTTTAGCATTTTTATGTTCCTGCTGCGTTAATTGCTGGAGCAGGTATTGTTTTTCGTTTTTAGCCGATGCTTGCTTGTTCAACCACTCGATATAGTCACTCTTTTTCGCTTCGATCATCGCTTCAATATCACTATTGAAAAGGCCTAGGCTTTTTTGTTTTTCATGTAAGGTTTCAGAAATCCCTTTCACTTCCAAGTTCAGTGCATTCAGGATTTCCGTTTCTCTTTCCTTTTGCAAAGACAAACGCTCGACGGCAGCCTCACCCTCCACAATCGCTTTTTCTAGCTGTGACTTGTTTTGGGCAGCATTTTTTTTCCGTTCTTTCAAAACCTCTTTACGGCCTTCAAGCTTTTCAAGTTCCTCGCTGGCATTCAGGAGAATTTCCTGAAGTCCATTGATCGATGTCTCAAGCGTCGCAAGACTATCCCTTAGTTTTTTGAGATGCGCTTCCTTGTCATGAAGCTGTCCAGCCATTTGCTGTTCCATTTCATTATGTTTTTCAAGTTCTTGTGACAGTTTTTCCCATTTTCCGTAAAGCTCTTCTATTTCAAAAACGGTTAAAGCCACTTCTATTTGCTCAAGCTCTTCTTTCTTTTCCAAAAATTCCTTGGCGAGGGAAGACTGAATTTTTAACGGCTCCACCTGCCCCTCCAATTCATGGAGGATATCATGGACACGGTTTAAGTTATCCTGTGTTTCCGTCAGCTTCGATTCCGCTTTTCGTTTTCTAGTTTTATACTTCAGGACACCGGCTGCCTCTTCAAAGATCACTCGTCTTTCTTCAGCCTTACTGCTTAGGATTTCTTCCACTTTCCCTTGGCTGATGATGGAAAATGCTTCTCGCCCAAGACCAGAATCCATGAAAAGGTCTATGATGTCTTTCAGACGGCAACCTTGATTATTAATGAAAAATTCACTTTCTCCCGATCGATATACACGCCTTGTCACACTGACTTCATGAAAGTCGATGGGCAGGGAATTGGTCTCGTTATCAAGGGTCAATGAAACTTCCGCAAAATTCAACGCTTTCCTCGTGTCACTTCCCGAAAAGATGATATCTTCCATTTTTGCTCCACGCAGTGATTTCGCAGACTGTTCTCCAAGTACCCATCGGACTGCATCGGTCACATTACTTTTACCGCTTCCGTTTGGTCCAACCACTGCCGTGACACCAGGTACAAAATCAATCGAAATTTTCTCTGCGAAAGATTTAAATCCTACAACGTCCAAACGTTTGAGGAACATGACCTTTCCCCCTCTACTGTTAAACTATCTTGTTGATTTTTTATCTTTTAAAACGATCAATGCATGCTCGGCAGCATGCTGCTCCGCTTCTTTTTTGGACTTTCCTATTCCAGAGCCCAGCTCTTCCCCATTAAGGGAGACGGTCGAAACAAACTCCCGATTATGAGCCGGTCCTTTTTCCTGCAAAATCTTATATTGCAGGACACCGATGGCATCCCGCTGGATCAGCTCCTGAAGCTGGCTCTTATAATCCATCACATGAGAAAAAGCACCCTCGTCTATCTTCGGAAACACGACATTCGTCAAAAACTGCACAACCGGCTCTAATCCTTGATCAAGGTACAAAGCACCAATGTAGGCTTCGAATACATCCGCAAGCATGGCAGGGCGTTCTCTTCCACCTGTCATCTCTTCCCCTTTTCCGAGTAATACATATTCCCCGTAAGAAAGGCTATTTGCAAAAGCAACAAGTGAAGGCTCGCACACAATGGCTGCCCTTAGTTTGGTAAGTTCACCTTCGCTCATCATCGGATATTTTTGATATAAGTATTTAGAGATGGTCAATTCAAGTACAGCGTCCCCTAAGAATTCAAGCCTTTCATTATCTTCATAAGGCTTACGGCGATGCTCATTCACATAAGATGAATGCGTAAAAGCTTGTTTTAATAGATTTTCATCTTTAAAATGAAAACCCAGATTTTCTTGCAACTGTTTAAATTTATTATCCTTGATTGATGGTTTACGATTATTTCCGTTCCTACGCATCACACAAAACCCTCCACAACGGTTCAAAAAGCATATTTTTCCAATATATAAAAAGAAACCTGGCAGGAATTCCTGTCAAGCTTTCCTATGTACCATCATACATTATTATCCCCTTAAAGAAAACTAATGGCAAAAGACCACTGCCATGCAGGCGGAACTTACCGTGTACATGCTCATTTCCTTATCTGCCTCTTCATCAAACTTCTTTAAGCAATAAGAGAAAGCCCCGTTAAAAAACGGAGCTTTTAGTCAAATGACAATTCATTACATAGTACTTTGTATGTAATTCACAGCATCACCTACTGTGGCGATTTTTTCAGCGTCATCGTCCGAAATTTCCATATCAAACTCGTCTTCGAATTCCATGACTAGTTCAACTACATCAAGGGAATCGGCACCAAGATCTTCTTTGAAAGAAGCTTCAAGTTTTACCTCTGATTCTTCTACGTTCAAACGATCTACAACGATTTTAGTTACTCTTTCTAATACATCTGCCAATGTGTTCACCTCCCCTCAAAACATTATAAATTAATTTCGAAAAAAATCAAAGAAAACTTACATGACCATGCCGCCATCTACATGAAGAGTTTGTCCAGTCATATATTTGCTGGCCTCAGAAGCGAGGAAAGACGCCACTGCAGCAATATCTTTAGGGTCACCGAACCGTGCAAGCGGAATTTGGTCCAGCATGGCTTTTCGGACGTCTTCAGGTAATTCACCAGTCATATCCGTTGAGATGAAACCTGGGGCAATCGCATTGACCGTAATGCCTCTTGAAGCAAGTTCCTTTGCCGTGGTTTTAGTCAGGCCGATCACACCAGCTTTAGCCGCTACATAATTAGCCTGCCCTGCATTTCCGCTGACGCCGACAATCGATGCCATATTGATGATCCTGCCGCTACGCTGTTTCATCATTTGCCTTGTAACCGCTTTGGTGCATAGGAACACGCCTTTAAGATTCGTATTGATCACTGAATCCCATTCTTCTTCTTTCATACGCATCAATAGGTTATCACGTGTGATGCCAGCATTATTGACCAGGATATCCACTCTGCCAAACTGTTCGACGACCTCTTTGATCATGCTTGTCACCGATTCACTATTTGCAACATCGCATTGTATGGCGAATGCTTTACGGCCCAATGCCTTGATTTCGTCAACCACTTCATTCGCTTTAGCTTCACTGCCAGAATAGTTGATGGCAACATCTGCTCCCTGACGGGCAAGTTCTAATGCAACTTCCCTGCCTATACCTCGTGAAGCTCCCGTTACAAGTGCTTTTTTTCCTTCGAGGATCATGCTTGTACCCCCTTCAATGTTTCAATTGTTTTAGTTAGAGTATCTATATCGGATACCGAGTGAATTTGAACGGAACGATCAATTTTCTTTATCAATCCGCCCAATACTTTCCCAGGGCCCACCTCGATGAACGTATCCACGCCCAATTCAAGTAGATTTTTCACACTGTCCTCCCAGAGGACCGGTGAATACAGTTGTTCGATTAATTTTTCTTTTATTTCGGCAGGTGCTGTAATGGGCTTAGCCGTTACGTTTGAAATAACAGGAATTTCTGCCTGATTGAAGCTTACTTCATCGAGGACACCCTGTAACTTTTCTGCTGCCGGTTTCATCAATTCCGAATGGAACGGTCCACTAACTTCAAGAGGAAGAGCCCGTTTAGCGCCATTTTCCTTGGCTTTTGCACTCGCAAGTTTAACGCCTTCCGAGGTGCCTGAAATGACGATTTGCCCTGGACAATTAATATTGGCCAATTGAACGGATTCCCCTGTGGCCGTAATTTCAGAAGTGACTTCAGATAGAGCTTCCCGGTCCATTCCCAAAATCGCAGCCATTGAGCCTTGACCATTAGGTACCGCAGCTTCCATGAATTCACCACGCTTACGCACTGTATATACGGCATCCTCAAAAGAAATTGCTCCAGATGCCACTAATGCCGTATATTCACCTAAACTGTGCCCGGCTGTATAATCGGGTTTGATCCCCGCTTCTTCCAACTCCTTGACAAAAGCATAACTCGTGGTCAATAAAGCAGGCTGTGCATTATAAGTCACCGTTAATTCTTGTTGTGTGCCATTAAAGATCAATTCGGAAAGTGGAAAATCAAGTTTTTCATCAGCTGTTCGAAAGATTTGCTGAGCACGCTCGTTTTCCTGAAATAAGCCATGCCCCATTCCTATTGATTGTGAACCTTGTCCTGGAAAGACAAAAGCAATTTTACCCATCTGTTACTCCCCTGCCTCTATGATTTATTATTGTTTTTCTATCGTCTCAGCAATTGTCGATATGACGTCATTTCCAACCATATCGCGAGTCTGGCGTATTGCATTATAGACCGCATTCGAATCTGAAGAACCATGAGCCTTAATGACAGGGGCCTTCAGACCGAATAGACCGGCACCGCCATACTCCGAGTAATCCATTTTATTTTTTATGCCTTTTAGTTCAGGCTTTACCATTGCTGCGGCCAACTTACTCTTGAGATTGCTCATCAAAGCCGTTTTCACCATTTTGAATACGCCCATAGCAGTACCTTCAAGCGTCTTTAATACCATATTTCCCGTGAAGCCGTCCGTTACGACAACATCTGCCGGCCCGTTCAGGAGGTCCCTTGCCTCTACGTTACCTATAAAGGATATCTCCGATGATTGCTGCAGTAATGTAAAGGCATGCTTTGTCAGTTCATTCCCTTTTTTTTCTTCTGTGCCAATATTAAGTAATCCGACACGGGGCTTTTCGATTCCCCGCACTTTTTGGGCATAAACAGACCCCATTATGGCGAATTGAAGGAGATGCTCCGGTTTCGCATCGGAGTTCGCACCTACATCCAGTAGCACAAAACCTTTACCATCGATTGTCGGAAGGGTGGGAGCCAATGCCGGACGTTCAATTCCTTCTATCCTTCCGACCACAAACAAGCCCGCAGCCATTAGTGCCCCCGTATTGCCTGAGGAAATGCATGCATCGGCTTCTCCGTCAGCCACTTGCTGTGCAGCCAATACCATCGAGGCGCTTTTCTTGCGCCGGACCGCACGAACCGGTTCATCGGTACTCAATATTTTTTCATCAGTATGTATAACCCTAATACGGTCATGTTTTGCTAAGTATTGGTTAATTTCAGCTTGATTGCCTATCAAGGTGATTTCCACATCGGAAAAATTCTCGACAGCTTTCATCGCTCCCAAAACCTGTGCCTCGGGAGCATTATCGCCACCCATGGCATCTATCGTAATCTTCATTTTCTTTCATCCTTTACTAGAAAGTTAAGAGCGATACATTTCGAACTCGCCTTTAAAAACCAGTTCATTACCCACGTAGCTTCTGACTTCCACCACGGAACGATCGTTGGTGTGGTCCACGCTTTTAACCCTCGCTTTAGCTACCACTCTTTCATTTTCCTTTACAGAACGAGTAAATAAAATGGATGCTTTTGCAGTTAATGCCAGTTCATCATTTATGACTGCTACAGCCAATGAATTCGCTTGGGCAAAAAGGTGATGTCCCCTTGCAATTCCATTCCGCTTAAAGACATGCTCTTTATTTATATCCAAAATCGAAATTGCGTTATCATCTAAATTAAGGTCAATTACTTCCCCGATGATTTCATCCAAAGGCAATGCCCTGATTTCGTCACTGAATTTTTTCTCGGCCACGCTTTTAATACGCTCACGCAGTTCCGGTATCGATAATTCAAGACGGTCAAGCCTAATGGTCTGGACGCTCACCGAATATCTTTCAGCCAGCTCCTCATCCGTTACAAAAGGATTCTGTTTAATCGTTTCGATTAATAATTGCTGGCGTTCCTTCTTATTTCTTCGCATTTGAAGGTCACCATCCGTAGTATTATGACTAGGTACTAATAGTAGTATATATATTTTAAAAACAGATTGCAAGATATTGCGTAAAATCTCACAATCTGCTATTGGTTTATCATTCAGTTCAGTCCAGCTTTTCTCCCGTGAATACGCCCGTCCCCTCTAAATAGTTCCGAAGCGGAGCATACTCCGGGGAATGCCAAAAGCTTTGGGAGGCAATCAACTTTGCTGCATCCGTCCTTGCCACTTCCAGGGTCCTGTAATCATGGACCATGTCGGCTACCTTGAACTCGGGAAGGCCGCTTTGTTTTTTACCGAAGAAGTCCCCGGGGCCACGAAGTTCCAAATCTTTTTCGGAAAGGGCAAAACCATCGTTTGTCTCAGTCATGATTTTCATCCGTTCTTTGCCGACTTCCGTTTTCGGATCAGCAAGCAGTATGCAAAAGGACTGATCACTCCCCCGTCCAACCCTTCCGCGTAACTGATGCAACTGTGAAAGCCCAAACCGCTCCGCATCATAAATGACCATTACCGTTGCATTTGGAACATTCACCCCAACTTCGACAACCGTCGTGGAAACAAGGATTTGTGCTTCATTGGCACTAAACTGCTGCATCACTTCGTCTTTTTCATCCGCGGGCAGCCTTCCATGCATAAGACCCACTTTGTACCTGTTCGCAAAGTATTGTGTCAGCATTGCATGAACATCGAGAACATTCTGTAATGAATCGAGTTTCTCCGACTCCTCAATCAATGGACAGATGACGTAAGCCTGTCTCCCTTTCTTTAGTTCCTTTTCGACAAAGGTTAAGATCCGATCAAGCATTTGGTGTTTCGCCCAATAGGTTTCTATCGCTTTTCGCCCGGCAGGCATTTCATCGATCGTGGAGACGTCCATTTCCCCAAACACTGTAATTGCAAGCGTTCGCGGAATCGGTGTAGCCGTCATGAAAAGGACATCTGGATTCGTACCTTTTTCACGAAGGATGCGGCGCTGTTCCACTCCGAAACGATGTTGTTCATCCGTTATGACAAGACCTAGGTTTTGAAAATTCACTTCATCCTGTATCAATGCATGAGTTCCTATCAAAAGGTCTAGCTCCCCGGATTCCAGCATTTGCAATAGTTCCTTGCGTTTTTTGCCTTTTACCGAACTTGTCAACAATGCGACCTTCACTCCACTCGGTTCCAACATTGCCTTCAGGGATTGAGCATGCTGCTCAGCCAAGATTTCCGTCGGGACCATAAGTGCACCTTGATAACCTGCTGTAATCGTCGCCTTCAGGCATATGGCGGCAACCACCGTTTTTCCAGACCCGACATCCCCTTGAAGTAGACGATTCATCCGGTAAGGAGATTTCATGTCATTCATTATTTCCTCGACGACCCTATTTTGAGCGTTCGTCAAAGGAAAAGGGAGAGTTCCAATGAAGGCTTCCAGCTGCTCCATGTCAAACTCCTGTCCTATCCCTTTAGACTGCTCCCTCTGCACTTTACGAAGTGCTTGCATTTTAAGTTGAAACAATAAAAATTCTTCATACACAAAACGGCGTCGAGCCTTTTTTACCTCATTGGCCGATAGAGGGAAATGCATGGTACGAAGAGCATCGTTACGAGGCATCAGTTTGTATGCCGCCAGTAATTGCGGGGGCAGATTCTCTTCTATCATTGCCCCATATTCAGAAAATGCATTGGAGATAAAGCGGCGGAGACCCTTGACAGTAATGCTGCCTTTCACTGAGTACACCGGTTCGAACTCTTTCTCCCGACTTTGATCACCAACGTGGCATTCCGACCCTGTAATGGTTTGGCGATGACGATCCCACTTTCCTGTAACCGTTACGGTTTCACCTATCGCAAGCTTTTGCTTCAGGTATGGCTGGTTAAAAAAAATGACATTTATTAAATATCTCCCAGTCAATACTTTAATCGTAAGCCTGGATTTTTTCTTTCCGAAGTACCCTAAAGTGGGCACCGTATGAACCTTACCTTCCACGGTAACACGCTCATCATGCTCGACCGTTTCCAAATCCCTCAATCGGTAATCTTCATAGCGATATGGGAGATGCTCAAGGAGATCCACGACGGTATGGATCCCCATTTCCCCCAACGCTGCCGCCGTTTCGGCCCCAATTCCTTTTACTGCTGTTATGGGTTCCTGTAAAGTTGGTTTCACTTCTTATTCAGCGGTAAGCCAAAGATTTTCGCTTCCAACTCCCGCCCAGTCGGTGTAGCCGCTAAACCTCCTTGTGCAGTTTCCCTAAGAGCCGCTGGCATCGTTTGCCCGATTTTATACATCGCATCAATCACTTCATCACACGGTATGCGGCTTGTGATCCCCGCTAACGCCATATCTGCGGCAACCATTGCATTGGCTGCACCCATGGCATTCCGCTTCACACAAGGCACTTCCACAAGCCCAGCAACAGGGTCACATACAAGACCAAGCATGTTCTTTAATGTGATCGCCATCGCTTCTGCACTTTGTGCCGGTGTCCCTCCTGCCATTTCAACGATGGCTGCCGCTGCCATGCCCGATGCAGAACCGACCTCCGCCTGACAGCCCCCTGCGGCTCCAGAGATCGAAGCATTATTCGCTACAACAAAACCAAAAGCTCCTGCTGTAAATAGGAACTCAATTTTTTGTTCCCGATTCGGTTTTAATTTATTTTGCAAAGCAAAAAGTGTTCCAGGCACAACACCAGCAGATCCGGCAGTCGGTGTTGCACAGATCGTCCCCATGGCTGCGTTCACTTCGTTTGTTGCCACGGCTTTGCTTACCGCATCCAACAGCAGTTCACCGGATAAGGAATTTCCGGATTTAATGTAATTCTGAAGAAGAACTGCATCCCCTCCCGTCAGGCCGGAAACGGAACGTACCCCTTGAAGTCCTTTTTCAACTGCCTGTTCCATTACATCCAGATTGACTCCCATCTGGCGGATGATTTCTTCACGGCTTTTTCCCGTTACTTCCATTTCCTGCTCTATCATCAGCGTTGAAATTCTTTTCTGCTTTGATTCAGCTAATTCTACTAATTCCGCTACATTTCGAAACATGATTCATTCTCCTTCCTAAGTGGAAACGATTGCCCTAATCAATCCACAATCCTTGCTACTTGAGTGATGTTGGGGAGTGCTGTAATTTCAGCGATAACGTGATCCTCCAGGTTATGGTCCACTTCAATCGTCATCAAGGCCATCTTCCCTTTCTCTTTTCGGGAGACTTCCATCTGGCCAATATTGATTTGATGCTTGGCTAATATGTTTGAAACATTGGCAATGGCACCAAATCGATCATCATGAACGACGAGTATGGCAGGGTTGTGCCCGGAGAGCCTCAATTTAAACCCATTCAGTTCGACGATTTCGATCTTTCCCCCGCCAATCGATATTCCGACAAGTTCCAGTTCACCATCATCATCACCAACTGTTATTTTTGCAGTATTGGGATGTTCCGGTACTGCTTCTTCTTCCCGAAAAGTAATTTTCATTTTCTTTTTGCGGGCTAGTTCCAGCGATTCTTTGATTCTCTCATCAAATGTATCAAAATCAAGTAAGCCTCCTACAATGGCTACATCCGTTCCATGGCCTTTATAGGTTTTGGCAAACGATCCGTAAAAAGAAATATGGGCCCATTTTGGTTCCCGGTCGAATAAATTCCTGGCAACCCTACCGATTCTTGCAGCTCCTGCTGTATGGGAACTAGAGGGGCCGATCATAACAGGACCAATTATATCGAATACACTTCTAAATTTCATGATTTGCTCCTCCTTCTTTACACTGGGAGTAGTTAAATAGTAAAGCCTGATATATTGTAATTACAAACACGCTGTCCGTAATCCTTCTTTTCAAAAAAATAAAACTGCATAGCCTAATGACATATGCAGTTTATTGCCTTTTATTTTTTTCAGGATCGTCCAAAAATTATGACGAATAAGTCTCCCTTACCTTCATGATCCTCTACTTATTCAATTGAAAAAATAAAAGAATATAAAGGTTGTTTCCCATTATGGACTTCAACTTCAACGTCTTCGAAATTCTCATTACAAAACGCAACAAGACTTTCGACATCTTCAGCAGTGGCATCTTCCCCATATAAAATGGTAAGGATTTCCGAATCTTCGTCAATCATATCGGAGAGAAGTTCTTTTGCCGCCTGAGTCATGTCTTTATCCTTCACTTTGATGGTGCCTTCAGCAATTCCCATGAAGTCCCCGGTCTCGATTGCTAGACCATCAATGTTTGTATCCCGGACAGCATAAGTAATCTGGCCCGTTTTCACATGCGAAAGGGCTTCGTTCATCGCCTTTTTATTCTCTTCAGCATCAAGTGAAGGGTTGAATGCCAACAATGCAGCCATTCCCTGTGGTACTGTTTTCGTTGGAATGACAGTCACATGATCCCCAAGCACATCTGCAGCCTGATTGGCCGCCATGATGATATTTTTATTATTAGGCAAGATGATGACATGATCTGCATATGCCTCTTCGACAGCTTTTACGATATCTTCCGTGCTAGGATTCATCGTTTGTCCGCCTTCGATGATGGACTTAGCGCCGATGCTTTTGAATAATTCGCTGATGCCAGCACCCATCGCCACTGACACTACTGCGTACTTCTCTTTGGTGGACGGTTTAGTTTGAAGCGGTGTATTCGTCTCACCGACAATCGCAGTATGCTGTTCACGCATATTATCGATTTTCATTTTTATTAAACTGCCATATTGCTGTCCATAATTCAGGCACGTGCCAGGCTTTTCAGAGTGAATATGTACTTTGACGACTTCTTCATCTGAGATGACTAATAAAGAATCTCCGTATTCACTTAAATCATTTCTGAATTTTTCTTCATCAAATGGTTTATTGGCAAGTTTTTCACTTTCCAATCGGACCATGAATTCCGTGCAGTAGCCATACACGATATCTTCCGTATTCATATGCCCTTGTATATTCATGTGATGTTCGGCACTGATCATGTCGTCCATGCTTGGACCATTTGAAGATCGGACTGGAAGGGCTTCCCCTTTCAGCTCAGCAAGGAAACCTTCATAAACGAACACCAACCCTTGCCCACCGCTATCAACGACTCCCACTTCTTTTAAGACTGGAAGAAGATCAGGTGTGCGTTTTAATGAGGCATTGGCCTCCGTAACGATTTCTTCCATTACTTGAATAAGGTCTTGGTGCCTGGCTGCTGATGAAACCGCTTGCTTGGCTGCATCTTTTGCAACCGTTAAAATGGTTCCTTCAACAGGTTTCATTACAGCTTTATAAGCTGTCTGAACCCCTGCTTCAAAAGCTTGGGCAAATTCTTCACTATTGATTTCCGATTTATGTTCAATCGCTTTAGCAAAACCGCGGAACAGTTGCGAAAGGATTACTCCTGAATTGCCGCGTGCGCCCATTAGCAGTCCTCTTGAAAGGGACGTACCCACTTTCCCGATGTGTTCCTGGACGTTATTTTGCACTTCCTTCGCTCCCGAAGTCATCGATAAATTCATATTCGTTCCTGTATCTCCATCCGGAACAGGGAAAACATTCAACGCATCAACCATTTGGGCATTAGCCGCTAAATGGTTGGCGCCTTGAATGATCATTTCTGCAAAGCGCTTTCCGTTTAAACTTGTAATTGACACAAAACTTTCCTCCTATACTTAAGGGTTCGTCACACGAACTCCCTGTACAAAAATGTTGACGGAATCAACAGCTAATCCTACAGTTTTGTCCAGAGTATACTTTACCTTTGATTGCACATTATGTGCAACTTCCGAGATTTTCGTTCCATAACTTACGATAATATACATATCGATATGAACTTCTTCCTCTTCTTGACGGACTATTACACCCTTAGTAAAGTTTTCTTTTCTTAAAATTTCGGCAATGCCGTCTTTAAATTGTTTTTTGGAAGCCATTCCTATAATTCCGTAGCAATCCACGGCTGCTCCGCCTGCTACAGTAGCGATAACATCATTAGAGATGTCAATTTGTCCATACTTCGTTTGTAATTCGATAGACATTTTCTTTTCCCTCCCAAAAAATCAAATCAACTAAAGACATTTTACTATAATGTCTATGGTTTTAAAAGTAAATGTCTTACGGTCCTATATATAATTCCAATTTCGAAGTATGTATGTCAAGGTTTTTTTCTTGAAAGTAATTAACTGAAGTATTGCATTCTAACGGTAGGTATGATAAATTATTAAAGTATTTTACAAAGACTTAAGACGACTGCGAAAAACTTAAGCTTGTTGTAGTTAGGAGGGAATTTAACATGGCACGTAAATGTGTAATCACTGGAAGAAGAACTCGTTCTGGTAACAGCCGCTCTCACGCAATGAACGCTAGCAAGCGTACATGGGGCGCTAACCTTCAAAAAGTACGTATTTTAGTTGACGGTAAACCTAAACGTGTATACGTTTCTGCAAGAGCTCTTAAATCGGGCAAAGTAGAACGCGTATAATGTTACGGCATCCTCTTAGGATGCCTTTTTACTTGTATTGGCCGGTATTAATGGGGATGGTTTCAATTCGTTGATCAAGGCTGGCCTGCATCAAGGAAGAACGCTTTCACCCATTAATGGTTGGCCGCCTCTTTTTACCGAAAAATAACACCTCCCTAAATTTGAGAGGTGTCATGGAGATAAGTATCAGCCTTTTTTAAACGCTCCGAGCATAGCCCTTACCAAACTGCCCAGAACTTTTGGCAATTTAATCGTATAAAATTTCATCATGCCCCTCCTCTTTGCATCCCACAATTAAAGATGAAGTGGAATTTTTCTATTACAACATAAGCTTTTAAGCGGATATAGGATGATCGTAATTATATCCGAATCTGCTCTAAGCATGAATTTTAATCACTGCTTCTTATCACCATTAATATGCCTTTCTCAAATGAAACATTCCCAGATTCGGAAATTAGTTCATTGCTGATGCAAAGCGTCGAACCTATTTCCACGCTTGCATCATTCAGTGGGTATTTGAAACCCGAAAGTGTAATGCCGGTGACTTCCGCCGTTACAGGGAGCAATGACAAGTATTTCTTATCTTTCAAAGCAGTGACCTCATATGAACCCGCTGTCTTTACTGTGAATATATTTTGCCGATCGACTATGTATATTTCTATTTCGCCATGATAAGGGAGGACACTTTCTTTTTGGAGCAGCTGGATATTTCCAAGAAAATGGTCCATTCTTCCCCCTGTAGCGCCCAGGATATGAATTTCACTTGGCTTTTGCCTTATTGCCCATTTAAATGCGATCTCTAAATCCGTTTCATCCTTTTCCGAAGAATATAGATTGATTTGTTCCAGCCTTTGCTCAATCTTCTTGTATTCCCCTTCCGAAACTGAATCAAAATCCCCAAAACCGTACCTAGGTTCGATACCTTTTTCAAGCAAGGACCATACTCCCCTGTCAACCCCGACCCAAAGATCAGTCTTCTCCTCATACCATGTCAGATCCGGCCAAAAACATTCCGGACCTCCAGCCATTATACTAATAATCATTGAAATCATCCTTTTCTATATCTAATCATATCCAAGGTGCCTTTGTTTAATTGATAAAAAAAGCCGACCACCATCATACGGATATGATAGTGTCGGCTTATATCACTTTCCCCGAATCTTTTGAATCGCTGCGTGTCGATCTTCTTGATTATATATTGCCGAGCCGGCCACCAGGACTGTCGCCCCTTGTTCAATACATAGTTTAGCCGTTTCTTCATTTACTCCACCATCAATCTCTATTTCGAGATTTTGATTATACATTTCTGCCATCGCCTTCACTTCGGCAATTTTGGGCAGAACGGATTTAATGAACTTTTGCCCGCCAAAACCCGGATTGACCGTCATCAACAATACCATGTCAATATCTTCGATTATAGGTTGGATCAAAGAAGCCGGAGTGGCTGGGTTAAGCACCACGCCTGCCTTTACACCAAAAGATTTAATCAATTGTATTGTCCGATGCAAATGAGTGCATGCCTCTACATGTACAGTTATATAATCGGCTCCCGCTTTCGCAAAGGCCTCGATATAACGATCAGGTTGTTCGATCATTAAATGAACATCAAGCGGAAGTTTTGTCACCGGGCGGATAGCATCAACAATTAATGAGCCTATCGTTATATTCGGCACGAAATGCCCATCCATGACATCCACATGGATTAAATCGGCTCCGCCCCTTTCCACATCAAGAATTTCTTCTCCCAATTTTGCAAAGTCAGCTGATAAAATGGATGGTGCGATTTTAACCATTTTAATACCTCGGCTTTCTATCTCTGATTTCTTCTAAGAATTGCATATAATGCTCATATCGATAACGTGGAATTTCCCCGGCATCAACCGCTTCCTTCACTGCACACTTCGGTTCTTTATCGTGCAGGCAGGCCCGGAATTTACAGTCTTCCCCATACTTATGCATTTCCGGGAAGCAATAGGATAACCGTTCAGCTTCCATTTCCATGAATTCAAGTGAACTGAACCCTGGAGTATCTGCGACAAGTCCAGAGCCAATATGAATCAATTCAACGTGGCGGGTGGTATGCTTCCCACGTCCCAGGTGTGATGAAATATCATCCGTCTTTAAAGCCAAGTCAGGATTGATTGCATTAAGCAAAGACGATTTCCCAACGCCGGACTGACCGGCAAATACACTGGTTTTTCCTTCTAAATACGGCACTAGTCCTTCAATTCCTCCAGCAGTAACTGAAGATGTTTCCAGTACAGTATAGCCAAGTTTCTGATAGTCCTTGATATACTGAGACAATTTCTTTTGGTTTTCAGCTGTAACCAAGTCAAGTTTCGTCACGACGATAATGGGTTCGATTTCGTTATCTTCGATCAGTACGAGGAATCGATCAAGCAATGCCGGACTGAAATCAGGCTCTACTGCTGAAAAGACAAGGATTGCCTGGTCTACATTCGATATTTGCGGACGAATCAATTCATTCTTTCGCGGTTTTATTTCGGTCACTGTCCCGTCCGTTTTATTTTCCGCTTCAAAAACCACATAATCACCCACAAGAGGCGTTACCTTATTCTTCCTGAACACGCCCCGTCCGCGGCATTGATAGACCTCTTCACCATCAAGGACATAATAAAATCCACTTAGTGCTTTGATAATTTTTCCTTCGGGCATAACCACACTCCTAATTATTAAATTTATTCTGGATATGAGACGGATTCGTCAATGATGACCTGATTGTCCCGCATGACTTTATATCCTGCTTTTTTATCCGGGGAAACCATTAATTCGATCGTTCTTTTGGCATCTTCCAAGATAAAGAATGTTTCTTGAGGCTCCGTCATGCTATTGTTGATATCCTCGATGAAAATTTGTATTTTTTGCGTTTTGCCTGGCTCAACCGGATCATACTCGATTTTGATTTCCTCCGTTACACTCTTGGGAGGAATCTCTTCTTTCCCTTTTGAAATGACCACTTTCACAGTACTGCCCTTTTCCACCTTCGTTGCAGGTTCGGGTGACTGCGAAATGACAAGCCCCTCAGCTACGGAATCATCATAGATTTCTTCTTCGACATCGATCTTTATTCCACTCTCATTGGAATAATCATTAAGGCCAGCTTCATTGAACCCCGTTAAGTTCTTCAAGCTCAGCAGATCTGTCCCTTTACTGACCGTTAGCTCAAGGTCCGTTTCGGATGGTACGACCTCAGTGGCACCCGAGGGCGATTGTTCTATGATCGTGCCGGCAGCACTGTCATCATATTTTTCGGTCACGCTTATGTTTTTGAATCCCATTTTTTCAAGCAGGGATTTAACATCAGAATAGTCTCGACCTTCATAACTGGACAATGAAATCGTCTCTTTACCAACGCTTTGATAAATATCGATTGCTGCACCTTCCTTGACCGTCTTACCTTCCTTAGGATTGGTTTTGATCACAAGACCAGCTTCAACCTCTTCATCTTCAATCTCGATCGTTTCTCCAATTTCCAAATCCAATTCAAGCAATTCAGTAATGGCATCATCCAATTCTTCCCCTTTAAGGTCCGGGATCGTCACTTCCTTCGAAACAAGGAGGGGAGGTAAAACAGTGACAGATAAAACAGCAAGCAGGGCGAGAACTAAAAAGGTGGTCACCAAGATCGCAGGCATGTTCTTTCGTTTTTTACCTTTATGGTCCGACTTGATTTTTTGTTTTTTCTGTTTCTTTTGTTTTTTCGGTTTCTTTTTCGATTTACTCTCTGCTTCTGATTCACTTTCTTCATCGTCCGCATAGACCAATGTATTTTTTTCCGGACCCCTTATGATTGTCTCATCGACGCTTGAAATCTGATCATCCGTTATGACGGGGATGGCTTTTGTTGCATCATGATCTTCAGGAATGGCAAAAGGCAGTTCATTTGAACGCTCAGGATTAAGCGAAGTCCGCATGTCATCTTCCATTGAGTCCACGCTATCATAGCGGTAATATGAATCTTTGGCTGTCGCTTTCAGGATAATATTTTCTACACTCTGAGGTATTTCAGAGTTCCAGCGTTTTGGCGAAGGAGTTTCCGATTGTAAATGTTTAAGCGCTATCGAAACGGCTGATTCACCCGAAAAAGGCAACCTCCCCGTCAACAATTCAAACATGACGATACCAAGTGAATAAATGTCCGATTTCTTATTGGCCATACCGCCTCTGGCCTGTTCCGGAGATAAATAATGAACCGAGCCCAAGACTGCGTTGGTCTGGGTTATGTTTGTTGCACTTAGGGCCAATGCAATGCCGAAGTCCGTAATCTTGACGGTTCCTTCTTTATCAATCAAAATGTTCTGTGGCTTGATGTCACGATGGATGATCCCATTATGATGGGCATGGGAAATCGCTGCCGTGATTTGCTTCATGATATCCAAGGCTTCATCAACTGGAATCGGATAATATTTTTGTATGTATTGCTTTAGTGTAAAACCGTCCACGTATTCCATTACAATATAATAGATTGAATCTTCTTCACCAACATCATAAATACTTACGATATTGGGATGGGCCAAACTGGTTGCCGATTGGGCTTCCCGATTGAAGCGCTTGATGAACTCTTCGTCGTTATTAAAATCCATGCGAAGGATTTTCAATGCAACATCCCTATCTAAGATCATATCCCTTGCAAGGTAAACATTCGCCATACCGCCGCCGCCGACCATCTCGATCAGTTTATAACGGCCGTTGATTCTTCTACCAATCAACATTCAATTCACCTGCTTTCACTTTCTTCAGTAAATTGAACAAGCACAAGGGTGATATTATCTTCCCCACCGTAGTGATTGGCCTTATCTATTAATGAATTCGCCTTTTCTTCAAGTGACTGTCCATTGGTTACGGTTTCTTCCAGTTCCTGTTCACTCACTTTATTCGTCAATCCATCCGAACAAAGCAATAGTAAATCATTTTCTTCGAAGATAACAGTCATAATGTCCATTTCCACTTGCATTTCTGTCCCCAGGGCTCGTAATAAGACATTTTTCCGTGGGTGGTTTTCAGCATCTTCCTTCGAAATCTGCCCGGAACGGACCAATTCGTTAACAAGTGAATGATCTTCCGTGACCTGCTTAAAACCGCTCTCATTATACAAATAACATCGGCTGTCCCCGATGTTGGCAATGGTAGCAAACTTGTCGGTGCAAATGGCTGCAACAATGGTGGTCCCCATGCCCTTACATTCCGTATTCGCTTCTGCATGTTCAAAAAGCAACTGATTGACCAAGACGATTTGCTGATTCAGCCAATCCTCGGCATTATTTGCCGTTTCGATTCCTGTGGATGCTTCCCAGCCCTTTTTCAGAAGGTCTATCGTCATTGCACTGGCTACATCCCCGGCACGGTGGCCGCCCATGCCATCTGCAACGATGGCAAGGCGAACGCCTTCCGAGTTCTTAAAGATTCCGCCATTATCTTCATTATGCTGGCGGACTTTTCCACGGTCTGTCTTAAATATTGCCCTCATAGGGTCACCTCGTCTCTTCTTTGCGCTCCTTGGCCCGAAGCTGGCCGCAGGCTGCGTCAATATCACTGCCTTGTTCCCTTCGGATCGTTACATTAATGCCGCGCTTCTTCAATGTTTTTTCAAACTCAAAAATTTGGTCCCGAGGTGTACGTACATAGTTGCGTTCAGGTACATAGTTAACCGGTATTAAGTTAACATGGCATTTTATCCCTTTTATTAAAGCTGCTAATTCTTCAGCGTGCTCCACTGTATCATTCTCGCCACCGAATAGACCATATTCAAAACTTACACGGCGACCTGTTTTTTCTGTATAGTATTTGATGGATTCAATCAAGTCTGGAAGTTTGTAGGCCTTATTGATCGGCATCAATTTACTTCTCAATTCCGTATTAGGTGCATGAAGGGAAACAGCAAAGTTTATTTGCATGCTTTCTTCGGCAAACTTATAGATTTTAGGAATGATTCCACTTGTGGAAACGGTAATATGACGCGCCCCGATGTTCAAGCCCTTTTCATGGTTAATATTCTTTAAGAATGACATCATATTATCGTAGTTATCAAACGGTTCACCGATTCCCATGATTACGACAGAACTAACACGTTCTTCCGATTCGTCAAGTGCTTGCTGAACTTTAACGACCTGGGCAACAATTTCCCCTGATTCAAGATTCCGCTTTAAACCGCCTAATGTCGACGCACAGAATGTACAGCCAATTCTACATCCTACCTGCGTTGTCACGCAAATGGAGTTTCCATATTCATGGCGCATCAGCACCGTTTCAATCGAATATCCATCATGGAGTTCAAATAAAAACTTAATCGTTCCGTCATTGGACGTTTGCTGAATCAAAGTTTTCAAAGTTGTGAAGGTGAATTGTGATTCCAGCTTATCCCGTAATGATTTCGAAAGGTTGGACATATCTTCAAAACTGGAGACACGCTTTTTATAAAGCCAGTCATATACTTGATCGGCCCGGAATGCCTTCTCTCCATTTTGAATAAGCCATTCTTTAATTTGGTGAAGCTCTAATGAGTAGATCGATGGTTTTTCTGGTGTCGTGTCTTTTCTTACTCTAGATGATTTAGTGATTTCTGCCATTACAGCACCTTCTTTCTAAAACTCGCAATAAAGAATCCGTCACTGCTAAAATATTGCGGAAAAACTTGCAGCGTATGACCCTCGATAAATGGCTGAACGCTTTCAGGCATTCTTGTGGACAAGGTTGCATCGCTTTCAAAATCCGGATGGCTTTCCAAAAATGCTGCAGCGACTTTGTCATTTTCTTCTTTATCCACCGTACAGGTACTATATACTAACCGTCCGCCTTGCTTGACAAGCGGGGCAGCCGATTCCAATAGTTGTTTTTGTATATTTGAGAGTTTCATTATATCATCTTTTGTTTTAGTGTACTTTACATCAGGCTTCCGGCGCATGACTCCCAACCCGGAACACGGTGCATCGATCAGCACCCTGTCAAACCCTTCCTTATTAAAGTGTTCTTGCACTTTTCTGCTATCAAGGGCCATTGTCTTAATATTGTTTCTGAGTTTTAGGCGCTCAGCCTGCTCTTTAATGAGCTTGACCTTATGCTCATGAAGGTCGAGCGCATATACTTGTCCAGTGGTCAAACCTTCTGCGATATGTGTCGTTTTCCCTCCAGGTGCAGCACAGCAATCGAGTACAGCATCATTTTCATTCGCACCTAATGCATGGGCTACAAGCATTGAACTCTCGTCCTGAATCGATAAATACCCTAATTTGTAGCTTTCTGAATGAGCAAGATTCCCTTTATAGCTGACGATTGCTTCGGGAACGACTTCACTTGCTTCAACATCATATCCTTCTTCCGTTAATATGCTGATCAATTCACGGCGTGAAATCTTCTTTAAATTAACCCGTCCCGTCTGTAAAGGGGCAGTTAAGTTGATTTCACACATTTCCTTGGTTTTTTCATAACCAAATTGCTCTACCCAACGCTTGACCAACCAAATTGGATGACTTACTTCTATGGAAAGCCGTTCCAGATCATCTTTAATATCACCTAAAGAAGGAACACTATTTCTTTGAATATTACGAAGTACACCATTTACCATCGAAGATGTACCTTTATGCCCGCGCTTTTTGGAAATTTCTACGGCCTCGAAAATGATTGCATGATCAGGCACTTTATCTAAATAGACCATTTGGTAAACGGAAAGTCTAAGTAAATTGATGACCCAGCTTTGCGTTTTTTTCGGTTGTTTAATATATGGGTTCAAATAATAATCCAAAGTCATCTTCCGCTGTATGGTACCGTAGCTTATTTCTGTAAGCAGTCCGCTGTCCACGGCGGATAACTGGTGCTTTTTAATCAAATTGTTCAATAATAGGTTACTGTAGGATTGGTTTTTCTCTACAGATTCCAAGATATCGAGAGCGATTTCACGTACTCCCTTTTTAGTTTGCTTCATTCTGTTCTCCTAACTTCATGCCTGCTTTAATGAACGATCCGGCTCCGCGCAAATAATCTTTCGCCGGCATTTTTTTCTTCCCTGAAGGCTGCAGTTCTGTAACTAGTATTGCCGTCTCATTGCCTGTCGAAACGATGAAACCATCACTTTGTACATCAATGACCGTGCCCGGCACTGCCTGATTGCCATCTTCAAGTTTCTTTACCTGCCAAATTTTCAAAATGGCCCCGTCTAAGGTTGTATAAGCAACAGGCCAAGGATTCAGGCCACGTACATGGTTATAGATGTCTTCCCCTGATTTCGACCAGTCGATTTTTTCCTCAGACCGTTTTATGTTAGGCGCAAAAGACGCTTTTGCCTCATCCTGCTTGATCGCCTGTAACTCCTGATTTATAAGTTTCGGAAGCGTCTCTGCAAGTAAATCCGACCCTATCTTGCTTAATTTATCATGCAGTGTACCTACATTGTCTTCTTCCTCTATAATAACTTCCGCCTGAGTCAATATATCACCGGCATCCAATTTTTCCGCCATATACATGATGGTTATTCCCGTCTTTTCTTTCCCTTGTAAAATGGAATAATGAATTGGCGCCCCTCCACGCAGTTCAGGAAGCAGGGAGGCATGTACATTGATACAGCCGTACTTAGGGGCATCCAGCAATTCATTCGGAAGGATTTGACCGAAAGCCGCCGTCACCACTAAGTCAGGATTCAATGCAATGATTTTTTCAAGTTCTTCTTTTTCACGGATTTTTTCGGGCTGATAAACGGGAATCCCCAGCTTTTCGGCTTCGACCTTAACGGGCGGCGGCGTCAGCACCTTTTTGCGGCCTACTGGACGATCGGGCTGTGTGACCACAGCGATCACATCATACCCTTCATCAATGATTCTTCTCAATACCGGCACTGAAAAGTCCGGCGTACCCATAAATATAATTTTTGTCATTCTTCTCCAAACCTTTCTAACTCTTCTTCCGAAATATACCGGGAAACCTTACTTGTAAATAAAACTCCTTGCAGATGATCAATTTCGTGCTGAAGGGCCCTCGCGAGGAAGTCCTCCGCTTCTATCTCGAAAAAAGATCCTTTTCGGTTTTGTGCCCGGACTTTGACACGGTATGGACGCGATACTTCGCCATATAAACTCGGGAAGCTCAAGCATCCTTCAACACCTGTCTGTTCGCCTTCCACTTCCAGCACTTCCGGATTAATCAGTTCGATAGCACCGGAACCTTCCTCTATTTCAACGACGGCCACTTGCTTTTTCACGCCAACCTGAGGTGCTGCAAGTCCAACGCCATCCGCCTCCACCATCGTTTCATACATATTATTTAACAGCTTTGCCAACTTTTTATCAAAACTTGTTACTTTATCGCATTTTTGTTGTAAAATTTTTTCAGGAAACAAGACAATCGGTAAAATAGCCAAAATTAAAGGTACCCTCCTAGATATGAAAACAACACTTCATTATATAAAAACGCAAGCTGTAACAGCTCGCGGTAATCATCCCATCTCTCAAATAATTACATCATGATCTGTGGATTTAAATCTATTGAAATCTGCAGATGATTTTGAGCGGTTTCTTTTTGGTAATGTTCCAAAAGTGTGCGTAGATGCTGATTAAGGTCCGGCTCTCGTTTGTATTTTATCAGACATTGATAGCGATATCTATTGTTGATTCGACTAATGGGCGAAGCAACCGGACCTAGTACGATAGAATCCCGATTCAATCGAGAGCCTAAATAATTGGTGATTTTTTCAGTAACACTGACCGTCTTCATTAAATCTTCATGTGAAACGGTTATAAGGACAACATAATAATAGGGAGGGTAATGACTTTGCCTCCTTAGATGCATCTCCCGTTCATAAAAAGCATCAAAATCCTGTAAGGCAGAAAGCTCGATGCTGTAGTGCTCAGGCGTATACGTTTGGATGACCACTTCTCCCGGAAGCTGATGACGTCCCGCCCTTCCGCTTACCTGTGTCAGCAGCTGGAATGTCTTTTCAGAAGAACGGAAATCAGGCAGATGTAGCATCGTATCAGCTGATAGGACTCCAACAAGAGTGATATTAGGAAAATCAAGGCCCTTGGCTATCATTTGGGTGCCTAACAATATATCGGCCTTCCCTTCACCAAAAGCATTCAGCAACCGCTCATGTGAACCTTTCTTGCTTGTCGTGTCAACATCCATTCGTATGACCCGTGCTTCAGGGAGGATTTTTGCAAGCTCTTCTTCAACCTTTTGAGTGCCTGTACCGAAGAACCTTATATGCTCACTTTCACATTCAGGGCAAACGGAAGGCATTCCCTCTTCAAACCCACAATAATGGCATTTCATTATATCATTAAAGCGATGATAAGTAAGTGAAATGTCACAATTAGGGCAGTTGATGACCAATCCGCAGCTTCGGCACATCACAAAGGAAGAATGTCCCCTTTTATTTAGCATCAGGACTGTTTGCTCCCCCTTCTCAAGCCGGTCTTTCAGCTTTGTAAAGAGCAGCTCCGAAAACATGGAACGATTTCCCGTTCTTAGTTCTTCCCTCATATCTACAATATCCACTGCTGGCAATGCATTTTTATTCATCCTCTGGCTAAGCGTCAATAATTTATAGACGTTTTTCTTGGCACGTGCAAAAGATTCAAGTGTAGGTGTGGCGCTGCCAAGAATTACCGGACATCTATATGATTTTGCTCTTTCAATGGCAACATCCCTGGCGTGGTACCTTGGCGTTTCTTCTTGCTTATAACTGGATTCATGTTCTTCATCAATGATGACCAGCCCCAGGTTTTCAAAAGGAGCAAACACGGCTGAACGCGCGCCCACCACCACTTTAACTTCCTTACGGTGAATTTTCCGCCATTCATCATATTTTTCACCTACGGATAAACCGCTATGCATGACAGCTACCTGCTCACCAAATCGTTCCTTAAACCGCTTCACCGTCTGTGGCGTTAAGGAGATTTCAGGAACAAGCATGATGGCTTCCTTCCCTTTTTCAATGACAGAGGCAATTGCCTGTAGATACACTTCCGTCTTCCCGCTGCCTGTTACACCATATAAAAGAAAGACTTCATGTTCATCATGATGTATTTTCTCGTTGATGGGCTTCAAGGCAGCTGTTTGTTCAGCTGTTAGTGTAAAGGGTGTGGATTTTTCGAACACACGGTTTTCATACGGATCACGGTATATTTCTTGATCCATTTCCGCCAAAGCCCCTTTTGACACTAGGGATTTGACGGTACCGCTTGATGTGTTTATCAATTCAAGCAATTCCTTTAACGGAATGGGTTCTTGATGTTCAATAAAGTATTGAAGGAGTTCCTGTTGTTTTTTTGCATGGCTGGACATGGCTGATGCCATTTCTTTCAGTTCCTTAGGGGAAAGCAAAGATTTAATGACACGGACCGTCTTCTTATTTAGTCGGTTTTTCACATTATATACGAGCTCAAGATTGCCATTTTGCATTTCCTTTTGGAAGAGGGAGGCATTCTCCCCTTCAATCACGTCTTTCCAAGATATTGAATCATTTTTCCCGAAAAGATTTTGAATGAAGCGAGGCAGCTGATCCTTTTTATCTTCAACGACTTTAATAACTTTTTCATACTTTGCTTTCATCGCTGCCGGAAGCATGGCCTGCAGCGCTGAAATTTTAAAACACATCGCCTCTTTGGTCAACCAGTCACCCAGCTGAAGCAATTCATCATTAAGGATGGGCTCCAGATCCATTGGTTCCTTTATATTGCGTAATTTCGCAAAGTCGCTTTTAGCTTTTAAGCCTGTGACGAATCCCTGCACCATTCTTGGACCGAATGGGACGATGACCCGCATTCCGGGCTTGATGACTTGGTTCCACTTTTCAGGTATGCGATAGTCGAATTCTCGATCCGTTTGTTTAGCAGGTACATCCACGATGACGGATGCTATATCCATAAGACATCATTCCTTTTGCATGCGGGATACTTCTGCCAGGATGCTTTTAGCTATATCCGCTTTACTCATTTTTGGAAGTTCGGTCGCACTTCCATCTTTATCGTAAATGGTCACGATGTTCGTATCCGTACCAAATCCTGCCCCTGCGACGGTAACATTATTGGCAACGATCATATCTGCGTTCTTTTTGACTAATTTCCCTCTTGCGTATTCTTCGACGTTGTTCGTTTCAGCCGCAAAGCCTACCAATATCTGATGAGTTTTATTTTCACCGAGTTCCATGAGGATATCCTTTGTCCGTTCAAATTCAATCACATTTTCCCCTGGCTGTTTTTTCATCTTTTGAGCATGATAAATCTTCGGTTTATAGTCCGCCACTGCAGCCGTCATGATTACGACGTCACTGGAATCGAACTGTTCGAATACCGCATCATACATATCCGCTGCTGATTCCACTGGAATTACTTTGGCCTTGGAAGGTGGCGTCAAGTTAACGGGGCCAGTAATCAATGTCACCTCAGCGCCCATTTCAATTGCCTCTTCGGCAAGGGCATAGCCCATTTTTCCGCTGGAATGATTTGTCACGTAACGGACGGGATCGATTGCTTCACGAGTCGGTCCTGCCGTTATCAAATATTTCTTTCCTTTAAGAGGCTGTTGGTGTGATTTGCTTTCACCGAAATATCGATTAAGATGTTCTACGATTGTTTCCGGTTCCTCCAATCGCCCTTTCCCTACATAACCGCAGGCCAAATACCCTTCACCCGGTTCAATGAATTGATATCCAAACGACCGAAGTGTCCCCATATTTTTCTGAACCGCTGGGTGGGCGTACATGTGCACGTTCATCGCCGGCGCAACCCAAACAGGCGCTTCCGTTGCCAGAAGTGTGGTCGTGATCATATCATCCGCGATTCCATTGGCTACCTTGCCGATGACATTGGCTGTAGCTGGAGCCAATAGGATGATATCAGCCCAATCAGCCAAATCGATGTGGGCAATGACTGATGAATCCTTCTCTTCAAAAGTATCTGTATACACATCATTTCTCGAAAGTGCTTGAAAGGTGAGCGGCGTCACGAACTTACGTGCCGATTCACTCATGATCACTTTAACACGCGCACCTTCCTGAGTTAATTTACTTGTCAGGGCAGCAGCCTTATATACAGCAATCCCGCCGGTGACACAAAGAAGTACTTTTTTATCGATAAGCATGCAAATTTCCCCTAACTATACATTCTATTTTTTCTAATTATGACGGAAAAGCGAAGAAAATTCATTTGAAATGCGCAATAACATTTGGATTCCCCCAGGCACTCCATCTTTCCTGATTAATCAATGACTTTGGTTACTCTTAAAAAAATCAAAACAAACAGGCCTGACACCTTGGCCGCAGGATGGAAGCACTTTCCAAATGTAACGCTCCTGTTTGCTTTAGGGTGTCAGGCCCGATAGGTCAAGCTATGTGTTCTCTTAGTTTTCCTCGTAAGAATTATCGTAAGTCAATTTACCGGAATGAATTTCTTCAAGGGCACGACCTACTGATTTATGGGAGACCGGTTTAGTTACGAGGCAATTATCTTTTATTTGCATTTCCCTGGCGCGTTTAGCTGCCACTGATACAAGTGAGTATTTAGAATCGATTTTAAGTAATAGAGAATCAATTGATGGATATAACATAATTTATTCCGCCTCCAACATTTTTTTATATAAAACAGCAACTCTTTCCCGACGGCAATGCTCGGCAATTACAATTGCATTAATTCTAGCACATGCGGCATCCACATGATCATTTTCAACAACATAATCATACAGATCCATAAGTTCTATTTCTTCCTTCGCCACTTTCATCCGTCCTTTTATCGCTTCCTCCGTCTCGGTCCCGCGAGTAACGATGCGGCTTTCGAGTTCGGTCAAACTCGGAGGGGCAAGGAAAATGAAAAGTCCTTCAGGGAATTTCTCCCGGACCTGTTTAGCTCCTTGAACTTCAATTTCCAGAAATACATCTTTTCCGGAATCGATTGTTTCACGGACATAATCCACGGGTGTTCCATAATAATTACCGACGAACTCAGCATATTCCAGCAATTTTCCTTCTTTGATAAGTGCTTCGAATTCCTCGCGTTTTTTGAAGAAATAGTCCACTCCATCCACTTCACCATGGCGAGGCAGCCGTGTCGTCATCGAAATTGAATATTCGAATGCCGTTCCTGGCTGAGAAAAAATCGCCTTCCTTACAGTTCCTTTACCAACACCGGATGGACCGGACAAAACGATTAATAAACCTTTTTCTCTCATATTGTTTCAGTTACCCCTCTTCTACGCTGTCATCTCTATCTTGAAGCCGTGCGGCAACCGTTTCCGGTTGAACGGCAGATAAGATAACATGGTCGCTGTCTGTAATTATAACGGCCCTAGTTCTTCTACCATATGTAGCATCTATTAAGGATCCGCGGTCCCGGGCGTCTTGGATGATCCTTTTGATCGGAGCCGATTCCGGGCTCACGATGGATACAATCCGGTTTGCGGAAACGATATTCCCAAAACCAATATTAATGAGCTTTATTGACATTTTTGTCCCCCATTCATATCTATTGTCACCTTGTTAGGTTCATCATAAACCGACTACTCGATATTTTGAACCTGTTCCTTTAATTTTTCAAGAAGACTTTTCATTTCCACCACTTCTTTGGTAATGGCCGAATCATTTGCCTTTGATCCAATCGTATTGACTTCCCTGTTCATTTCCTGGACAAGGAAGTCAAGTTTTCTTCCAATTGGTTCACTATGGGTAAGCGTCCTTGAAAATTGCTGTACATGGCTATCGAGTCTGGTCAGTTCTTCATTTATATCACATTTATCAGCAAAAATGGCCGCTTCTGTAACAATGCGGCTATCTTCAATCAATGCTTCAGTCATCTCGGCCAGTTTGATTTCCAACCGTGCTTTATATTTCTCGACGACTGAAGGTGCATGCATTTTGACCCCTGCTACAATCTCACCGAACTTTTTAAGCTGGCGTTTCATGTCCAAGGCCAGTTCCTGACCTTCCAGATTCCGCATTTTTTCCAGATTTTCCAATGCCCCGGTGACAGCCTTCAATAACAGGGATTCCAAATCGGCAGGAACCGCAGGTACTTCTTCCGTCATGAAAATCGATTCAAGTTGCAGCATATCCTGTAATGTTATGGAACTTTCCAGATTGTATTTTCCCTTGACTTCATTCATCAATTCCACATACTGATCCGCAAGATTCCAATCGATCTTCACCTTTTTGGAAACCAGGCTCTCACCTTCCACTGTGATGAAGATTTCCACCCGTCCCCTTCTTATGTATTGATTCGCCTTCTTCTTCACCTTTTCTTCCAAAACCAAAAGCTGGCGCGGCATCCAAATCGTATATTCACAAAAACGATGGTTCACGGTCTTAATTTCGACAAAAACCTTGACCTGTTCGTTTTCCGCTTCTTCTCTTCCATAGCCCGTCATACTGGTAACCATGGTTCCACATCCTATCAAACATAATGTAGTAATTTGGCCTTTAACTTTCATTATATATTAGCTACAGCACGAAAACTTTAGCTCACAAATAAAATACTACAAAAATAAAAAGGCAATAGAGCATGACTCTACCACCTTAAAGATTATATCATATATCATTGTGCTTTTCTTGCTAAAAAGGTTCCAGCCAGTAAAAAAGTTGGAATGGATGCCATCCCTATAACTAATAGCCAATCCCTTCCCGAAATCGGTACTGTATGAAAGATTGTTTGTAAAGGCTGCACATACATGACTGCTACCATCAATAATAGGGAGGACAATACCGCCCCCACTAGATAAAGGTTACCGAATGGATTTCTCGAGAAGATTGAACGTTCGCTTCGGCAATCGAATACATGTATTAGCTGAGCTAGTACCAAGGTAGCGAACGCAATCGTTTGTGCATAAGCAAGATTATCCGGATTTGCACGGTATACCACATAAAATGCGATCAATGTAGAAATCCCGATCAGAAAACCACGAGAGATGATCTTCCAGCCAAGCCCTCTTCCAAAAACACCTTCATTAGCATTTCTTGGATTTCTTTTCATTACATCTTCTTCTGCGGAATCCAGTCCCAATGCCATTGCAGGCAGTCCGTCGGTAACAAGGTTCACGAATAAGATCTGGATTGGTATCAAAGGTAACGGCAAGGCACATAGCATTGCAAAAAACATGACCAAAATCTCCCCAACATTGGAAGCAAGCAGATAACGGATGAACTTCCTGATGTTTTCGTAAATATTCCTGCCTTCTTTGATGGCCGATTTAATAGTGGCAAAATTGTCGTCAACCAATATCAAGGAAGAAGCTTCCTTAGCAACATCAGTACCCGTGATACCCATGGATATACCAATATCCGCTGATTTTATCGCAGGGGCATCATTGACACCATCCCCTGTCATTGCAACGACATGTCCTTTATTTTGCAAGGCTTTTACGATTTTCAACTTATGTTCCGGGGAAACGCGGGCAAACACCGAAACACTTTCAACAACTTCCTCAAGTTCCCCGACTTCCATGTCGGCCAATTGCCGTCCTTCTAGTACACGGTCTTTTCCTTTTAAAATACCAAGTTCTTTAGCTATTGCCTTTGCTGTTATTACATGGTCGCCAGTAATCATGACAGTTTTAATCCCGGCATCCCTGCATTCCTTAACTGCCTGCTTCACTTCCTGACGTGGGGGATCGATCATGCCCTGCAGTCCCATGAAGGTCAAATTGCGCTCAGCTTCGGTTTCATGCAGCAAAATCGTTCCTTTTGAAAGGGGTTTATAACCAACAGCAATCATTCGAAGTGCCTGAGAGGCAAGCTCATTCATGTCCTGTTGTACCCTTTCCTTACTCTTCTGATTCAATATTTCCGACTTTCCTCCCCAAAGAATCGTGTCGGACTGGGCGATCAATACATCAGGGGCCCCTTTTACGATGACGAAATGATTATCTTTATCATCCTTCACTATGACACTCATCATTTTGCGGCCCGAGTCAAATGGAAACTCCTTGACTATCGTAAACCTCTTAGACAAGTGTTCCCTCGTCAAGCCCGCTTTCATTGCCGCGACCAACATCGCCCCTTCTGTCGGATCACCGTCTAAAATATATCGTTTACCATTCTCCTTTAACTCGGCTTTATTACAGAGCATGCCGAATGTAATTATTTGAAGCAAGGCATTATGGTTTTTCGGGGCAACTGAAACTCCCTCTAAAGAAAACTCTCCGACCGGATTATAACCAGTACCGCCGACATCCCAAGTTTTCCCTCCACTCCAGACCTTCGTCACCGTCATTTTGTTTTGTGTCAGTGTACCTGTCTTATCTGAGCAAATCACCGTTGCGCAGCCAAGCGTTTCTACGGCAGGAAGCTTGCGGACAATCGCTTTTTGTTTGATCATACGCTGAACGCCCAAAGACAATGCTACGGTCACAATGGCTGGCAAGCCTTCAGGAATCGCCGCAACAGCCAAAGATACCCCGGCCAAAAACATCGTATAGAGGTCATGCCCTTGAATGACACCAGTCAGGACCACGATTACAGTTAATATTAAAGCCGTGACGATCAAAATTTTGCCTAGCTGCTCCAACCTCCGTTGAAGCGGTGTTTCTTTTGTTTCTGCAGTCTGCAAGAGATCCGCAATCTTGCCCATCGCCGTATTCATTCCTGTAGCGATTACGATTCCTACCCCATTTCCTCTTGTTACCATCGTTCCCATAAACGCCATATTTTCCTGATCACCGATACCTTCAACCTCATTCATCAATGGATCAGAACATTTAACGGCCGGGAGTGACTCACCGGTAAGTGCAGACTCTTCTATTTCAAGGCTTGAATGGTCGATGATCCGTAAATCGGCACCAATTCGGTCACCACTTGAAAACTTCAGGATATCCCCAACTACGACTTCTCTCGATGGGACTTTCAGCCACTGGCCATCCCGAAGTACGTTAACTTGCGGCGCAGCCATTTCCTTTAGGGCATCCAGGGATTTCTCTGCCTTCCGTTCTTGAAAAAACCCAAGTAATCCATTCAAAAAAACAATCGCCATGATGGCAATCGCATCGATATATTCACCCAATATCCCGGAGACTAAGGTCGCGGCAAGTAATACTATGACCATGAAATCTTTGAATTGGGCGAAAAATAAAAGAATGGCAGACTGTTTTTCTCCTTCCTTCAATTCGTTAAAGCCATGCTTTCGCAGCCTGTCCTTTACTTCATCATCGTCCAAACCGTGTGTAACGTTTGTTTGAAGCGCTTTCTCCATTTCTTGATTATTCATTTCCTTGAACTCCATCAAGTATCACACATCCCTTTGAATAGAATGAAATAGGCTCCTGTATACATCTCAACAGGCGCTTTTTGCTTTACTCATCCAACACCTGCCTGCTTACCGATACATAAAACAACCTGCTCTTCTTCCATGATTATTCAGACTCGTCCAAAATAATGCTATAATTAAACAGAATTGCGGAAAGAAGAACGATCCGGATAATTTAATGAATGAACGACCGCTAATCATGATGAATGGACCAAATTTGCAATTAATTTCTGGAACCAAAAAAAGCAGCCATTCAATTTACCTGAACTAACAACCCCAGCTTTTCACCCAGTTCGCTAAAAAATTGTGATTAGCTAAAATGGGCAGCCAAAATGAGTTCTTAGAAAATCTTATGTAAAGGAAGTAAAAATAGAATGTCATTTGATGGATTATTCACGAAAGCGATGACGGAAGAAATCGCTTCTTTATTAAAAGGTGGACGAATCAATAAGGTACATCAGCCTTATAAAAATGAAGTAATACTGGTTGTTCGTGCTGGAGGTAAGAACCATAAGCTCCTATTATCAGCCCACCCAAGTTATTCGAGGGTGCAAATGACCGAAGAGAGTTATGAAAATCCCAAAGAGGCACCCATGTTCTGTATGCTTCTTAGGAAGCACCTCGAAGGCTATACGATAGAAAATATTTATCAATATGAACTTGATAGGATGATCATTTTTGAAGTGAAGGGTCGCAATGAGCTTGGTGATGTCTCTCAAAAGCAGTTAATCATCGAAATCATGGGGCGTCACAGCAACATTGTTTTAGTCGATAAAGAACGAAATATGATTTTGGACAGCATTAAGCATGTTTCACATGCCGTTAACAGTTATCGTGCGATATTGCCCGGCCAGGAATATTTGGCCCCGCCCGCACAAGAAAAGAAGAATCCCTTCGAGGCTACCGAGGACGATATAAGGAAGAATATTGACTTCAATGCAGGAAAGCTGGATCGACAGCTTGTTGCCCATTTTTCTGGAGTTTCACCATTAGTTGCAAAGGAAGCCGTTTACCGGGCTGGACTTGCCAACAGCACGACCCTTCCATCAGCTTTTTTAAAGATTATCCAAGAAATCTCGGAGCAAAACTATACTGCGATGATCAAACAAGATGGAAATAAAGAAGTTTTTTATATGCTTTCACTAGAGCATCTGACTGGGAATCAACGTACGTTTCCTTCATTGAGCGAGATGCTCGACCGCTATTACTTCGGAAAGGCAGAAAGAGATCGGGTTAAGCAAAAGAGCCAAGATGTAGAACGTTTCATTACTAATGAAATAGAAAAGAACTCAAAAAAAATCGGGAAGCTCGAACGTACATTAAAAGATACGGAACGCGGAGAACAGTATCAGTTGTTCGGTGAGCTGCTTACAGCTAATCTATATCAAATGAAAAAAGGCATGAAAGAAATAGAAGTCGTCAATTATTATGATGAAGAACAAAGTATGGTCACCATCCCGCTTGACCCATTAAAAAATCCATCAGATAATGCACAAAAGTACTTCTCCAGATACCAAAAGTCCAAAAATGCAGTCGGAGTCGTCCAAGAACAAATCGAAAAGACAAAATTGGAATTGGCCTACTTTGAAGCCTTGCATCAGCAGCTCCAATCAGCTTCACCCAGAGATATAGAGGAGATTCGCGAAGAACTTCAGGAAGAAGGATACATTAGGCAAAAAAAGAAAAAAGGCATGAAAAAGCCTGCAAATGCAAAACCGCAGCTTGAAACATATTATGCTACAGATGGAGATCTCATTTTTGTCGGGAAGAATAATAAACAAAATGATTATCTAACGAATAAGTTTGCACGCCGTGATGAAATATGGCTTCATACCAAAGATATACCTGGCTCACATGTTGTGATTCGAAATGAATCGCCAAGTGAAAAAACGATAAAAGAGGCAGCCGTATTAGCAGCTTTCTTCAGTAAAGCACAGCAATCGAGCTCAGTGCCCGTTGACTTCACACAAGTTCGCCATGTTAAGAAACCGAATGGTTCCAAACCCGGGTTCGTGATCTACGACCAGCAGCAGACCGTATATATTACACCTGATGCCGATACTGTCATACGCTTAAAGGAAGCGGTAAAGGATTGAAAGGTAAAAAAATAGAGGTGACCCAATCCTTTGTGATTGGGCCACCTCTATTTTCATGCAGAAATCCAAGCCGTATCAGCCGGATTCTCACGCCATTTTTTTAGCTTTTCCAATTCTTCTGCTGTGATGTACCCTTTTTCATTAGCGACTTTTATCAAAGTCGAGTAGTCACTCAATGAATGGTTAATAATGCCCTCAGCATCAAATTTTTCTTTTCCTTTTTCCAATTCGTAAGTAAAGATCGAAACGACTCCTAGAACATCACAGCCAGCTTCTTTCAGCGCGTTAACAGCAGTAATCACACTTCCGCCGGTTGAAATCAAGTCTTCCACAACCACCACTTTTTGTCCTGGAACAGCACGGCCTTCTATTTGATTGCCCTTTCCGTGCTCCTTGGCTTTGGATCGAACATAGCACATCGGTGCATTTAATTTTTCACTCACCCAAGCTGCATGCGGAATGCCGGCAGTTGCTGTGCCTGCAATCAGTTCAGCCTCAGGGAAATTCTGTTCAATCAATCCTTTCAATCCTTCCGCTATTTCATTGCGAACCTCTGGGTATGAAAGGGTTAAGCGGTTGTCACAATAAATGGGTGATTGAATTCCAGATGCCCAAGTAAAGGGGTCATTCGGCTGTAAGTACACTGCTTTTATTTCCAATAGATGTTCAGCTATCTTATTATTTAACATGATATTCCCTCCCAAGCTGCTTTCATATCCAAATACGCCCTTAATGGATCTGCCGCCCCCGTTATGGCTCTTCCTACAACGATGGCATCCGCTCCAAAATCCCTAGCTTGTTCAGGCGTGGCAATTCTCTTTTGATCATGCGTCTGTCCACCTGCACTTCGGATTCCTGGTGTGACGGTTAAGAATTCATGACCGATGCGTTCATGTATATTCTTTACTTCATGGGTGGAACAGACGACGCCATCCAATCCTGCCTGTTTAGTAAGTTTTGCATAATGGAGCACCGAATCTTCCAGAGATCCGGCAATGTTTTGCTCAGCATTCATTTGTTCTTGTGACGTGCTCGTCAGTTGGGTAACTCCAATGCATAATGGACGTTTTTTACCAGCGGACGTACCCTTATCCAGACCTTCCATGGCTGCTTCCATCATCTTTTGTCCACCTGCCGCATGTACATTGACCATGTCAGCGCCTAAAGCTGCCAATCCGGTCATGGCCATTTTAACGGTATTTGGAATATCATGAAGCTTCAAGTCCAAAAACACATCGTGGCCTTGCTCCTTTACGAAAGAAACGATTGATGGACCATTCTGATAAAATAATTCCATCCCCACTTTTACAGCCAGTTTTTCCGAATGGAACTGTTTTAGGAATGTCTCCGTTTGAAGGAGGTCAGGGAAATCAAGAGCGATTATTAGTGACTGTTTCATTTTGCTTCCAGCTCCTTCCGGTACATTCTGAAATATGGTCAAATCCGAGCTCATCCAACAATTTCGGTAATTCTTCGATGATGGTCGGGCATACAAAGGGATCCACGAAGTTCGCGGTTCCCACTGCAACAGCACTGGCACCCGCATAGAAAAATTCAATGACGTCTTCCGCCGTAGCGATGCCGCCCATTCCGATGATTGGAATAGAAACTTGCTGGCTAACCTCATAAATCATCCGGAGCGCTACAGGTTTTATTGCAGGACCAGATAATCCACCCGTTCTGTTAGAAAGGATTGGTTTTCCCGTTTTTAAATCCAATCGCATGCCGACTAATGTATTTATCATTGTCAAACCGTCGGCTCCGCCATCTTCAACTGCTTTGGCCATTTCCACAATATTACTGACGTTAGGTGAAAGCTTCACATATACAGGGACGGAAGATACTTCCTTTACCGCCTTGGTTACCTCTTTGGCAACTTCCGGTACCGTACCGAAAGCTATGCCTCCTTCTTTTACATTTGGACAAGAGATATTCAATTCAAGTGCTTTTACATTCCCCACCTTGCTTATTTCACTGGCAACCTTTACATAGTCATCTATTTGCGAACCAGCAACGTTGGCAATGATTGGAACATCATACCTACCTAACCAGGCCAGTTCTTCACTGATGACCTTTTTTAAACCTGGATTCTGCAGACCGATGGCGTTGAGCATTCCCGAAGAGGTTTCCGCAACACGCGGAGTCGGGTTACCGAACCTCGGCTCAGGAGTGGTCGCTTTGATCATGATCGCCCCAAGAATATCCAAGTCGAAAAATTGACTGTATTCACGTCCGAATCCAAAGCATCCAGATGCTGGCATGACCGGGTTTTTTAAGTGTAATCCTGGTAATTCAACTGAAAGCCTGCTCATAATACCACCTCTCCTGCCCGGAATACCGGTCCATCGCTGCAAACCTTTTTATAACTGAAACCAGTTGGATCATCCCCTGTATGACACACGCAAGCAAAGCATGCACCGATGCCGCATCCCATCCTTTCCTCAAGGGACAGGAAAAGCTTTTTCTCACGATAGCCCGATTCCAAGGCTCTTAACATTGGTGTAGGCCCGCATGAAAAGATCGTTGCAAACTCTTGCTCCAGATTATCTATTACAGTCGTAACAAATCCTTTTGTCCCGTATGAACCATCCACCGTGGCAATATAGGTATCACCTAATTCACTGAATTCTTTTTCGTAAAAGATGGCTGACTTGGTCTGGAAGCCCAATACATGGATTACCGTAACACCTTTCGCAACCAACATTTGTGATAATTGATACAGGGGCGGGACACCAATCCCGCCGCCAACCAATAATGCCGTTTCACCCTGTTTAGCCTCATGAACGGGAAAACCGTTGCCAAGGGGTCCAAGGATATCGACCGCTTCCGCTTCTTTACGCTGCGATAACAGTGTCGTTCCTTTACCTTCAGCCCGGTATATCATCGTGAACTGTTTTTCACTGCTGTTGTAAGAAGAAATCGAAATCGGGCGTCTTAACAATGGCTCAGTGCCTTCTGTTGTTTTGACTTGGACAAACTGGCCTGGTTGATTCATCTCTGAAACCAATTCACCTTGCAGGGTAAGTTCAAAGATGGATGGGGCCAGTTCCTTATGATTTAACACCTTCATTCTTTCCTTCTTGATCATATATAGCTCACCTCACGACTTTTTTCCGTTTTTCCCATTGCTTCTGCCGAGAAGGTCATGGATTCTATCACTCTTAAAATGGCTTCTGCCGTATCAAGTGATGTTAGGCATGTCACTCCATTTTCAACCGATTCACGTCG
Source organism: Peribacillus sp. YIM B13472 (assembly GCF_042788005.1). Lineage (NCBI taxonomy): Bacteria > Bacillati > Bacillota > Bacilli > Caryophanales > Bacillaceae > Peribacillus > Peribacillus sp. YIM B13472. The sequence goes on from NZ_JBHZPG010000003.1 coordinate 174,192, forward strand.
GATTCTGAAACCATCCCGTGCCGGCTGCTTACCTTTTGTCAAAGTATTTATGACAAATTGTGCTTCCCCGTTCCGGATGACATCCAGCAGGTTTGTACCTTCTTCGCCAATTTTTCCGACAATCGCAGTCGGGATTCCTGATTGCTCCAATAGGGCAGCAGTTCCGCTGGTGGCTATCAGCTTGAAGCCGATATTATGGAAACGCCTTGCTAAAAGCAGCGCTTCTTGCTTATCTTTATCCGATATCGTCAATAACACCGAACCATGCCCCTTGATCTTGAAACCGGAAGCGACCAGCCCTTTATATAAAGCTTTTTCAAGGGTGCTATCTTTCCCCATTACTTCACCAGTCGATTTCATTTCAGGTCCGAGTGAGATGTCCACACCTCTTAATTTTGCAAATGAGAAGACCGGCACTTTCACATAGACCCCAGTTTGTTCTGGCACTAACCCCGATTTGTAACCTTGGCTTTCAAGTGTGTGGCCCAAGATGACCTTCGTGGCTAAGTTAGCCATCGGCACATTCGTAATTTTACTTAAGAATGGAACGGTTCGGCTTGAACGTGGATTTACTTCAATCACATACACTTCTTCATTGCTGATGACATATTGAATGTTCAAGAGACCAATTATATTCAAGCCTTTTGCCAATCGGGTCGTATAATCGATGATTACTTCTTTTTGTTTTTCCGTTAAGTTTTGTGGCGGATAAACTGCAATCGAGTCACCTGAATGGACGCCGGCGCGTTCGATATGCTCCATGATCCCAGGGATAACGACCGTTTCACCATCGGAAATACCATCAACTTCGATTTCCTTACCCGTTAAGTAGCGGTCTATCAGGACAGGATGATCCGGATTTATTTTCACGGCATTTTTCATGTAATGCAGCAATTCTTCTTGTTTATAGACGATTTCCATCGCTCTTCCTCCGAGGACATACGATGGCCTTACTAAAACCGGATACCCGATATCTTCAGCGATGACGATCGCTTCATCAACCGATGTTGCAGTTTTGCCCTTTGGCTGAGGGATGCCTAAATCCTTAAGTGCTTTTTCGAATTTATTGCGATTTTCCGCCCTATCCAGGTCTTCAAGTGAAGTACCAAGGATTTTCACTCCTCTTTCAACAAGACCATCTGCAAGGTTGATTGCTGTCTGTCCGCCAAACTGGACGATGACCCCTTCCGGTTTTTCCAAATCGATGACATGCATGACATCTTCAATAGTCAATGGTTCGAAATAAAGTTTGTCGGAGATACTGAAATCCGTCGAAACTGTTTCGGGATTGTTGTTGATGATGATCGCTTCATATCCCGCTTCCTTAATGGCCCATACCGAGTGTACGGTCGCATAATCAAACTCTACTCCTTGCCCGATCCGAATTGGGCCTGATCCCAGAACAATGACACTTTTCTTGTCAGTGACGATGGATTCATTCTCATCTTCGTATGTCCCATAAAAATACGGAGTTTCCGATTCGAATTCGGCAGCACATGTATCAACCATTTTGTAAACAGGGATGATTCCTTGCTGCTTCCGGTATTCATAGACATCAATTTCGGGAACTCCCCATATTTCTGCGATCGTTTTGTCAGAAAACCCTAGTTCTTTAGCCTTTTGCAATACTTCACAATCAAAAGAATGTTCTTTAAGCTGCTTTTCAAAGTCGATTATCTTTTTCAACTTATGCAAGAAGAATAAATCGATCTGGCTCCATTCGTGGATGGTTTCGATCGTTTTTCCCCTTCTTAACGCTTCACCGATATAGAATAACCGTTCATCTCCGGCTTTTCTGATCCGTTTCTCTATCTTTCCATCCTCAAACTCGTCATTCAAATTAAGATGGAATATACCCGCTTCAAGGGAACGGACAGCTTTTAAGATTGATTCCTCGAATGTACGGCCGATTGCCATGACTTCTCCGGTCGCTTTCATTTGGGTACCGAGCCTACGGTTGGCGCTTTCGAACTTATCGAAAGGCCAGCGCGGAATTTTCGTAACGACATAGTCCAGTGCCGGTTCAAAGCTGGCATAGGTTTTGCCAGTGACAGGGTTCATCATTTCATCGAGCGTCAAACCAACGGCTATCTTTGCTGCTAGCTTCGCAATTGGATAACCAGTCGCTTTTGAAGCAAGTGCCGAAGAACGGCTGACCCTTGGGTTCACTTCAATGACATAATATTGATAGCTGTTTGGATCTAGCGCAAGCTGAACATTACATCCACCTTCAATTTTCAAGGCGCGGATAATCTTCAAAGACGTATTACGAAGCATTTGATACTCTCTGTCACTTAATGTTTGGCTTGGTGCCGCAACGATTGAATCGCCTGTATGGACACCGACAGGATCGAAGTTTTCCATATTACAAACGACTATTGCATTATCGTTGGAATCACGCATCACTTCATATTCAACTTCTTTGAAACCGGCAATGCTCTTCTCAAGCAGACATTGGTGAACCGGGCTGCTTTTCAGGCCACCCTCAACGATTTCGATAAGCTGCTCTTCGTTATCACAAATCCCACCGCCTGTTCCGCCAAGCGTGAAGGCTGGACGAACAATGACCGGATAGCCGACTCGTTCAACGAATGTATAAGCTTCTTCCAAGTTATGAATAATGTCGCTGTCAGGCACTGGCTCCCCAAGATCGTTCATTAGCGTACGGAAAAGGTCACGGTCTTCCGCCTGTTGGATAGCCGAAAGTTTGGTCCCAAGAATCTGGACATTGCATTCTTCCAGGATTCCTGATTCGGCAAGCTCAACTGCCATGTTCAAGCCTGTCTGTCCGCCCAATGTAGGTAACAGTGCATCCGGGCGCTCTTTACGAATGATTTTGCTGACAAATTCCAATGTGATCGGTTCGATATAAACCGCGTCAGCCATTTCAGTGTCTGTCATGATTGTAGCAGGGTTAGAGTTAATCAGGATCACTCGATAACCTTCTTCTTTTAAGGCTATACACGCTTGGGTTCCTGCATAATCGAACTCGGCGGCCTGTCCGATGATGATCGGACCGGAACCAATTACTAGGATGCTTTTTATATCAGTGCGTTTTGGCATGTTTTTTCCCCCTTGTTGGTTGCAGCTTCAATCATTTGTAAGAATTCATTGAATAAGTAGTTGGCATCTTCCGGCCCTGGTGATGCTTCCGGGTGATATTGTACGGTGAAAGCCGGATACTTTTTATGGCGCAGACCTTCAATCGTATCATCATTCAATGCTGTATGTGTCACAATAAGATCTGTATTTTCAATGGAAAGCTCTTCTACTGTATATCCATGATTTTGAGATGTGATGGATACCTTTCCGGTACGAAGGTCCCTAACCGGATGATTAGAACCTCGATGGCCGAATTTTAATTTTTCCGTATCCGCCCCGTTTGCAAGTGCAAATAATTGATGTCCTAAACAGATTCCGAATAATGGCACTTGCGTTTGGATTGTACGGATCATTTCAAGCGTCTCATGAACACTTTTCGGATCTCCAGGACCGTTTGAAAGCATCACGCCATCCGGATGATATTGCAACACTTCTTCGGCCGTGACGTTATAAGGCACAACCACGACATCACAGCCGCGCTTCGTCAACTCACGTAAAATCCCATGCTTCATGCCATAGTCTACAAGAACTACCCGCGGGCCTCTGCCCGGACTGGAATAAGGTGCTTTTGTCGAAACCTGTTTCACTTGATTAGAAGGAATCACCGTTGCTTTCAACTGGGAAACCACTTCTTTTGCATCTTTATTGATATTGCAGAGCGCCCCTTTAAGTGCACCTGATTTCCTGATGATCCTTGTCAGCTTTCTCGTATCGATTCCGCTTATTCCAGGTATGTTCTTCATTTTCAGATATTCATCAAGTGATAATTGGTTTCGCCAGTTGGAAGGAAGTTCTGCTGTTTCCTTAACGACGAATCCTGATATCGCTGGATTGATGGATTCAAAGTCATCCCGGTTTATCCCGTAGTTCCCGATTAATGGATACGTAAGTGTAACGATTTGACCGCAATAGGATGGATCGGATAGAATCTCCTGGTACCCCGTCATTCCTGTGTTAAAAACGACTTCACCTATTTTTTCTACGTCCCCTCCGAATGCTTCCCCAAGGAATACTGTCCCGTCTTCTAAAATTAGCTGTCTTTTCATCCTTGAACACGTCCTTTTTCCCAAGCTATTTTTCCTTCCGCAATCGTCATGACTGGCCAGCCATAACATTTCTTTTCATTAAAAGGTGTATTTTTTCCTTTTGAAGCAAACTCTTCAGCATTAATTTCTTTTTCTGTTTCCAAATCGATGAGCACGATATCCGCGATTGCACCTTCCTTTAGCTCTCCATAAGGAAGGGAGAAACTTTCAGATGGTTTGATTGTCATGAAATCGATCAATTGTTTTAATGTAATGACGCCCTTTTTAACCAATTCGGTGTAAAGCAGCGGGAAGGCCGTTTCCAATCCTACTATTCCGAAAGGAGCCAGCTGCATTCCCTGCGCTTTTTCCTCTGCCGCATGCGGGGCATGGTCCGTTGCTATAAAATCGATGGTTCCGTCAAGCAGTCCTTCTATCAACGCATCCCGATCTTCACGGCCCCTTAATGGCGGGTTCATTTTATAATTCGTATCAAGTCCCGGTATATCATCTTCACACAATAATAAGTGATGCGGTGTAACTTCGGCTGTGACGCGGATACCAGCGCGTTTGGCATCCCTTACCGTCCTTACCGATTCCTTCGTGGATATATGGCAAACGTGATAATGGCACTCCGCCGCTTCAGCAAGGAGGATATCCCGGGCAATATGTACAGCTTCACATACGGACGGAATTCCATTGATTCCCTGTTCTTTTGAGAATCTTCCTTCATGGACGGAGCCTTTATTGATTAAGCTATTGTCTTCACAATGAGCAACTATGGCCATATCTTGAGCGGCTGCCCGTTTCATCGCTTCCAGCATCATCCCTGCTTCTTGAATTCCCACGCCATCGTCCGTAAAGGCGAAAGCACCCGTTTGTTTTAATGAAGAAAAGTCGGTCAACTCCTTGCCTGCTTCCCTAATCGTAATGGATGCATATGGGAGTACCCTGACATGAGCCGTTTCTTCAATTTTCCTGTTTAGCGCTTCAAGGTTTTCCACTGTATCGGGAACTGGCCTTGTATTAGGCATCGCCGCTACCGTAGTGAAACCGCCTCTTGCCGCTGCAAGCGTTCCACTTGCGATTGTTTCTTTATGTTCACCGCCCGGTTCGCGTAAATGGACATGCAGGTCAACAAATCCTGATGTAATAAGTAACCCTTCAGCGTCAACTACTTTACAATTTTCCGTTGCTAAGTTCTCGCCGATTTTTGTGATGACCTTGCCTTCCATTTCAATGTCTGCTTTTTTGAATGAGTTTTTATTATCTAGCAAAACTCCATTTTTGATTACTGTTTTCATGAATGTTTCCCCCTTCGGATTGTTCAAGCACATTTTTTAATACGGCCATTCTAATGAACACGCCATTCTCCATTTGTTTAAAAATTCTTGAGCGGCTGCATTCGACTAAATCACTGTCTATTTCAACACCGCGGTTTATTGGTGCAGGATGCATGATGATTGCACCCGGTTTCATATTTTTTTCACGTTGTTTGGTCAGGCCGAAACTTTCCAGATAATCACCATTTGCCTGATCGTATTTTTCAATATGCCTTTCATGCTGTATTCTGAGCAGCATGACCACATCCGAGGTAGCTACTGCATGGTCGATGTCTTCATACCTTCCTAAACTGTTTGTTCTGTCAAACCATTCAGGCGGACCCGAAAATACGACATTCGCTCCTAATCGAGTTAATGCTTCTGCATTCGATTTCGCAACCCGACTATGCATCACATCACCGATTATGGCAATCTTCAGGCCTTTGAAATTTTTAAACTCTTGTTTTATCGTCAATAAGTCCAGTAATGATTGGGTTGGATGATTTCCGCAGCCATCTCCTGCATTGATTATTGGGATCCCGATCTTCTCATTCAATTCGTCAAAATAATTATCCTGTTCATGCCGGATGATCAAGGCATTTACACCTATTGCTTCTAAAGTTTTAACAGTGTCATATAAGGTTTCACCTTTTAACACGGATGATGTACCCGCATCAAAAGGAATGACCTCAAGTCCCAATTTTCTTTCTGCCATTTCAAAGCTTGATTTTGTACGTGTACTTGGTTCAAAGAAGAGATTGGCAACTGTGGTCTGCTGCTTTGGATTCCAGCTAGATCCGTTGGCAAAACACTCTGCCTCATGTAAAATTCTTTCAATATCAGTTAAAGTCAATTCATTCATGGTCAATAATTTTTTCATTGATCCTGCTCCTTTCACATTTGTGATGCGGGGCATAAAAAATACCCCGCCATTAAGGACAGGGTGTAGGTCATAAAGAGTGTGAGGACACGGAATGGTTTACACTTTATCCCGTTCTCATTCTTTACAGCAACACCCTTTTAAGCCTCTCTGGACTTCTTTTAAAAGGTGATTTAATGTTTAGATGCAGTATCTTATTTTTCAAATATATCTCCGGATATTTTTTCACGGTCCGGAAGAATCAAGTTAAGAAGGATTCCGACGATGGCTGAAAGTGCCATTCCGGAAAGCGATACCGTTTCCGATAGTTGTACGAACGCTCCTCCGATTCCTAACACCAGGATGACTGAAGCTATCATCAGGTTCCTTTTCTTGTCAAAATCGACCTTATTATCAATCAGCATCCTCAATCCACTTGATGCGATGATACCGAAGAGCAAGATGGAAATACCGCCCATCACAGCTGTAGGTATCGAGCTGATGACTGCTGAAATCTTACCGTTAAAGCCAAAGATGATTGCAGTCAATGCTGCCCCACCGATGATATACACACTGTACGCCTTTGTCATAGTCAGGACCCCAATATTCTCGCCATATGAAGTCAGCGGCGGCCCACCGATTAAGGAACCAATCATGATTCCTGCTCCATCTCCTAAAATCGAGCGATGCAAACCGGGATTTTCCAAAAAATTTCTGCCGACTACTTTGCTCAGTACCATCTGGTGTCCGATATGTTCTGATAAAGTTACGATGGCGACCGGTACCATGATGGCAATGACTTCCCATGAGAAGGACGGTGTATAGGTTACATATGGAAACATGAATTCAGGCATTTCCCACCATTGTGCTGACTTGATCGGTTCATAATCTATTATTCCTGCAGCAGCCGAACAGCCGTAGCCAACTATGATTCCCATTAAAATGGGGATCAAGTTAATGAATCCCTTAAAGAACACGTTGCAGATGATGGTTACCGCTAAAGTGATCAGCGCTATCACTATATAAGTGACGCTGTATTTATCTTGTGGATCATACATTGCCATGTCCACGGCCGTTCCGGCAAGGCTTAATCCGATTACGATAATCACCGGACCCACCACAACCGGAGGAAGTATATTCATCAACCAGCGCAATCCGACTTTTTGGATAATCAAAGCTACTATCCCATATATGAACCCTGCTGCAAAACAGCCGATCATGGCCGCTTCCGGACCTCCTAGAGCCTTAGCCGCGATGATTGGCGTAATGAAAGCGAAAGATGAACCGAGATAAGCTGGTATCTTACCTTTGGTTATCAATAAGTATGAAAGTGTGCCCAATCCGCTTGAAACCAGGGCTACCGCCGGGCTTAATCCTACCAAGAATGGCACCAGCACCGTTGCACCGAACATGGCGAACAAATGCTGGATGCTTAACGTAATCCACTGGCCAGCCTTTGGCACGTCCTCGACATCCAGTACGATGTCCCTTTTAGTTTCTTCCAATTCCGTATCCCCCTCATGAAAATTCCATCAAAACTGCAAAAACCCTCTTTGCTGTATACAAAGAGGGTTTCTCAGAAGGCGAATGCCTATGCGTAGGCACAGCTCTCCCGATTGACTCCCCTTTGCCAGCCTCTCTGGACTGTCTTTAAAAGGGTAATATAAAATTTTCATGTTGTTTAGTTTTCTAATATAGTAACTTGATCTACTTCATCTACTTCTGTTAAAGTAACTGTAATTTTTTCAGATTGGGAAGTCGGAACGTTTTTCCCGACAAAATCCGCGCGAATCGGCAATTCCCTATGTCCCCTATCTACTAATACCGCGAGCTGGATCTGCGAAGGTCTTCCCAAATCCACCAAAGCATCCATTGCCGCTCTAACGGTTCTGCCTGTGAAAAGAACATCATCCACTAAAATCACTTTCTTGTCAGTGATATTGACCGGAATGTCTGAGCCTTTTACGATGGGTTCCCCATTATTGGTCTTTTTCGAAAGGTCATCGCGATAAAGTGTAATATCCAGTTCACCAAGTTCTATTTCCTTGCCTTCTATTTGATTGATGCGCTTTGCAAGTCGGTCAGCGAGGAAAATCCCGCGAGTACGTATCCCGATTAAGACGCAATCCTCAATGCCCTTATTTTTCTCAATAATTTCATGGGCAATTCTTGTCAAGGCTCTGCTAATGGCCTGCTCATCAAGTACTATGGCTTTCTCATTCAACACGTCGGCCACCCCGATTCCTTTTTTCTGATAGGTCAATTCCAACAAAAAATCCTCATGCCAAGAAGGCATGAGGATTTTATCGCAATGGGCATGGTTATCCCACTTTGCGTATCCGTTTCCTTCTCAGTCTCTCTGAACTGTGTTAAAGGTTCTTATTAAGTTGTTATTATAATATATCAGAAAAACGAATTTGTCAATCCTTACTTCTACGCAATTGATTAATTAGATTTTCAAACTCTTCCGGAATCGGAGCTTCGAATTCCATATACTCATTTGTACGTGGATGAATGAAACCTAGAAGACCCGCGTGCAATGCTTGTCCATCTAATTTCAGTGTCTTTTTCGGACCATATTTCGGATCTCCCGCCAGCGGGAAGCCAATGTATTTCATGTGAACACGGATTTGATGTGTTCTTCCTGTTTCAAGCTGGCATTCCACCAAAGTGAAAGCTTTGAAGCGTTCGATGACACGGAAATGCGTGACAGCATTTTTGGAATTCGAATCTGTTACAGTCATGCTTTGGCGATCTTTTTTATCGCGGCCGATCGGTGCATCGATCGTTCCGAAGTCATGAGGGATCACACCATGGACTACAGCTTGATACTTACGGGTAACCGTTTTGTCAACAAGCTGCTGTACCAGTTTCTCATGTGCCATATCATTTTTGGCAACCATCAATAAACCGGATGTATCTTTGTCGATTCGATGGACGATTCCAGGCCGCATGACTCCGTTAATTCCAGAAAGATCCTTGCAGTGAGCCATCAATCCATTTACAAGCGTGCCAGATACATGTCCCGGTGCCGGATGGACGACCATGCCGCTTGGTTTATTAACAACGAGTACATCTTTATCTTCATAATAGATATCCAAATCCATTTCCTCTGCTACCGCATCCAATTCCTCAAGATCAGGAATCGTCACTTCGATTGTATCGCCAGGAATAGCTTTGTAATTCGTCTTTATCGCCGTGCCATTTACCAAAACATGATCATCCTTAATCCATTGCTGGACCTGAGTACGTGACCATTCCTCATTCAAAGTGGAAAGAGCCTTATCAATCCTAACTCCTTTTAGTGTTTCATCGATGCTGTATAACCTTTTATCCATTATCTTTCTCCTTAGCGTTTTTTTCTTCTAAAAACATATGAATCACGAGCAGTCCGACACCAATTGAAAGCGCAGCATCAGCAACATTAAATACCGGGAAACTGTAGCTGAAAATATAGGTATGAACGAAATCCACTACTTCCTGACGAGCAACACGATCGATGAAATTACCAATCGCACCGCCTAGCATGAGAGCAAGTGCAACTCCAAGCAAAATGCTTTCCTTCGCCATTTTCTGAATATAATAGACAAGTCCAATAATGACAGCGATGGTGATGATGTAGAAAAACCACATTTGACCTTGTAGAATTCCCCATGCTGCCCCACGATTACGATGCGAGGTGATATATAGAAGGTTTTCAATAATTTCAATGCTTTCTCCGTACTCCATTTTTTTCACAATCATCCATTTTGTCAGCTGATCGAGAGCTATGACCAAAAGGGCAATCAAATAATAAAACACATTTTTTCCCCCAAACTAATCAAATCTTCACTTTTGAATTGTAGCATAAACTAGAAATAATGACTAATCCGAAAAGCAGAAGTCTGCTAACTGTACCTGAAGAATATCGGAAGATTGGATAAAGGTAAAATTCCCGATGGGGGTTTTAGCTTTCATTCCCGCAAAAAGCCGGCCCTTTAGAAAGGGACCGGCTTTTTATGTGGGAATTATTGATTTACGTAATGCTCTTTCACGACTGTAGCACAACGCGGGCAAAGTGTTGGATGTTCTTCCACTTGACCTACTTCCTTAGAAACATTCCAGCAACGTTCACACGTTTCACCCTCTGCTTTTGTAACAAGGATCGCTATATCCTCAAGTTTAACCGCCTCTGCTGGGGCACTTGCCACATCGCCAGCGATTTCGAATTCGGATACGATGAACAGCTGTTCAAAGCTTTCCTTGATGCCATCAAGCAGATTCTTCGTTTCTTCATTAACATATACCATCACTTTAGCGTTCAGTGATTTTCCGATAACCTTCTGGTTACGGGCTTCTTCTAATGCTTTCAGAACATTATCACGGACATCCATGAACGCCGTCCATTTTTCTTCAATGACTTCAGCATCATCAACGGAAATTTCTTCAGGCATCAATGTCAACTGTACACTTTCTTCCGTTACACCCGGAATGAACGCCCATACTTCATCAGCTGTATGAGAGAGGATCGGTGACACCAATTTGGTTAAGCTGACCAATGATTCGTAAAGGACCGTTTGAATGGCCAAACGCTCTTTACCATCTGGAGCTTCACAATAAAGAATGTCTTTTGCATAATCAAGGTAGAACGAACTTAAATCCTGTGTACAGAAATTATTGACCATATTATAAATTGTAGCAAACTCATAATTTTCATAACTTAGCTTCGACTGTTTGATCAGTTTATTCAACTTAACGAGCATGTATCGATCGACTTCAGGCAATTCTTGGACTGCCACTTTATCGGTTTTTGGATTGAATCCATCCAAGTTCCCTAACAGGAAGCGGAATGTATTACGGATTTTACGGTAAACTTCCGAAACTTGTTTTAAAATAGGATCGGAAACCCTGACATCCGATTGGTAATCCACCGAAGCTACCCAAAGGCGTAAGATATCTGCACCAAGTTGGTTCATGACCTTTGATGGCAGTACAACGTTCCCAATCGACTTACTCATTTTACGGCCTTCGCCATCCAATGCGAAACCGTGGCTAAGTACACCTTTATATGGTGCTTTGCCTGTAACTGCAACACTTGTTGAAAGCGATGAGTTAAACCAGCCGCGATATTGATCAGACCCTTCTAAATAAAGGTCAGCAGGCCGTTGCAAGTCGTCTCTTTCTTCAAGTACCGCTTGATGAGAAGAACCGGAATCGAACCATACGTCCATGATATCCGTTTCTTTCGTGAAGATACCATTCGGGCTGCCTTCATGTGTATAGCCATCAGGCAGAAGATCTTTCGCTTCACGCTCAAACCAGATGTTTGAACCGTGTTCACGGAATAGATTTGAAATATGGTTGATTGTTTCATCCGTAATGATCGGCTCGCCATTTTCTGCATATAACACTGGAATTGGCACTCCCCAAGCGCGTTGGCGGGAAATGCACCAATCCCCGCGGTCACGGACCATATTGAATAGGCGCGTTTCGCCCCAAGCCGGTACCCATTTGGTTTCTTCAATCGCTTCCAGAAGTTCACTGCGGAAGTCTTTGATTGACGCGAACCATTGTGCTGTTGCACGGAAGATCGTTGGCTTCTTCGTCCTCCAGTCATGTGGGTAAGAGTGCGTAATGAACGTCAAGTTCAATAACGCGCCTGCTTCAGTTAATTTTTCGGTAATAGGTTTATTCGCTTGATCATAAAATAATCCGGCAAATTCCCCTGCCTCTTCCGTCATGACTCCTTTTTCATCTACAGGACAAAGTACGTCCAAGCCGTATTTTTGCCCAATGATAAAGTCATCTTCACCATGGCCAGGCGCAGTATGAACACAACCCGTTCCAGCTTCAGTCGTTACGTGATCACCTAACATCACTAAAGATTCGCGGTCATAAAGAGGATGTTTGGCAACAGCACGGTCCAACTCGCTTCCTTTTACTGTTTTCAGGATAGACGGGTTTTCCCAGCCTAATGTTTCCGTAACCGACTCAAGCATTGCCTCAGCAATTAAGAACTTTTCATTTTCGACAGCCACTACTACGTAATTTAATTGCGGATGCAATGAAATACCAAGATTAGCCGGAATCGTCCATGGAGTTGTCGTCCAGATGATGATTTTGACGCCCTCTTCGATTACACCTTTGCCATCTGTGACTTCAAAAGCCACATAGATGGACGCAGAACGTTTGTCTTGATATTCAATTTCTGCTTCGGCAAGAGCTGATTCACTTGACGGGGACCAGTAAACAGGTTTTTTCCCTTTATAAATATAGCCTTTTTTCGCCATTTCACCAAATACCTTGATTTGCTGGGCTTCATATTCAGGCTTTAATGTGATATATGGATTATCCCAATCACCACGGACCCCTATTCTCTTAAACTGCTCACGTTGATTATTAATCTGACCATAAGCATACTCTTCACAAAGCTTTCTGAATTCGGCAACGCTCATTTCTTTCCGTTTCACGCCTTTTTTTGTCAATGCCGTTTCGATCGGAAGCCCATGCGTATCCCAGCCAGGTACATACGGTGCTTGAAAACCGCTCATTGATTTAAATCGGACAATGAAATCCTTTAAAACCTTATTCATTGCATGGCCCATATGGATATCGCCGTTGGCATACGGAGGTCCATCATGCAAAATGAATAAAGGACGTCCTTCCGTTTGTTCTTGCACTTTTTTATAGATGTTCATTTCATTCCATTTTTCTTGGATTTCCGGTTCACGTTTCGGCAAATTCCCCCGCATTGGAAATTCAGTTTTAGGCATCAATAAGGTATCTTTGTATTCCATCATAAAATCCTCCATCCGTCTTTACATAAATTCATTCGAACCGATGACTTGATATCCAGCCAAAATAAAAAGCCCTCTCATCCCTAAAAAAGGGACGAGAAAGCTTAGCTTCCCGCGGTACCACCCTGGTTAGAAAGATTCACAAAGTGAATCCAACCTCTCGAGCATTCGTAACGTGAATGAAACGCTTCATTTACTTACTGCAAAAGCAGGTTCAACTCAGAACTCAAGGGTGATCTTCAATATCTTCGCTTATTCCGGGCTTTCACCATCCCCGGCTCGCTAAAAATAAGTGTGTGAAGAATTTACTTTCCCTGTCATCGTCTAATTTCATAATGAATAGTATTGTTAAAAAATTATATGCGAAAAAAGTGTTCAAAGTCAAGGAATCGTTTAAATTTCCTCTTCCACTCTCTCATTTAATTCTATTTCAGTCGCATCCACTTCATAATCCAGAAGATGATCCCAATCGTCATTGTCCAGCAAATCGAGCTGTGCACCGACAAGCATTTTGAAACGCGTCCGGAATACTTTGGATTGCTTTTTCAAATCCTCAATATCCATCGCAATTTTCCTTGCTTTCACGAGTGACTCATTGACGATCCTGTCCGCATTTTTCTCTGCTTCCTTTATGATCAGTTTCGCTTCTTTTTGGGCATTGCGCCTTAATTCTTCGGCTGCTTCCTGAGCGACAATAATCGACTTGTTAAGTGTGCCCTCAATTGTCGTAAAATGTCCCAAACGATCAAAAGTCTCGTTCAGTTTATCTTCAAGTTCTTTCTTCTCCCTCAAAATCAGTTCATAATCTTTAATGACCTGGTCGAGGAATTCATTTACTTCATCTTCATCATACCCACGAAATACTTTGTTAAATTCCTTGTTATGTATATCTATCGGGGTTAAGGGCATTACGGCACCTCCAGAACGGTTTCTACTCTAGTATGTTAAAACTCTATATTCGACAATAAATTTATAAATCCTGCTTTTTATTGAATTATTTTTGTCTGCCTAACGAGATTCTCCACTTATCCTTCTTGGTTTTCCCATCGATTGAAGCTATTTTACATCTGCCAAAACCTCTGATGGAAAGTGTATCACCTTCACGGCATTCTTCCGAGACGTTTTCCGTTTGCTTGAAATTCACCTTTACTTTTCCTGACGTTATCAAGGCCTGCGTTTTTTGACGGGACATGTTCAGGACGGACGATAGCACACTGTCAAGCCTAAGAGAACTGACGGTGGTTACTTGCTCTTCCCATTTTTCTTTAACTTGGACGATATCTTCGATCGGAAGCTGTCTTATGGAAACAGAAGCATTACCTATTTTCTCCAGATTACCTGTGAGATATGAATCCATCTCCTCTGCAGCTATAAATTGAGTATGCTCCTCCGTCACTAGTATATCACCAAATTTTTCACGTTTTACCCCTAGTGACATCAAGGTTCCAAGTATTTGCCTATGTTCAAGCGTAACAAACTTTTTTGGATAGGAGATATCGTATAAGGAGATATTGAAATCCGATGGTTCAGGAGAGTAATAATCAGGGTAAATGAGCACACGTTTTCGCTCTGCGAAATCGCCACCGCCATTGAATTGCAGTTTCGCATCCGGATCATTGCCCAATAAGGAAGTAAGGATTTCCTGCTGACGCGGATCAAGAAAATCAGATAGTTTCGGAGCGTAGGAATTTTTAACCTGATCGATCCAATTCATAGCCTGGTCAATAAAATCTTTTTCCTCCGGCCTGAAATGCTGATAAATACTCATGATTGAATAAATGCTCCTTAGTTATCAAATTAATGGACGATCATAAGGAATTGATTAAACGGCTCTGCGTTGCTACTACACAGCGGAGAATCTTCCGACTGTGTAGTAAGATCATGTCAGGTTAGTTGTTGATCATCCTATTAAAGTCTGTAAGTAATAGATTCCATAACCGCTGGCAAAATTAAGTACCAGCAAAGCCACAAGAGGTGAAAGATCGATCATGCCAAGTGGCGGGATGAACTTTCTGAACGGTTCTAAATACGGTTCGCAAATCTTTTCCAGAAATTGACCAATCGATGTCTCCCTTGCATTGGGGAACCATGACATCAATATGTAAACGATTAATGCCATTGAATAAATTTCAATTAAATAATATAAACCCTGAAGCACTAAACCCATTAACCATTACCACCTCGCTTCTTCGTACTCCTCTTCGGCGGCGAAGCCGGTAATATTACCGGAAACATCGACGTTGTCCGGGGTACATAAGAATATATCTGTTCCGATTTTTTGGATATCCCCGCTGATTGCATAAACAGTCCCACTTAGAAAATCAATGATTCGCTTTCCTTGGTCATGCTGGATTCGTTGAAGGTTCACGACTACAGCTCGCCTGTTTTTTAAATGGTCAGCTACCTCCTGGGCTTCTGCATAAGCACGAGGCTCCAATAATACTACTTTAGAAGATTTCTGTACGCTTTGCAAACTTACGATATTCTGATTGGCATGATTCCCTGCAGAAGCGGACTGATGCTGTTTACCTGACTTCACGACTTTTGGTTCAGCCTCCTCTTCTTCCATCACTTCATCCTTGTACTCATACTCATCATCCAGCGCGAAATAAGATTTAAATTTTGATACGAACGACATCTATAGGGTACCTCCTTAAAATTATTCGCCTACAAGTGCTGTACCAATCCTGATCATTGTAGCGCCTTCCTCAATGGCAATCATGAAATCATTGGACATCCCCATGGACAATTCATTACAGGGGGCATGCTCCAACTCTAAATTTTGTATTTCAACCTGGATGCCTTTCAGTTTTCGGAAGCATTCCCGCAAAACCTGTTCATCATCGGTCAATGGAGCCATCGTCATCAATCCTGCAACATTCACCTTATCAAACTTAGATAACCCTTTGATGAAATCCATCGTCTCCTCAGGACTCAGGCCATGTTTTGATTCCTCACCAGAAACATTCACCTGCACTAAACAGTTTATCGGCTCATTTGCACGTTTTTGAATTTCTTCTGCCAAAGAAATGCGATCCAATGAATGGATATACGAAATTTTATCGATGACATTCTTTACTTTGCGTGTTTGCATGGAACCGATATAATGCCAGTTGGGCTTGTCCTTCAGCACTTCATATTTAGTCAAAAGCCCTTCGTCACGGTTTTCACCCAAATCAAGTATTCCCGCTTCCAATGCTTCATTCGCTCTCTCGACCGAAACATATTTCGTCACTGCAATCAACTTTATCGCTTCACGGTCCCTTCCACTATTTTCACATGCTCTATTTATCTTTTCTTCGATGTTTTTTAAATTGTCGACTACTTTCACTGTTACTCTAAATCCTCCTTCCAACCGATAAAACTCATCAATCTGCCTGTCTTCCCGTTATCACGACGATGTGAAAAAAACAATTCATGATCACAGCTTGTACAGTATGATGTAACTTCGATCTGACTTTTTGGAATTCCTGATTTTTGAAGAATCAATGCATTAAGTTGCTTAAGGTCTAACTGATATTGTCCTTCACTGATTAAATTATAGGGCTTTTCGTCAATATCTACCAGCAAATTATGCGCTAAATCCATCACATAATCATCAACTACATAGCATTTCGAACAAATCGACGGTCCAATAACAGCAAATATCTCACTTGCTTTTATACCCTCACTCAGCCATGCCTCAACCATTTTTCGTGCAATTCCATTAACCGTACCCTTCCAGCCGGCATGTGCCACCCCAATCATACCATGTGCCGGAGCAAGAAAGTATAAGGGCACGCAGTCTGCATAGCAAAGGGTCAATAGAACATCTGGGTCCTTCGTATAGAATCCATCAGTCGCTTTAAAAGCTGAATCATAATCCGTAGCACCTCTCCCGGCATCGCGGCTGGTAACTTTATGGATTTTCGTTTCATGTGTCTGCTCGGCGCCTATCCACTCATTAAGCGGAAACATCAGCTTATCAGCTATAATCCTGCGGTTTCCCTGGACATCTTCAAGTTTATCCCCGACATGAAAACCGGTATTCAACGTTTGAAAATCACCTGTACTGACTCCCCCATTTTTTGTGGTGAAGCCCGCTACGAGCTGGAGATTTTTTTGTCTCCAGCTGTCAATGAGCATATATTGATCTTTTATTAAAACAAATGGATCTTTCATGCTATAAACCTCTTTATTTTTAGTCTAGTGTATCATATATTTGCGCCACGCACCTTTAAAACCGTTCATCTTTCACTTCTGCTTGAAAAACAGTCTGATGCTCAACAAGTATGACATCTGCACCGATTTTTTTTATTTTACGCCATGGAATCACAATATCCTGCTCCCTGCCAAAAAAACCCATTAATCTGGTTCCATTTGAAACGATGATGGCCTCTATTTTCCCCGTGGCCGTATTGATTTCAAGATCTGACATATTACCTAATTTCTTACCATCCGCTATATTGACGATATCCTTAATTTGAAATTCGGAAATCCTGGTCACATCGCTCAGCTCCTCAAAATTTCATCATAGATGAAGGTCCTATTCCTATGTATATGACATGATGCGCTCAAGGATGAAGAATACGATAAATAAACGTCCATTCGATCACGATCCCTTCCGAAAGGGATTTTCAACAAAATAAAAAAGCCGCTATGGATAAGTAGCCGTTAAGCGGGTATTGACATTTTTGCCCTACCCGCTTCAGCTAACTTTTTCTCATGCTCAGCTTCTACTGTTGGATATTTTTATTCATTTGTTTGATTGCCGCTTTTTCCAATCGGGAGACCTGTGCTTGTGAAATGCCGATTTCCTCGGCTACCTCCATTTGCGTCTTCCCTTGGAAAAACCGTTTGCGAAGGATCATTTTTTCCCGGTCATTCAACCGTCTCATGCCTTCATTTATAGCTATTTCATCAATCCAGGTACTATCTTTATTTTTTTCATCACTCAGTTGGTCGAGTACATAAATCGGATCCCCGCCATCATTATAAATCGGTTCAAAAAGTGAAACTGGATCTTGTATAGCATCTAGTGCAAAAACAATTTCTTCATGAGGTACTTCCAACACCTTGGCGATTTCTTCAGCTGTCGGCTCACGAAGGGTCTGGCTTATGAGTTTTTCTTTTACCTGCAAAGCTTTGTAAGCGATGTCTCTTAAAGAACGGGATACCCGAATCGGATTATTGTCACGAAGATATCTTCTGATTTCTCCAATAATCATCGGAACAGCATACGTTGAAAACTTAACATTTTGACCTAGGTCAAAGTTATCTATCGACTTCATCAACCCTATACAGCCTACCTGAAATAGATCATCTACATACTCTCCCCGATTGTTGAAGCGTTGAATGACGCTTAGAACGAGTCGAAGATTCCCGTTTACCAGTTTCTCTCTTGCTGAAATATCGCCATCTTGCAGTTCTTTAAAGAGTTTTCTCATTTCTTCATTCTTTAAAACCGGTAATTTTGATGTATCCACACCGCAGATTTCAACCTTATTACGAGACAAAATTATTCCCTCCTCACAGGAGCGCTGTACAAAAAACAGTATTTCCGCGGGAGGAAAAAATATGCACATGGCTAGAACAGAAAATCCCCATCTTTTTTCAATATAGCTACCAAAGTATTGATTTGATTGACATTTAAGCACTTTATTTTTTTACACCATTTTATTAAATTCTTTACGAAGCCTCTTAATAATCCTTTTTTCCAAACGTGAAATGTAAGATTGGGAAATCCCCAGCATGTCGGCAACGTCCTTTTGGGTTTTTTCTTCTCCGCCTGCAAGACCAAAACGGAGTTCCATAATCTGTTTTTCACGTTCGGATAACTGTGTAAGTGCTTTTGTCAGCAGCTTACGGTCAACGTTTGCCTCAAGGTCTTTCGTGATAATGTCATCGTCCGTTCCAAGTACATCGGATAACAGAAGTTCATTTCCATCCCAATCAATATTCAGGGGTTCATCAAAAGAAACTTCAGAACGGATTTTGTTATTTCTGCGTAAATACATTAATATTTCATTCTCGATGCATCTCGAAGCATATGTAGCCAGTTTTATTTTCTTCTCAGGATTGAATGTATTCACAGCTTTGATCAAACCTATGGTACCAATGCTGATTAAATCCTCAATATTGATGCCAGTATTTTCGAATTTCCTGGCAATATAAACCACCAGCCTTAAATTACGTTCAATCAAGATCGAGCGTGCAGCTTCATCGCCATTGGGTAACTTATTGATCAGGATTGCCTCTTCTTCCTTCGAAAGGGGCGGCGGCAGTGCCTCACTCCCTCCTATATAAAATATTTCGTCCGTTTTCAATCCAAGCTTGAACAATAGTTTGTACCAAAAATAAGTGAGCCGAAGAATGAATTTCTTCAAAATAATTCTCCCTTCTAATAAACGGATTATGGGTCAAATTAAAGAGTGAATTGATGGTTCAGGAGGCATTTTGCACCGGTATCCCGGTTAACATTTTCGGGTGAACGATAGATTGATAGCTATTGTCGGGAGAGAGTTGCTGAAAGGTAAACGAAACGAGACCCTGCTTGACATGAAATTCTTTTTCTCCTTGAACGATTTTAATGTGATCCGGTTTGATTGCGGTTAACAGCTGATGTTCATGACCCACGACTTTATAAGGGATGACACGCATTCTTCCTGTCCATGAATATTCGGGCTGCATTTCCTGACTAATCAGGTTATCAGGGTTTTTAAAGAGCTCTAGCATATCGTCCGGAATTCCTGCTTCCCCTCCTGAAAGAGAGATGATCATTACTGGGGAACGTGTAATCGGATCATATAGTTGATTGCCGCTATCCACCAATCCATGAAATTCCCCTTCAAAGTCAGAAATTTTAACTGAGACCGAAACCATTTGTTCATGTGTAAGCTTGGTCATCTCCATCCCTTCAAGTGTTCGCTTGGAAAATTGCCATGCGAGCGGGAACCCGATCATTACGAATATCCAGCTGACAGGGTCGCCAAAACGGTTGATTCCTGCATATTGACCAGGGTCCTTGGACACGATTTGGAATTCAAATAAGTAGTGAAGTCCCAGAAGGATTCCTCCCGATAAAAACGTCACGAAATATAAAGTCGCCACAGATTTCATGAAAAGCTTCAACCTATTAAACCCAAAGGTTGCCAGCACCATGACAAGGGATACTAAAATCTTCATGTACACTCGGTCGGCAATTGCATAAAAAGGAGTGAATGCCAATACGATAATGAAGGAACCAATCAACCCGCCGATGCATACCCGCCAAAGAGCTACCCTTCGTTTAAGAATGATTGCGGTCCAATATAAAAGGAGGCAGTCAAATAACCAATTCAACAACCAGATCACATCTAAATATAAAGTCAAACGCCCTCCCCTCCTTTTATTAACAAACCTTCCACTAGCAAAAAGTATAGCGTACCTGCCCTTAGAAAGTGTGTCACTTTTTGTACTGAAAACTTAAGAGTTTTTCAGTCATTTTTACCCTTTTTGTAGAAAAACAGCCATTGATATTTTCAATACTGTCTTAGAGACTATCCTGCTCCCTTTTACTTCTGTCGATTTATGTTATAAAAGTTTAATAATTTATTGCTCTCTCATCTTTTTACATTAATGAATGAAAGTGAACAAATGATGGGGACTCCCTTCTGCCAAGGCACTCCATCCAGCACAATTCCGTCTTCTAGCTCACAGGACATTCAGACAAGATCATGGATCCAATAATGCAGATTTCATTTATCACTCGGTCCGAGTGATAAAGCTCGAGAAACGCCCCATTGTTATAAGGTCAATTGACACAATTGCTTTTAAGAATTCATTTATTAACGACAAAAAACCGTCCCCAAAATGGGAACGGCATATGACGTCGGTATTAACGGCGTCTATTACGGTTACGGAGGAAGGTTGGAATATCCAAGGCCTCATCACCTTGATTGGTATTACGTGCAGGAGGCTGTTCATTGACTTCTTCTCTCTTCACTTCACGCTTCACGTTTGATTGTGGCGTTTGTTGTGTCTGAGGTCTTGATTGCTGCTGTTGTCCGAGTGTTGGACGTCCAGTAGGCCGTATTGAAGCTTCAACCTCGTTAAAGCCTGTTGCAATTACCGTAACGACGATTTCATCTTTAAGGTTTTCATTGATAACCGAACCAAAAATCATGTTGACGTCTTGATCGGATGCAGTAGCCACGATATCGGCCGCTTCCTGGACTTCAAAAAGACTTAGGTTCGTACCACCTGTAATATTCATCAGTACGCCCTGGGCACCATCAATCGATGTTTCAAGCAACGGACTGGAAATGGCTTTTTTCGCCGCTTCCGCCGCACGGTTTTCCCCTGAGGAAATCCCGATTCCCATAAGTGCGGAACCTTTGTTGGAC
Organism: Peribacillus sp. YIM B13472; assembly: GCF_042788005.1. Taxonomy (NCBI): domain Bacteria; kingdom Bacillati; phylum Bacillota; class Bacilli; order Caryophanales; family Bacillaceae; genus Peribacillus; species Peribacillus sp. YIM B13472. The sequence goes on from NZ_JBHZPG010000003.1 coordinate 195,639, forward strand.
ATGATTGTCTTCACATCGGCAAAGTCCAAGTTAATAAGACCTGGAACAGCAATTAAATCTGAAATCCCTTGTACACCTTGGCGAAGTACATTATCGGCTTCACGGAATGCTTCAAGCATCGGCGTGCTTTTATCGACGATTTCAAGAAGGCGGTCGTTCGGAATGACGATCAGTGTATCAACCGATTCCTTCATGGATGAAATGCCGCCTTGTGCCTGTGTTGCACGTTTTCGGCCTTCGAAAGTAAATGGACGTGTAACTACACCCACTGTAAGAGCCCCTAGATCTTTAGCAATGCCCGCTATGACAGGAGCAGCCCCTGTTCCCGTACCGCCGCCCATTCCAGCCGTTACGAAAACCATATCGGCACCTTTAAGCGCTTCTTCAATCTGCTCTTTGCTTTCTTCGGCAGCTTTTTTTCCTACCTCGGGATTGGCACCTGCTCCCAAACCTCGTGTAAGCTTCCCACCGATTTGCATTTTGATTTCTGCTTTTGATAGATTAAGAGCCTGTGCGTCAGTATTTACAGAAATAAACTCAACACCCTGTACACCATGCTCGATCATTCTGTTTACCGCATTGTTTCCGCCGCCGCCAACACCTATTACTTTTATCGTTGCTAATTGTTCTAGATTAGAATCAAACTCCAACATGACAATCCTCCTATTTTGACGAAATTCCCGATTCTTAATGATTGTTATTCAAAAAAGTAACCCAGGATTTTTTTGAATTTAGATTCACCTTTTTCACCTTGTTTTTTAGCCGCGGTCTCTTTGTTTTTCTGAGAAACCTTCTGGCTGCGCTGGTCGTTATCTTCTTGAGCTTGTCCAGCTGCTACAGGAGTTTTATTAGCGGTGTTTTTTTGCATTCTCTCTTTCTTGCATGCGTGTTTAATCAAACCAACAGCTGTCGTGTATTGGGGTTCCCTGACACCGATGTAATTCGGTTCAGCTGTCCTTACCCGGTTTTGGAACACATATTGAGCTAGCTCCAGGACTCCCGGCATCTTGACGACACCCCCGGTCAACACGAAACCACCCGGTATATCCTGGAAGCCAAGTCTCTTCAAATCATCTTGAATCAACTCGAATATTTCGGTCACCCGCGCTTCAATGATATCCGAAAGCATTAACTGGTTGCAGGTCTGCTGCTGATCGCTGCCGATGATCGGTATTTGGAATACTTCATCTTCAGACGCGTCATCATAAAAGGCATGTCCATGCTTTACTTTTATTTTCTCAGCTTCCTCCATCGTTGTCCTTAGAACGATGGAAAGGTCCTTCGTAAGTGTTTCCCCGCCTATAGGTATCACAGACGTATATTGTAAATAGCCTTGTTCGAAAATTGCCAGAGTCGTGGAACCACCGCCAATATCGACAAGTGCCACACCAAGTTCTTTTTCATCCTTGGATAAAACAAGGGAACCTGCGGCTAACGGCTGAAGGGCGATATCGGTTATTTCTAACCCTGCCCTTTCCACACAGCGCAGTGTGTTATGTAAAATTGTCCGAAGACCTGTGATTAAAATCCCTCTCATTTCCAAACGGACACCTATCATGCCCCTTGGATCACTGATTTCATCAAGTTCATCAACTTTGTAGTGAATCGGCACCACGTCGATGATTTCCCTGTCGGATGGTATCGTTATTAATTCCGCTGCTTCCCTAACACGGAAAACGTCATGCTCGGTAATCTCTTTATTGTCACTGGATACCGCTACTACCCCATGACACGGCTGAAGCGTCACGTGATTTCCGCTTATGCCGACGATTACCTTTTTTATCTCCATCCCTATCATCCGTTCTGCTTGCTCTATAGCCTTTTGAATGGATTGGACGGTTTCATCTATACCGACGATCGAACCCTTTTTGAGCCCTTCTGATTTAACGTTTCCTACGCCGATTATATTTAATGTGTCATTGACCATTTCCCCAATGATAACTTTTACACTGGATGTACCGATGTCAAGACTTACGTATATTTCGTTGCTGTTCATTCCATGGCACCTCCTTCAGTTTTATACATGTATTAGTAGAATAACATTTTTATATCGAAGACTTATACATTATAGAATAACAGAACTGATTACAACAACTCGCGAATTTCATAGATAAGCGGTTCATTTTGTATTTCCCGAACAAAACTCGTAGATTTCCCACTTTATAATGCTTATTGTTCGCTTCTCAACGAGACTGATATACTTAATAAACTAGATACTGCCATAAACTATTCGTCATTTATAACTTAATTCCCTTTAAAATTATAGATTTTTTTTCTGCTTTTTCCGGGAAATGGACCATTTTTCAATTAGGATCCTTCTAATCAGGGCGATATTTTGAAAGAGCCTAACACCGAATACAAAGATTGCGGCTAAATATAAGTCTACACCAAGATGTACACCTAGAAAAGCCAAACCTGCGGCTAAAACAATATTAAAGAAGAATCCTGTTACAAATACAACTTCATCATAAAGATTTTGTAAATGAGCCCGTATGCCCCCAAATAAGGTATCAAAAGCAGCAAGCACGGCAATGGAAAGATAATTTGAATATTCATGGGGAATATCAAAATCCACCAAAAAACCAAGGGTGATTCCAATTAACAGTCCAAAAACTGGAAGCCACATTACGATTCACCCCCATCCATAATGGGTTCCATATGTTCCACATTAATAGCATTTTGGTAGGCCGGCAATGTCAACTCACCGGAAGGCACATTGATCTGCACTTCAAAATTATCTATAAAGAAATCATCCATAAGTTCGGAACCTTCAATGCGTTGCTTCAGTTTCTTTGGATTAACGGTTATTGCCTGTATTTCGACTGGGTAATGAACAAGAGGATACCCGTCCATTTTCGGCTGCCCATTAATATCACGAATAACCGATGTTGATATATACCTTTGTCCTGAAATGGAAATTTCGTCAGCGCCATACCTATACATTTCATTAATGAGCCGAATGATCAAAACTGGTGAAATATACTCGACCTTCTCACCAAGAAGGATATCTGCTTTGATAGGCTGTATAGATACGATGACCCCATTACCTTTAATTTCGGTCAAACCTGCATCTGTCTTTAATTCGGTCAGGGTGTCACGCAATACTTCTTCTTTACTCTCATTTTTCTTTGTTTCATAGGATGCTATTTTTCCCTCAAGCTTTCCTATACCCTCTATTAAATCCGCCTGGGTCTGCTGTTCTTTCAATAAATCATTTTTCAGCTCCCACATATCCCTTGTATCGGAAACGACAGGCTGATTCACCAAATTGAATTGAATAGCGAGCATGAAGCCAGCAATCAACGTAACCATACTAAAAGAAAGCTTTTTTTTCATTTCCAGTTTCTCACCAATCTTTCATCGAATCCGGCGGTCTGATCACCCTCCAATAATTGGATCAAAAATGATATTCTTTTGTTTTTCCACTGTAAAGATAATATTCTCATTAACCAGCTGTTCCTTGATGCCACCGGGTAAGTCCAGTGAAGCACCCAGGACATCCGGGTCCCCAATCGCAGATATGACGAAGGGAGCAGGATGCTGATGGCCATCGATTGTAATCACAGGCCCATTACAGATTATGTATGAATCATGATTTAACCTCTGACCGTTAATCGCAACAGCCTCTGCACCTGATATGTATAGTTCATTGACGACCTTGAAGACATGCTGTTCATGTACGAGGTAATTATTAACATTGGCATCTGAATCCATATCCGTACCATCTTCAAGCGTCACCTGCAGGCCTGAGCCTTTCACTTTCACTTTCCCGAGAAACATACGGTATTTTTCCGTATCCTTTGCCAAATTGAAAAAAAGCTGCTTTTCCTGCGCTAGGTCTTTTTCTATTTGGGATACATTTTCTTGCTTCTGAAGGAGTTCCTTCTGAAGTTTACGGTTCTGCTTCTCCTGTTCGATCAGCTTCTGCCTGAGCTCATATTCCTGGTCCCAGGCTTTGTCCTTCCCTGCACTTTCACTTTCTTTGGTCAGATTGTAAGAGAAGGCTATCATGAATCCGAGCACCACGCAAACCAGGGGAAAAACCACCCGCTTGCCATTAATTTTCCTCATTAGTGTCTTCCTTTTGATCAGCGTCTTCATATGCCTTAAAATAAGAACCCACTTCCAGATCGATGACTCCCTTTACATTTGGATCCAACTGGCTGACAATTGATGGATAGTGAATCATTTTCTCGTATAAAGTCCGGCTTGTCGCATTTACTTCAAACCCATCGTTCATATACATGACGATATGGTAGACATCAGTTTTGGTTGGAGCGTAATGAATTTCTGAAATGGCATTCTGAATCTCGACAGGAAGCTTGTCCAGCTCTTCTAAAAGCAACTTTAATGCTTTACCCTCTTTGAAACCAATTAAAACAGGGGCAAATACTGGAATTTCGCCTGTTGCCAACTCCTCTAAAACGGACCCGTTTTCCAAAATGGGGGCAAACTTCCCATTATTCGACAGATATGCCATCCTGTTATGTTCCGAAACTGTAATTTTAATGGAATTAGGAAATATCGGTGTCACCTTAACGCTTTTTATTTCTTGATTTTTTTTGATATTGGCTGCAGCTTCCCCTGTATCAACCTTCCAGATGCTTCGATCCTTCTTCACCTTACTCAATTTAATGATCTGTTTGGAAGTAATATAACGATTCCCCTCTACCTGCACGGATTTCACATAGCTTAACGGAGATAAGAAATATAGCACACAAGCAACCAGAATGAAGAAAAGGGAAAGCAAAAGAACAAGCCGCCTGTTTGCTTTGCTTTTTCTTAATTGTTTTAATTTCGGGATGCGGTCCTCAATGGAAACGATTTTCCCCTTTTCCATCCCCTTCACCTCTTCCTGAAAAAATGGATGGTTCTTGACAGTGCGAAATCAAGACAAACTCTATATTTGGTTATTAACAAACTTTAAAAGGTAACACATTATACCACAATATTTGGATATATTGAATCCTATTATTTTCTGCCGATAATTTCCACTTCTGTTTCCATTTCAACTTCAAATTTATCATACACAGTATCCTTCACATGCTGTATCAAAGCTTGAACATCCGCTGCACTTCCATTACCTGTGTTAACGATAAAGTTCCCGTGCATCGGTGAAATCTGAGCTCCGCCAATAGAATGTCCCTTCAGGCCTGCATTCTCGACCAATTTACCAGCATGGTGTGGAAGTGGATTCCTAAATATGCTCCCGGCACATGGAAGATTATACGGCTGGGTATCTTTACGATAATTCTTGTTATTCTGCATTCTTTCAACGATTTCGGTTTTATCACCCTCTGTCAATTGAAAAATTGCTTCCAGTACGATACCAGGTCTTTTCTTCTGAAGCAGAGAAGTTCGATAAGAAAACTCCATTTCTTCTTTCGAAAGCCAAGCTAGGGTTCCATCTTCAAAAAGAACATGTGCCTTCTTGAGAATTTCACTCATATCGGAACCGTGTGCACCAGCGTTCATATAGACTGCTCCGCCGACGGAACCAGGAATCCCACTGGCAAATTCCAATCCTGCATATCCTTTTTTACTGATTTGTACGGACAGGCTGACAAGTGATACCCCAGCTCCTGCTTTTATCTCCGGCCCATTTATCTCGAGATGATCAAGTCCTTTACCCAATTTAAGCACGGCACCTTCAATTCCGCCATCACTGACAAGCAGGTTAGAGCCCCTGCCGATCACCGTCCATGGAATCCCATTTTCTTTGATGACCTTCATTGTTTTTTCTATATTTTCAATGGATGACGGCACGATGAATAAATCAGCCGGCCCCCCAATTTTCATAGTTGTATGATTTGCAAGCGGTTCCTGTTCAAGAACTTTGCCGATTTTCATTTCAGTTAATTGCTTTATCATATTATCCATGATAAACCTCCTTGTGTTCCAAAAATTCCAGGTTATAATTTTCAATTCCTCTTCCATGAGGTCACTTATATTACAAGATTAATAACGCCTTTTTAGCAGAAAAATGAACAGAAGCAAGCCCCAGTACGGCCTAACCCTCTTATACTATAGTCTAAACAAAGACGTATTGCCAATATTTATTGTGGATTCCTCAACATTCATACATGGTAATATTTAAGCGGCATTTCATTTATTTCTAAATTTCGGCAAGGCACCATCCAAAATCGTTTTCCTGCAAGGGTTTTCACCGTAAAAAAAGGAAGCTCTGCGTTTAACAGAACTTCCCTTTTGCCAATCCATATATTTACTTATTTTCAGAACCTTGAATAACGGCTAATATTCAGGAGCACCCCAATCGCCATCAACATGAGTGTCAGTGATGAACCGCCATAACTTAAGAGGGGCAAGGTGATACCCGTAACTGGCATCAAACCTGTTACCACACCTATATTGATCATCACTTGAATGGCGACCATTGCAATGATTCCCACCGCTACAAGGCTCCCATATAAATCAGGGGCACCAAGTGCGATCCGAATGCCCCGCCAAAGCATAAGCGCAAATAATAAAATGACAAGAGAACCCCCGATGAAGCCAAGTTCCTCGGAAAGTATGGCAAAGATGAAATCAGTCTGCGGTTCTGGTAAATAGAAAAACTTTTGGCGGCTTTGCCCGAGTCCCAATCCGAACAATCCCCCGGGTCCGATTGCATAAAACGATTGAATCATTTGAAATCCACTGCCCAAAGGGTCTTCCCAAGGATCCAGAAAAGACGTGATCCTTTTTATCCGGTAGGGCGCTGACAAAATCAGACCGATAAAACCCGCTACCCCGATTAGCCCCAAGCCGACAAAATGACTGATTTTTGCCCCGGATATAAAAATCATAACGATGCACGTTCCTACCATCACCGTTCCCGTTCCAAGGTCCGGCTGTAACATGATCAATCCAAATGCCAAAAACACTAAACCCAAGGATGGAAGCATCCCTTTTTTAAAGGAGGTGATCAGCTTTTGCCGTTCTGATAAAAACTTGGCTAAAAAAGCGATCATCGCCAGCTTCATGAACTCAGAGGGTTGCACCGAAAAGGCACCTACACCAATCCAGCTCCTCGAACCATTTCTCGCCATCCCTATACCTGGTACAAGCACAGCCAGTAACATAATGAAACAAATGATGATAAGGATCTTGGCCCATGTCCGCCACGTCCAGTAATCCACATTCATGATGAAAAACATGGCTATGACACCAACGCAGGCAAACAGCAACTGCCTTTTAGCAAAATAAAACGAATCATCAAATTTATATGTTGCCCAAATGGCACTCGCGCTGTAAACCATGATTAATCCAACAGTCAAAAGACTTAAGGTGACGATAATGAGAATGAGATCAGGATTCGATTTTTTTAATGGCACGGACATCCACCTCTAGGAAGTTTTTCGAGCCTGCGAATATAAACATCAATGCTGATTGCTTGTCAGCACTTTAGTCAAAAAAAAAGCGATAACGGCTCATTATCGCTTTTTTCCATGGTGTCAACGTAGAAGCAAATTCACTTCTCTCTGCGAAAGCTCTTACTTAAGTTTATGCACGGCCTCCATAAACATGTCTCCTCTTTGCTCAAAAGTTTTATATTGATCCCAGCTTGCACAAGCAGGGGAGAGAAGAATGCAGTCGCCTTCATCTGATAATTCAAATGCAGCCGGCACGGCCTTTTCTACATTATCGACACGTTTTATATTCGCTATTCCTAATTCTTTGGCTACCCGTTCAATTTTTTCTGCCGTTTCACCAAAAGTTATCACGGCTTTGACATTTTTCATCGCCGGTTTCAACTCATCAAATTCATTTCCGCGATCCAAACCGCCCGCCAATAAGATGACAGGTTCCGTAAAGGAAGTTAGCGCTTTGGATGCTGCAAGAATGTTCGTCGCTTTCGAATCATTATAAAATTTACGGTTATCGATCGTTGCCACAAACTGCAGACGGTGTTCTACACCATAAAATGTTTTCAGTACAGTCTGAATGGCTTCGTTAGCTACACCCTTCAGTTTGGCCGCTGAGATGGCCGCGAGCACATTTTCCAAATTATGCTTCCCAGGAAGGGCTATCTCTGAAACTTCAATGATTTTTTCTCCTCGGAAACTGACGGCACCATCTTCCACATAGGCTCCATTCTCATGTTTCACTTCAGCTGAAAAAGGAACAAGTTCAGCCTTGGTCTTTTTCGCCATGGACAAAACAAGATCTTGATCTGCATTATAAATCATGAAATCTGAAGCTATTTGATTTTTCGTAATGGCAGCTTTCGCTTCGACATATTCCTGTTTGGAACTGTGATAATCCAAATGTGCATCATATAAATTTGTCACGATTGAGATTTCAGGACGAAATTCGTCTATTCCCATTAGCTGAAACGATGATAATTCAATGACGATCGAGTCATCGGGTTTTGCATTTTCAGCAACACCAGAAGCCACTGTCCCGATATTACCGGCAACCAGCGGGGATTTTTCACCAGTCTTCAACATTTCGTATATCAATGTTGTCGTGGTCGTTTTCCCATTTGTACCAGTGATCCCTATGAAAGGTGCTTCACTTATCTGATAGGCCAATTCAACTTCCGTGATAACAGGGATCCCTTTTTCCAATGCCCCTTTTACGATAGGGTTCCGATAGGGAATTCCCGGGTTTTTCACGATCAGCTCGAAACCTTCATCAAGAAGCTCGATCGGATGACTGCCGCAGATGACTTTGATTCCCTGTTCAAGAAGTCCTTGAGCCTCAGGATTTTCCGATAATGGCTTCATGTCATTAACCGTCACGAAAGCACCTAATTTATGTAGAAGCGAAGCTGCAATCACTCCGCTTTTTGCCAAACCCAATACTAATATCTTTTTCTCTGAATACTTTGCAGTCTCTTTCAATTATATCCACACCTCTAAATAGATTCCGAGTACCGCACACAGCAGCCCCACTGTCCAGAAAGTCACGACGACGCGCCATTCCGACCAGCCGGAAAGCTCATAATGGTGGTGAAGCGGACTCATTTTAAAAATACGTTTACCAGTCGTTTTAAAAGATCCTACCTGCAGGATGACCGAGAGCGTCTCAATCACGAAGACTCCGCCGATGATTACCAGGAGGATTTCAAGCTTCGTTAACAAGGCGATGGTTGCGATCGCTCCCCCAAGGGCCAAGGAACCCGTATCCCCCATGAAAACCTTTGCTGGATGTGCATTGAATACCAAAAACCCGAGTACTGCACCGACAACCGCCACTGAAAAAATAGCGACATCATATTGTGACTGACTCCAGGCCAAAATGGCAAAAGCACCAAAGGCAATGGCTGATGTTCCTGAGACAAGTCCATCAAGCCCATCCGTCAAATTGACGGCATTCGAAAAACCTACGAGCCAGAAAATTACGATAAACAGATAAAACCAGCCAAAATCAAAAGCAAAGTCAGTGCCTGGAATCGTCAATTCAGGATTAAAACGGTCTGTCTGCTTAAAGACGAAGTAAAAGATGACAGAAATCACAATTTGTCCAAGCAGTTTTTGCTTGGAAGTCAGTCCTAGGTTTCGCTTCATGACCACTTTGATGAAATCATCCAGGAAACCTAATAAACCAAAACCTAAAGTAACGAATAATAATAAATACGTTTCGGTTGAAGGTGCCGAAAATTTCAAAGTCATGACTAATGTAGCAATGGTGACAGATAATAATATGACCAAACCGCCCATGGTAGGTGTTCCCGTTTTCTTCAGATGCGATTGCGGGCCTTCTTCCCTAATACTTTGCCCGAATTTCAATCTTCTTAAAAACGGGATGAAAATCGGCGAAAGAAGAACGGTTACTAAAAACGCCACCAAAATCGTATAAAAAATCACTTGTTCCAACATTCCTTACTCCCTCATTCCTAACACAATTCAAATATAAAAATCTGCTTGATGTCTTTTCTTATTTGTTGCATGCAATTTCAGCTTTGGTTCAAACTGAACCCAAACGACTTTGAATCGCCTTTTCCGCTTCTTCACGATCATCGAAGTGAAGCACTTCGTCACCGACCAATTGATAGGTTTCATGACCTTTTCCGGCTATTAATATAACGTCGCCCTCTTCCGCCTTGGAAACAGCGTAAGCTATGGCCTGCCTGCGGTCTTCAATAACCGTATATTCCTTGCCTGCTACACCAGCTTCCATATCCCGGAGGATCTGGGCAGCATCTTCACTGCGCGGATTATCCGAAGTGAAGATCGGGTCAGTCGCCAAGCTGCATGCAATTTCGGCCATGATGGGACGCTTTGTCTTGTCTCGGTCCCCGCCGCAGCCCACTATCACGAAAATTTTCTTTCTAGCAAACTCACCAACAGTCTTTAGAACATTTTCTAAACTGTCCGGAGTATGGGCATAGTCAACAATGACAGGGAAGTCCTGATTCGCTGTAATGAGCTCAAAACGGCCTGCAACACCTTTTATATCCTCGATGGATCTAATTGTCTCATCTAGATCGTTACCGGCGCACAAAGCAGCAGAGATTGCAGAGAGCACATTATAAACACTGAATTTACCAATTAGCTTCAGCTGAATGTAACGCTCTTCTTTACCTGCTGTCAAGGTGAACGATGTGCCATTTGCATCAATTTGTATATCCTTGGCCCTGATATCTGCTTCTTTGTCTATGCCGTATGTTACGACTGTAGCAGCAGTCGCTTTAATGAAATCAGCTGTTGCCTCATCATCAGCATTAAGCACTGCATATTTAGGACGATTTTCTATGTAAGCATTGCCTAGCTGTGAGAAAAATAAGGATTTTGCCTGCCTGTATCTGTCCATGGTTTTATGAAAATCCAAATGATCCTGTGTGAGATTCGTAAAGACGGCAATATCATAATCACAGCCATGGACGCGTCCGAGCTCAAGTGCATGCGATGAAACTTCCATAATGGCAGTGGTAACGGATGCTTCGGCCATTTCATGAAAAGCCTTCTGCAGCGTAACGCTATCTGGCGTCGTATTCTTAGTTTCATATACCGTATCGGCAATTTTAGTATACATCGTGCCAATCAAGCCTGTTTTTTCTTGTCGATCCTCGAAAATCTTTTCCAATAAGTGACTGGTCGTCGTCTTTCCATTCGTACCTGTAATTCCGATCAAGCGCATCTTTTGAGTCGGATGGCCATAGAATGCATCGGCAAGCACCGCCATGGCCCTGCTCGAATCCCTGACTACGATCACGGGAACATCGAGGTCAAGCGGCCTTTCGGCAATGACTGCTGCAGCTCCATGTTCTACAGCAAGTTGGGCAAAATCATGACCATCGACTGTATAACCTTTTATACAAACAAATAAACTTCCGTCTATGACTTTACGGTTATCATTTTCAATGGAGGTGATTTCAGGATTTTCTCCTTCATACGTAAATAAGGAGTGTAAATAAGATAGTAATTTGTGAAGCTTCATTTTTCCATCCCTCTCAACTTAATTTGAGGATTCATTATATGTGATTAGCCCTGGCTTGTCGAGAAACCAATTTCAATTATACGGGGTTATCCCGACTCCGTAAACAAAGCGGCTGATGATTCTTCAGCCGCTTTAACTATTCATATATTATATTATACTTATTCTGTATTTTCGCCAAGATAAATTCTTATTGTGGAGCCTTGTTTTACTTTAACACCTGGATCCGGGGCTTGATTTATGACTTTATCCCCATTGCCGGCAATATCCAGCTTAAGGTCGATGAGCTGGGTTTGCAACTCTTTTTTGCTGAGACCCACAACGTCAGGTACCTCGACCATGACCGGATCCGTCCAGACCGTTTCCTTCTCAATCTGGTTTTTCCTTGGCTTGACGCCCATGGCCCTAAGTGAATCCTCCATGATATTCCCAACGATCGGTGCGGCAACGACCCCGCCGAACTGTACCGTTCCTTTAGGATTGTCCACAGCTATATAAACGACGATTTGCGGATCATCCGCTGGGGCGACCCCAATGAATGAGAGAATATAATTATTTTCAAGGTATCTGCCATTTTCAGCTTTTTGGGCTGTACCCGTTTTCCCGCCGACTCGGTACGACTCCACGAATGCTCCTTTACCGCTACCTTGGGCGACAACGGATTCAAGTGCTTCACGGACTTTCTTCGAGGTCGCTTCTGAAATCACTTTTTTCTTCGCCTGTGGAGTCTTTCGCATCAGTACTTCCCCATTTTTTGGATTCACAAGTTCCTTTGCGATATAAGGTGTATACAAAGTTCCGCCATTCACAGCCGCCGATACCGCTGTCACCTGCTGAATGGGCGTTACGGCTACACCTTGTCCAAACGCTGTCGTTGCCTGCTCAACCGGACCCACTTGATCCATGTTGAACATGATTCCTTTTCCTTCTCCGGTTAAATCAATCCCCGTCTTTTGCCCAAACCCGAAATCATTTATATATTTAAACAGCTTGTCTTTACCAAGCCGGTTCCCTAATTCTACAAAACCGGGGTTACATGAGTTCTCGACGACTTCAAGAAAAGTTTGGTCCCCATGTCCTCCGCTTTTCCAGCAATGCAATGTAGACCCTGACACTTCCACATGTCCGGAATCATAAAAATGTTCCTTTTGTAAGTCGACCTTCCCTTCTTCAAGCGCCGCAGCAAGCGTGATGATCTTAAAAGTCGAACCTGGTTCATATATACTCCAAACTGGTAAATTACGATTATACACTTCTGAAGGTACATTTTGAAAATTGGCCGGGTCGAAGGTTGGCCTGCTTGACATCGCCAATATTTCCCCTGTATTCGGGTCCATTGCAATGGCAATTATACCATCGGGATCATATGTCGCCTCCGCATTATCGAGCTCCCTTTCCACAATTGTCTGGATTTTGCTATCGATGGTTAGCTTCAAGTTATCACCATCAACAGGGGGCTTATAGTCATCGGCCATATTTTCAAGTCTTTTCCCTTTAGCATCGGAGTAAAATTTAACGAATCCTTTTTCCCCGCTTAGTTCCTTATCATATGACAATTCAATACCCATCAACCCTTGATTGTCAGAGCCTGTAAAGCCAAGAACATGCGAAAGGTATTCACCAAATGGGTAATGGCGCTTTGAATCTTCAGCGATATAAACACCCTTTATCCCTAATGCTTTAATTTCCTTCGCCTTTTCATGAGATATCTTTCTGCCTTCCGGAATTCTGACGCTCATCGCCTGTTTCGTTAACCATTGATAAGCCTTTTCCTTTGTCATATCCAATATTGAAGCAAGCTGTTCCGCCGTCTCCCCAGGATTCTCAATCTGTCTTGGGATGACATAGACTGTTGGCGCAGATATATTCGTTGCTAGCTCAACACCATTCCGATCCAGAATTTCTCCTCGTTTGGCTTCAAAAGGAATATTCCTGCTCCAGGAATCTTTAGCCAGCCCCGTCAACTTATCCCCTAAATAAAACTGTACAATTCCCAATCGGATATCAATGATAAAAAAAACAACGATACCGATCGCCAATGCGATTGCCAGCCGTTTTCGGACAGTAACATTCGAAACACGCAAAAACAGGCACCTCCATTTCATACATGCTTCAATATATGCTTGTCTACTCGATGCTAGACTACAAACTTTGAAAGAATTAAAGAGGGGATCCATTTGGATCCCCTCTTTATCTTCACTCTGTTTTCTCTTTTGTCGGTATATCTTCCCCAGCCCCTTCAGGCTGGGATAATTCAATATTGAATGTCTCTCCTTCCTTTACTTTTTTCCCGGCCTCAAGACTTTGTTTACTCACATATCCAGTACCTTCAGTTTTTAGATCCAGTTTTGCAACCTTAGCCAATTTCATAACATCGCGCAGGGACCATCCCTTCATGTCAGGAACTTTCATTTCGCCTTCCGTCCTCAGGATTATCTTTTCACCCTGCAAGAGTATGCTCCCCGCTTTTGGGGATTGATCGACCACCTTACGCCCACTTCCGATCGTACTTACATCATAGCCAAGTTCCTTCAGTTCTTTGACAGCTGAACTCTCGGTTTGATTCGCATAGTCAACGATTTTATTTGCTTTTTGTTTTTTAACTTCCGAAGGCTTTATGTTTAGATATTGCAGGCTATTTTGCATGACAGGATTAAATATCTCTGACAATGGATCAGCCCCAACATAAGATACACCTAACTTCGGCTGCTTGACAGCCACATACATGACCAACTGCGGATCATCTTTTGGAGCCATGCCTAAAAAGGAGAATACATAGTTATTTTTCCCTTCTAAATATCTACCTGTCGGACCAGGAATTTGTGCAGTACCGGTTTTCCCCGCTACTTCATATCCATCAATGGCATATTTTTTCCCTGTTCCTTTTTTCGCGGAAATTACCGTTTCCAAATAATCACGTACTTGTTTTGCAGTTTCTGCCGAAATCGGTTGCCCTGTCACTTTCGGCTTTGTCGTTTTCAAAATTTTTCCGGTATCTTGATCGGAAATGCTTTTTATCACGTACGGCCGCATCATTTTTCCGTCATTGGCTATTGCGGATGCAGCTTGGATTTGTTGAATCGGTGTAACGGTCGAACCCTGTCCAAAGGAAGTAGTAACTTTTTCAAGCTTATACTTGTATTGAATTTTTCCAGTTATCTCGTTCGGCAGATCAATTCCCGTTTTTTTATCAAATCCGAACTTAGTCAAATACTCACGGAAAGTATCCGCTCCTATCTTATCCATGGCAAGAGTAGCAAAAGCGACATTGGAGGAGCGTTGAACCCCTTCAAGAAAGGTCATGCTCTTTCCTCTTTCGATTCCGCTATGATCTCCGATTTTCCCCGATCCGGCTTTGTAGGTTCCAGCGACAAAGCTTTCATTCGGATTAAAGACCCCTTCCTCAACAGCCGCGGCAAGGGTGAATGTTTTCATGGTTGATCCCGGTTCGAAGGTTTCTTCAATGGCCAGGTTACGCCAAGTATCCGTAAGCCCGACTTTCGTTGCCGGATGGAAGGTAGGCCTCTGCCCCATCGCCACGATCTCCCCCGTTTTCGGATTGGAGACAATCGCTATGATTTGTTCAGGATCGTATTTTTCCTGCACTTTGCTCATCGAATCTTCCAGGAACGTTTGTATTTTCTTGTCGATGGTAAGCATGACATCATTACCATTATCCGGAGCAACAACCTTTTCCTCCTTATCAGGTAAGAGGAAGCCCCATGAGTCACTGTCATATGTCAGCTTCCCATCCGTTTCCTGCAATTCTTTATTGAGGTACCTTTCGATGCCAAACTTACCAGCCATTTCTCCCGTTTCTTCATCCTTTTCTACATAGCCAATCAGATGGGAAGCGAAAATTCCATTAGGATAAAAACGTTTATTGGTTCTTCCGAATGTAATTCCCGGCAGTTCCAATTTTTCTATTTTCTGCTTGACGACCTGAGTCAAATCCTTGCCGGCACTGCCAAACTCCACCTGGTATGCCCCTTTTTTCGTAAGTCTTTCATAGATGTCCTGTTCATCCATGTCGATATATTTAGCAAGCTTATTCGCGGTCATCTCCGGATCCTTGACATGCTCCGGCTCCTTTTCACTGAGTACAGCCCTTAAGATATAGGAGGAAGTATCCTCGGCGATGACTTCACCTTTAGTATCAAGTATGCTTCCCCTTTTTGCTTCTATGACCTGTTTTTTTTCATATTTCTTGTCGATTTTTGAAGCCAGTACCTCCCCGCCTGCTGTACCTGTCACCTGAATATACAAAAAGCGGCAGACTAACACAAAAAAGAGCAGGCCGAATAAGAAGAATAATCCGGCTGCCCCATGCTTCATATTTTTTTGTTTCTGCATTATCACTGCACACCCTTCACATTATTCTCATTTAACTTGAACCCTAGCGCTGCAGCTTTTTTCCAAATTCTTTCGTATGTACTAAGTTCAGCAACCTGCACTTTCAAATCATCATTCACTTTCCCCTGTTCTTCAATGGACGTTTCCACTAGCTGGATTTCTTTATTCGTTTCATAGATGGCCGCTTGATTAGAGACTATTTTCACTCCCATAAAGGCAACCATGATAGCAAGGGCACATAGTAAGAAAACTTCACCAATGGATATCTTCGCTTTACGGATGACCACTGTTTGATGCGTCTGTTGCTGCTGTTGGTCTTCATATTGCTGTTCTTGTATTTTTTTGGCTATGGAACTCATTCATGTTCCCCCTCTACTGATTTTTTTCTGTGATTATTGCTTTTCGGCGATTCTTAGCTTAGCCGACCGGGAACGATTATTCCCTTCCAATTCTTCTTCTGAAGGCAAAATCGGTTTTCTCGTAATTATTTTCATAGTTGGTTTGAATTCATCCGGGATAACTGGAAGTCCAGGCGGAAGGTCCGGCATGCTACTGGCTTTTTTAAATACCGTTTTACAAATTCTATCCTCTAGTGAATGGAATGTAATGACAGATATTCTTCCTTCTTTATCCAAAAGCGATATGGCTTGCTCCAAGGAATCTTCAAAGACACCAAGTTCGTCATTCACAGCGATTCTTATTGCTTGGAACACTCGTTTCGCAGGGTGTCCGCCTTTACGTCTTGCCGGGGCCGGTATCCCATCCTTAATTAACTCCACAAGCTCGAACGTCGTTTCAATCGGTTTTATTTCACGTGCCGCTTCAATTTTCCTGGCAATTTGTTTCGAAAACTTTTCTTCGCCATATTGGAAGAAAATTCTCAGCAAATCATGGAATGACCAAGTATTCACGACATCATAGGCAGAAATGGCAGCACTTTGGTCCATCCTCATATCCAAAGGTGCATCATGGTTATAGCTGAAACCACGCTCTGGTGTATCCAATTGTGGGGATGACACACCTAAATCATAAAGGATCCCGTCCACTTTCTCGATTCCCCGGGCATTCAACTCTTCTTTTAAGTATTTAAAATTATTAGGAACAAGAACAATACGTTCGCCATAGCTCTCCAATTTTTCCTTAGCATTCCGAATCGCCGTTTCGTCCTGATCAAAAGCATAAAGCCTACCCTTGTCAGAGAGCTGTGAAAGTAAGTATTCGCTGTGACCGGCTCCTCCTAAAGTACAATCCACATAAATTCCATCAGGTTTGATGTTCAATCCATCAACCGTCTCTTTTAATAACACTGTTGTATGTTGAAACATGTTAGACATCCTTCCAATCGGTTATTGAGTGACCCTATTTCTGGGGGCAGCCTTAAATATCAAAGCCAATCATATTTTCTGCTATCTCAGCGAAAGAATCCTCAGAAGCTGAAAAATAGTTTTCCCAAAGGGATTTGCTCCAAATCTCAATACGATTGGTAACACCAAGAATTACACATTCTTTTTCCAATTGGCCATATGAAGTAAGCGGCGTGGGGATATTAATTCGCCCTTGTTTATCAATTTCGCATTCTGTAGCTGCAGAAAAGAAAAAACGGGTAAAGGCTCGGGCATCTTTTTTTGTTAAGGGCAGGGCTTTCAGCTTTTCTTCAAGCAGCTTCCACTCTTCCATAGGGTAACCAAATAAACATTGATCGAGTCCGCGGGTAAGGACAAATTGCTCCCCGAGATTCTCCCTGAATTTCACTGGGACTATCAAACGGCCTTTTATATCGATGTTATGATGGTACTCTCCCATGAACATACCCACTACCCCCACATTCTAATCTCAATGTACCACATTCCCCCACCTTTCTCCACTTGTTTTTACTTTCTCCTTCCAAGTAAAAATTCCCTTCTTTTCTACTTAAGTTTATTTAGCCAAATTATTCACAGAAACGTGCAATTCCCTCGAATGGACTCAGACTAAGACGCAGTCCCACCATTACTGTCGAAGCACTACCTGACAAGAGCCCAGGAAACAGAAAAAAAGACAGGCTTTAGCACCTGTCTTTTTACACTTTTTAATCCATCCGGCAAAATTGGTTTGTGGCAACCCCATTCAAAATGATGTGTCCGCCACTTTTCCCCAAAACGGATGGTTTTTCTAAATGAAAATCAATTTATGCTGATTATTGAACCGGTATTCCAGTTTCATCATATCCCGTACGAACTCTGGCCCGTATTGATTCAAGTAATAAAACACATTCCAAATCCTCTCCTGGGGTGATCCAAGAGGGTACAGTGAATTTGCGATCCGTTCA
Source organism: Peribacillus sp. YIM B13472 (assembly GCF_042788005.1). Classification (NCBI taxonomy): domain Bacteria; kingdom Bacillati; phylum Bacillota; class Bacilli; order Caryophanales; family Bacillaceae; genus Peribacillus; species Peribacillus sp. YIM B13472. The sequence continues at coordinate 213,682 of NZ_JBHZPG010000003.1, forward strand.
TATTTTTTCAATATGAACGAATGCCGTTCCTTTGTACGGTCACCGATTTTGCCATACATGAAATTCAATTGCTTTTGAATGAATTCAATGTTTTTGTTCAACATCGGCTCAAGTCCCCTATCTAATGAGACAGCGTGGGCAAATAGCTTTTCATGGTTCTCTTCAAGCTGTGATTTCAGTGTCCCGAACAGGATGTCAATCGTCTCATCTTTCACCGAATCAAGGTAATCTTTCACAGCATTAGCGGTTCCTTCAGTCAGAACAGTTTCCAAACTGAGTTCCATTTCTTCAACGTCGCTATGGATACTGCGCTCTATCAGCGTGATGTTTAACCTAGGAATGATTGGCGGCATCTTCATGGAAAACAACTCAAATGCCTTTTTTAATTCTGCCCAATAAGCTATTTCCCCAGGTCCAGAAACGAAAGCCAATACAGGGAACAGCATTTCCTGCATGAGCGGGCGTGTAATGACATTGTTGCTTAATCGTTCTGGATGATTTTTGGCTATCTGCAATAGTTCCTCCCCGGTGAATGATACCTCACCGTTTTTTCCGCTGAAACCGCCTTCTACACGTTCGAGTAAACATCGATCTTTTTTTTCTGGATCATAATAAAATAAATTAGCTGCCCGATTATCCATTTCAATCATTTTTGCATACCCTTTCGCATGCATGAATGATTGCTGTTCCTCGACCACTTCAGCAATCCGTCCACTTTCCTTGACCATCGATTCAAAGAACGCCTTCTCAATTCGCCTTAATTCCGGATCTCCGGCATCGACTAGTAAAAGGCCATATTCTTTGAACCATTCATGAATCAGTCTGGCGAAGAAATCGACGAAAGTATTCGATTGCTTAATGGTTTCCTTCATATCAATCAGGAGTTTATTCGTAAAGGCCGTTTCTCCATAAGTTTCAATGATTTCCTCAAGCCACTTTTCAGCCTTATCCGTTTCCAGCTCTACATCAGAAACCATTGTTTTATACGGCTGATAGGAAGGGTAGGTTTTTTTATCGGGTTTACCGTTTTTCATAACATAAACATGATTGACTTCAGCCAAATCATGATCTTCTCCAGCTATCCAAAAAACTGGAATGACTGGCTGCCCCAGTTCTTTTTCCTGTTCTTCCGCAAGCTTAATGATCGAAATCACTTTATGAATGGTATACAGCGGCCCTGATAATAACCCAGCCTGCTGTCCTCCAATCACCACCACGGAATCATCCCTGCGCAACCTTTCAATATTCCCCTTAACTGCCTCACTGATTGAAAAACGAGACATGTATTGTTGTATGTAATCCGACAATTCATCACGTAAAAAAGAGCGGTTCATCAATTCATCATATCTATTGAAATAAATGTCAGGCTTAGACAAGTCATAGTGAAAATAATCCTCCGTTTCAAGACGGTTCTGTAAATAGTCCGATGCAAAACGGTTTAAAGATGGTAACGCGAGATCTTTCATCTCCATTTCTGTTCTCCCTTTCTCTGCAACTACAATTCTTTTTAGAGTATAACATTCCGGTTTAAGAAAACAAAAGAAGTTGCCCAGCAGCAGAAAATTGATGCATGTTCTATGTTATGTAGTCAATATCTTCGTAATACTTGTAATTATTCCAATGGAAAATAATAGAAGGTAAGCTACAAAAAAGAAGGCGAAGTTCACTCTCCAAAAACCCTTTAATACCTTATGGAAAATGATTTCTTCTTTTACCTTGTAATGGACAAGGACCACCACGAATGCGTTGATGATCATGATTAGCATGATCACCCAAAGAATTTGCTTATCCCAAATCGTAATGATCAAATAATGGACGGATAATACGAACAGCAGCGTACTCATGTCCATTGCAAATTGAACGGAGCGCCTATGGTTTCCAGTGAATTGTTTGGCACTTATAAAAAAAAGTAAATAACCTAGGAAAGGCAAGGTAATAAATATCGCGGCAAGACTTGAAACTACGTACGGCACATTCTCATCCCCCCTGAGACTCTTTTCCTTTGACCATCTTATATAGAGAAGATGTCAGGCAATCACTTTTCCCTTTACTCTTTGCCTCCGAGAGGATATGACCCAAAATAGCATCAATTTCCGTTTTACGGCCATTTTCTATATCTTTTAGCATTGACGATCGATTTTCTGCAGTTGCCATACAAACGGATTTCACATGTTCAAATGACTCATCCTTATTTTGAACTTCCAAAATACCGGAGATTTCTTCAAAAAGATCTTGAAATAATTGGTAGTAAAAGGGGTTAGTGATTAAACCGCCATTTTCCACATCAAGTATCGCCGTTAACGGATTTATCACTGCATTAACGACGAGCTTATCGATCAGCATCGAGTGAAAATCCTCACTCTTCGCAAAAGGAAAATGATCGATCCTTTCATTCACTAAAGATAGTTGCTCAAGTTCCCCTTTAAAGGAAGCGACCCTTGTAATGCCGTGCCCTGTATGCTCCACGGTATTCCCGTCATGTTTCAATGCCCCATGCTCCACTACCCCCACATATATGGTCGGGGATTGAAGCTGCTTTAAATAAGAAATATGCCCATAGCCATTCTGCAAGAATAGCAATGGAACCTGAATAACTTTTATCCTAGGCAGCATTTGCTGCAGGTGATATTGCTTGACGGCCAATATTAGAAGCTCCACATCCGATATCCCATCATCCAAGGCCTTGGAAATGATGCCTGTCAGCAGTCTGCTTTCACCATCCGCAATAAGACGGATTCCATCACGTTGGATGATGGACGCCTGATCCGCAGTATGTGTATAGAGTGTCACACTATGTTTTTCACTTAAATGAGACGCAAACAGCAGCCCTATGGCCCCTCCCCCAATGATTCCAATTCTCATAATTCCCTTCCTTACTTATTGAAATATATTCACTATTTTATCACATTATCTTTTTTATCCTGCATCAATTTTCCCATCGTTGGAAATCGCAGCACATCTGGTTGAATGAAATTGAACTGCCATTAACAAGGCTCGTCATAAAATACCAATGGAAAGAATTATTAATACGCCATTGAAGATATATTTTCTTCTTTAAGCGTTAATTTAATGGTATATTAGATACGAAAAGCTTAGCCATTTTGAATACTTTTAGGAACAAAAGATAACTCCAAACTCAACCCGCGAGAAATTGCAGGGAAAAGGGCGGGGATAAAAGGCTATAAGCATTTAGACAGCTAGGATAAGTCGATGATGGCATACTAGATTTGACCTAAGCTGGAGTTCCACATCGTAAAGATCAGTGGGATGACTTTCAAAGGGTACTATCGGAAGAGGTTTATCAGAATTAAGGGGGAGCTTTTTTATGGAATACAAGGTGGAACGATTACTTGTAAATTTTAAAACGCTTGAGGAATTCAAAAAATTCAAAGAATACGGGATACAGGAACTGTCAATGCTAGATGATTTAGAGGGTAACATCATCGAAAATGACAGCCAATCACCTTTTTACGGAATCTTTTATGGCGACAAACTTGTAGCCCGCATGAGCCTGTATAAAAGAAGTGCTAAATTCGACCAGTATTTTGACAAGTCTAGGGACTTCCTTGTTCTTTGGAAACTTGAAGTCCTGCCTAACTATCAGAAAAAAGGTTATGGAAGAGCTTTGGTCGAATTCGCCAAAAGCCTGAACATGCCTATCAAAACCAATCCAAGAGTTCATTCACAAGACTTTTGGAAAAAGATGGGTTTTTCTGCTGTTTCCTATGATTTGGACAGGGACCTCGGAGAAAACCCGCTGATTTGGAGCCCATTTGACATACAAGATAATAAAGAAATAGATACACAAGAATAATGAAGCATCAAGAAAATGCGGGCGGATTTTCCCACCCGCATTTTTTATTTATTGACCCTTTCCAGATTACCATTCTTATCCATTTGGAAACTCACCTTAGGATTGGTCTTTTCGTCCTCTTGTACACTTAGTTTTCTTGCGCGCTCCATAATCTGCATTAACGCACGGTAATCTTCCTCAACAGCTTTCAGGTTTTCTTTAAGCAATACATTCTCTTCCAATAATCGGGCATTTTCCCGTTCAAGAAATAGGGACCGCTCAGAAATCCTTTCTTTTTCCTTATTATCAAGCTGAAAGAATTCATCCATTTTAGTTAAATATAATATAACTTCCTGAAGGGTAATAGATTCTTTATCTTCATGCTCGGGCGTTTTTTCATCAATCGTGACATTCTCCACCACTGCAACCGAATCCCTTTCCATTTCAGGATTATTGACTACCTGTTCTTTCCTTTGTTTTTTCGCCAGCTCTATCCCAGACTTATATTGCTTCCTTACAAATGAATTCCAACGGAACCCACAAGCGGCAGATGTCCTTGATAACTGTTTCCCCACTTCTTCAAACGCCTTTAATTGTGTACTGCCTTCTCGTATATGCCTCAGTACCACTTCAGCCAACAACAGATCCTCATCATGAGTCCATGCATCTTGTCTCGCAATCGTCATCTCTCTACCTCCCAGCAAGTTTTAATTCATAATATGCACATGCTAGGAAAGATAGAAGATATATAGAGCGTGTAATATTTATTTTTTCTTATTTAAAAAACGATCGACTGCAGCATGATGCTCATCACTCGCCCACAGTTTAGAACATTCCCGGATTTCCGCATCCATTCTTCCTTTAAGCCCGCTACCCTGCCATTTATGGACCAGCAATCGTTTATAGGCCATCAATACCCCTGTCTCATGACGAAGGAAATCTTCTGCGAACCTTTCCCATCCATCCGTACCTTCTCCGACTATCTCATCTACGAAACCAAATTCCTTTGCTTCCTCAGATTTATGTATTTTTGCATCCAATAATAGCTTTAGCGCTTTTTGCTCTGCTATTTTTTCAAGTAAAAGTGAAGCTCCGCCCCAGCCTGTCGTTATTCCCAGTGTACCTTGCACAAACCCTAGCTTGACTTCGCTCTTTGCTAATCTGAAATCACAAGCTGTCGCTATTTCGCATCCACCGCCGAAAGCACTTCCATTGATGAGCGCTATTGTTGGTTTTGGGAAAGCTGCTAGTTTATACAGAATTTCACCCATTTTCGATAACATAGCAAATGCCTCTTCTTCTGTGTGCAAATCCTGAAATTCCCTTAGATCCCCACCTGAACAGAATGCCTCAGAGCCCGCCCCTGTCAGGACTAGCAACTTAACTTCATCATCGTATGCAGCTTCTGACAATATCGACTCAAGTTCGTCCATCAATTGATAATTCACGGCATTCCTTTTCTCCGGTCTATTAAATAGGAGCTTCATGAAACCGCGTTTATCCTTTTCAACTTCAATCACCTGATCCATGTAAACACCTTCTCCAAAATCATCGGCAAACACAGATGATTCAAAATATTCTGCCAAATGCATTTATAAAAAAAGCACAGAGAAAAATCCCTGCGCTTTGATTAGCGTGTTGCATCAAGAAAGCAAAGCTCTCAAGTAGGTCAAGAAATTATTTTGCGACAACTTCTTTTCCTTTATATGTTCCACATTCTTTACAAACGTGATGTGAAAGAGTCATTCCACCACAGCTTGGGCATTCTACCATACCAGGTACTTGAAGCTTGAAGTGCGTACGACGTTTTCTTTTTACAGTTTTCGACGTTCTTCTAAAAGGTACAGCCATTATTCCCACCTCCTTAAAAAATATAAAAAAGCTGGAAAAATCGGATTAACGATTTTTCGTTCCAATCAAGATTCTTTATTGTTGTCAAAAAAGTCGGCAAGCTTTGCAAATCTCGGATCAACCTTATGCTCATTTTCCTCTTCAGAAATAACAGCCCAGTCTTTTCCGGATTGAGGAGCAGCTTCGTTCGAATCGACATCCTCACAAAAAACCTGCATCGGAATTTCTAGCAATAAATTTTCTTTAATTACCGGTATTAGGTCTACAACTTCACCTTCCACAACAGTGACATCATCTCCGTAGAAATCAGCGTCATCTGCCTTTAAAAGAAAGGTTTCCTTTGTATCAATATCAATCGGATATTTAACGTCTACCAGTGTACGGGAGCAAGGTAATGTTAATTCACCTGAAAGATGCAAGTGAAAAGTAATCTCGGTCGAGCTGATATCAGCTCTTCCTGCTACTCTGATCGGAGAAACATCGCGAATTTGCGGGTCTCTTTCTCTAATGTCCAAGACATCCACCAGTTCATCAAACCGTAAATCTTTGTCCCGAATTTTTTGAAGTTGACTAATCGTCCATTTCAAATGAAATCACCTCAAGGCAACAAAAATAATTATAGCTTTCAATTATAAGTTTGTCAATATTTTTTCTTTACACTATAATGTAGTCATCCTAACTGATTATCTAAGTTTAAGAATCATTTCAAACAAAGAATCCGGGCGATTACTTATAGTAATTTTACTTGAAATACTATTTTAGCACTAAGTTGATAAAATACAAAGTTTTTCTCTGAGGTGAACGAATGAAAGCTTGCGGTTTAGTAGTCGAATATAACCCTTTTCACAATGGACATGTTTTACATGCAAGAGTAAGTAGAGAAAAAACAGGTGCAGATGTTGTGGTCGCTGTTATGAGCGGACCCTTCTTACAGCGTGGCGAGCCCGCTATTGTCAGCAAGTGGACACGTGCCGAAATGGCCTTGAACGGCGGCATAGATCTTGTCATTGAGCTGCCCTATGCTTTCGCGACACAGAAGGCGGAAATATTTGCAAAAGGATCTATTTCTCTTTTGGAATCCCTTGGCTGTGACTCCTTTTGCTTTGGAAGCGAGGATGGCAGAATTGAACCATTCATCACCGCCCACAGAATTCTATCGGATAATTCCGCTGCATTCGATGCCGCAATTAAATCGGCTATGGATGCCGGTAATAGTTATCCGGCCAGTGCTGCCCAGGCTTATCGATCGATCATCAATGGTGATGCCGAATTGGATTTGACGAAGCCAAATAATATTCTTGGAAAGGAATATGTAAGTGCTGCACTTTCAAACGGCTACTCCATTCGCCCTTATACGATTCAAAGGGTCGCTGCCGGATACCATGAAACAAAGTTGTCCAAAGACCCTATTGCCAGTGCTACGGGGATACGTAAAGCCATCCATGAACACCAGGAGTTAAATGCTGTTTCCAGTTATATTCCTCAACCGACGATGAATGGCCTTGAGCAATATTTAGCGCACTACCATGCCTTGCATGACTGGGAAATGTATTGGCGCATGTTGAAATACCGAATCCTTTCGTCCTCTTTAACCGAATTGGCAGGGATATACGAAATTGAGGAAGGCATTGAACACCGGATAAAGGAGATGGCCAAACAATCTTCGAGCTTTTCTGTCTTCATGGCAGCCCTGAAGACAAAACGCTACACATGGACACGACTACAACGGATGTGTGTCCATATATTGACTCATACATTAAAGGAACAGGTGATTCACAATGACCAACCAGCCTATATCAGACTTCTTGGCATGAATGGCCGGGGACAAGATTATCTTCGCACTGTAAAAAAAGGCTTACCCCTCCCGCTCATCTCTAAACTTTCGTCCTATCAGAAACAGGACATCGATACGGACTTGCGAGCGGCACAGGTGTATGCATTGGGCTTGTCGGAACCATATCAAGCTGCATTGATGAAACGGGAATATGAATCTCCCATCATTTTCAAATGAAGAGTGGTTTAAGCTTGGCACATCCATCCTTAAGAGTAAAAATCAATCATCAAAAAAAGCGCAAACAGTAGATGACTGCCTGCGCTTTTTTTCATTTTTCTTTTAGCTTCGTTAAATAAGCTATTGCATCATCAAAGTTGTCCACCGGGACGATCTTCATGTCCGTGTCGATATCCTTTGCTGCAATAAGTGCATCTTCATAATTCGAACCTGCTGCTCCGTTTTCATTCGGGGCAAAGAATATTTCGGCTCCTGACTTATCGGCTGCAACTATTTTCTGTTGAATTCCGCCAATTGGACCAACTGTCCCATCGTCGGACATCGTCCCTGTCCCCGCTATGTCATATCCCTTTGTAAGATCGCCCTTTGTTAATTGATTATAAATTTCCAATGAAAACATTAAACCAGCCGAAGGACCGCCTATTTGTTCTGAATCTATGGAAATCGCCGGTTTTGTAGTCACTTTTCGATTATCATCCAGCGAAATGCCTATTCCTACCCTATTTGGGTCATTTTTAAAAGGCTGCAAAGAAAGAACGGCCGTTTTCTCCGTCTCTTCCCGCTTATACACTATTTTAACTTCGTCTCCAGCCTTCTTTCCGTTAATATAGTTCATGAATTCCTGTGCAGACTTGAATTTAACATCATCGACCTGAATGATTTGATCGCCCGCTTTCAGCTCTTTAGCTGCCGGCATTCCTTTTAGCACGTCCAAAACATATACACCCAGGTACTCGTATTCGACTTCTTTCCCTGCTTTTTCATATGCGATCTGAATGGCATTATTTTTAGAACCATCCATTAAGTGCAGCTGCCTGATATTATATTCTTCATCTGTTTCATCTTCGCTTCGAATGGAGGTTTCCGGATAAAGTTCCTGATATTTGCTCCACTTCGCCAGCATGTAGGAATATACATTCGCCCGGCCCATCCTTACAGTGGTTAACATAAAGCTTCCTTTTGCTTCATCTCCTCCGGATACCTCAATGATTGGCTCCAATTCTTTAGCCATTCCTGGTTTTGATACATAAAAAGGTAGGGAATAAAGGGCTGATGCTATGAGAAGTATAGCCACCACCAGGAAAGTGCGTACATACATTTTACGGCTCATCTTCAAAGGACTCCTTCCAAGTAACAATACTCTGCTTAATTTGATCTATCTTTCCTCTTGCAGCTTCTTCTCCAATACTAATTATTTCCTGTACGTTTGTAAATGATTTCGAGCTGTATTTCTCCACTCTGGGGCGTATCATGACGTCTGAAGCAAACTCCCTGCTTTTAACAAGCTCCATTTGCAGGATATCGAGGCTTTGCATGATGACGTCATAGATGGAGTTTATCTCCATATCCTGTTTCACGTGGGCTACATCCACGCCAATTATGATGTCTGCTCCCATATCCTTCACGACTGAAACAGGAACCCTGTCAACAACGCCTCCATCAACAAGCAGTCTGTTTCCGATTTTTTCGGGAATGAAAATGCCGGGAATGGAGATGCTTGCCCTTACAGCCGGTGCGATGGGACCTTCCTGAAAAATTACTTTTTCCCCCGTTTTTATATCAGTGGCGACCACCGCCACAGGAATATCAAGTTCTTCAAATTTCTTGCCATATGTAAATACCCTGATTAAATCCTTTGTCCGTTTACCCGAAATGAAGCCCATTTTAGGTATGGTGAAGTCTAAATAATACTTTCGCTTAAATGCACGGGACAACTTATACAGCCTCTCGATATCCGACCCCGCTCCATAAAAGGCAGCAACCATAGCCCCCATGCTGCTTCCGGCAATCATATCTATCGGAATGCCTTCTTGCTGTAATACCTTTATCACGCCAATATGTGCAAACCCCCTAGCTCCTCCTGACCCAAGTGCAAGCCCGACCTTTGGTTTCGACAAAGATATCCCTCCCGCTGTAACTAGTTCAAAATATTGAAATAACGCTCATTCAAAGTTATGGTCTTAAACGGATTTATAGAAGCATATTATTTATATTGACAGTGAAACAAGCATGGCGGATATAACCTATGTAGCCAATAAAGTGAGGTCTTCATTGAAATTCCATTGTGCGGATCATCCTCATTTATACATGTCGGTACAATCCAAATTCCATCATGCGCTTACTTTTCGAGAAAAGGAAGTTCATATTTTATTATATACGAAACGAACTGCCCTTATTTAGAAACCTTCAAGAGGAGGCTGAATTTTGCTAAAATCAAAATCTAAAACAGTACTGTTAGCTACCTCCGTCACGATGATGGCAGTTGGCTTGATCATCTTCCCCCAAGAATCCTTTGAAGCTTCCAAAGGCGGACTGAATATTTGGTGGACAATTGTTTTCCCTTCGCTTCTACCTTTCTTGATTCTCTCGGAGTTATTAATCAGTTTTGGTGTTGTCAGGTTCATTGGCGTCATGCTCGAACCATTCATGCGTCCCTTATTCCGTGTACCAGGTGTAGGCGGTTTCGTTTGGGCGATGGGACTTGCATCAGGGTTTCCAGCTGGAGCGAAATACACTGTGAGGCTTCGTCAGGAAGAACAATTGACACGCATCGAAGCGGAAAGACTCGTTTGTTTTACTAATTCATCCAATCCATTGTTTCTGTTCGTTGCCGTTGCCGTTGGGTTTTTCCATAATCCTCATTTAGGGATCATCCTTGCACTTTCCCACTACCTAGGAAATTTTTGTGTAGGCATCATCATGCGTTTTTACCGTTGGAAAGAAGAAAAATCCCATACTAATGTAATGGCCAAGCTCCCCTCCATAAGACAAGCCTTTAGCCAAATGCATCGAACCAGAATAAAAGAAACAAGACCATTTGGCAGTTTACTTGGAGATGCGGTACTCTCATCCATTCAAACCCTATTAATGATCGGGGGATTCATCATTCTCTTTTCGGTGGTGAACAAGCTTTTATTTCATATGAACATTACCGGATTGCTGGCATCGGGGGTCAGAGGAATTTTACATATTTTCAATTTCCCCGATTCCTTAAGCTTTCCCTTCATATCAGGCATGTTTGAAATGACTCTTGGTTCAAAATTAACCAGTACGGTCGAAGATGCGACACTCTTTCAGCAAACTGTGATGACAAGTTTCATCTTAGCTTTCAACGGTTTCAGCATTCAAGCGCAAGTTGCCAGCATCATTGCCGCAACAGACATTCGTTTCACTCCCTTTTTTCTGGCAAGGATAGCACATGGCCTTCTGGCATCCATTATTACCGTCTTACTTTGGGAACCATTCTATAAAGGCAATATGTACAGCGGCAGCCCGATAAATGCATTCCCAGTCAGCGGTTCAGGTGAACACGCGAATTCGCTATATCAGAACATGCTTGATTTCGGACCCGTTCTGACACTCGTGTTTTTGATCCTATACATCATCATATTTACCAAAAGGCTATTCAAAGGCCTTTCGTAAACCGAAAAAAGAGCATTGCGCGTTTGCAATGCTCTTTTTTCTATCCTTTCAGTTCCTCGTATTTTTTGGCCAGGGCTTTCTCGACGACGCTTGGCACTAGTTCGGAGATATCCCCACCATACTTCGCAACCTCTTTCACGATACTGGAACTCAAGAAAGAATATTGATTTTTCGTCATGATAAAGAATGACTCTATTTTATTGTTAAGGAATCGGTTCATCGAGGTTCCCTGCATTTCATATTCAAAGTCGGAAGTCGCCCTCAATCCCCTGATGATGGCATTCGCGGAAACGCTTTCAGCATAGTCGACCGTCAATCCCTGATAGAAATCCACTTTAACATTCGGCATATGGGCAGTCGCTTCAGTAATCAATTCTAGTCTCTCCTCCACAGTAAAAAGTGAATTTTTCGCTGAATTGTTCACGATGACCACATATACCTCATCAAAAACATTCGCTCCCCTTTGAATGATATCAAGATGACCAAATGTTATTGGATCAAAACTCCCCGGACAAATCGCTATTTTGGACATTCATAGTTCCCCCTGTTCGTGTACGTTTCCCCATTGATAAATCGTAACGGCAATGACGCCATAAACTTCTTTTCTCTTAACGGTAAAGTCACCAACTTTTTCTGGCAATGTAACATCATGGCCATGCTCACAAACAATGTATCCCATATCATTCAGCAATCGGTATTTATGTATTTCTTCAAGAATCTCGACAAGCTTTTGTTTCTTATAAGGTGGATCAAGAAAAATCAATTCAAAAGTCATTTCCCTTTTCACCAAAGCCTTCAGTGCACGCTCTGAATCATTTTTATAAACTTCTGCACGGTCTGAAAACTTGCATAGCTCCAAATTGGCCTTAACCGTTTGATTTGCTTTAAAATCCCGGTCGACAAATATGGCTTTATCCATGCCTCTGCTTAACGCTTCAATTCCCAGTCCACCGCTCCCGGCAAACAAGTCGAGGACCAGCCCTCCTTCGAAATAAGGACCAATCATGTTGAAAATGGATTCCTTGACTTTATCAGTAGTCGGCCGGGTTCCTGTACCCGGTACAGCCTTAAGTGGTCTTCCTTTGCAAATTCCGGAAACGACCCTCATTATCCTCACCACATTTTATGACAAATTTCTGTTACTTTCCTATCCTAACATATTAGAAAAAGCTAGCCAATATTTAAACCGATTTGGCTTCACTTCCAAGATGAAAAACGACTTATCATTTCGGACCACGAAAGGAAGATATCCATTCTTTTTATAAATCTTTTACATATTGAATAATAAAGTGGTTTTTGGCAATAATGTGAATAACAACATTCCTTTTTAGGTGTTGTTGCCAACCGCGGAGAAGGCTTACGTTTCCCCATAAGTTCTTCCTCCGGTTTCTCCTCTCCCTTTGCCTTCTGGTCCTTAGTTAGACATAGAAGGACCCTGCATATTTTTGCAGGGCTTTTTTTTTTGATAAACCTCTGATATCTAATTTTCTTTGTCATGGTTCGTCAATGAAGTTGTCCTTCTCTTTTATGAGGGATAATGATAAAGTAATGAATAATAAGTTAGTTAGGAGAGGTTTAATTGATTCAACGTTTTATTGAAATTGGACAAGGATATTCCGATATATATGAGTTGCTGGAAGTAGGCCGCAATCAGCAACATCGAGTTGCAAGGCTTTTGGCCATGCATACTACTATTGATGATAAAAAGGTAACATCATTGGTTATCGTCATGCAGCCCACGGATCCTGGGAAATTCCAGCCACTTTACATTTGCCGTGAAGGTATACCGAACCCTCATGCCACCAAAAACAAACGCTATGAGCTTTTTGAGAACTTGGCGGAGGAACTGGATAGACCAATTATTGAAATCGACGTGAAACCTTCGGTGCTCTTTGCAGAAATCGAGTTGTACTACCAACACTTAATCGGCATTCTGCGAATGAATAGATATTTGCCCCCATTGGGTTGATGTTGATGCCCTGAATTGAAAAAGGCTGACTCCGCATGAGTCAGCTTTTTTCAAATTCCCATTTTATAATCATATTCTTTCGCTTTATCCGGTTTGGAGTTTTCGAACTCCACCTTCAAAAAAGGCTTGTAAGAAAGGTCCACTTTTTTAACGAACGAATAATTATTCAGCTTTTCCACTAGTGGTTCCACTTCATCCATATTCGTATAAAGCACTACATATTTCAACTTTTTTGAAACATAATGGATATTTCCAAATTTCCTAAGCATTTTGGCTTGTTTTAATGTATGTAAATAGACGATGATTCCCTGTCTCGCTCCAAGCATATCAATAACTCCCTTTTATAAAGGTTTTAACTAAGTGTAGCATAGCAGAATCTTTACTTTCAACCAAGAAAAAAAGATTATAAACAAAATTATCTCACTATTAAGAATATATACACTGTGAAGGGAGCCAAACAACGATGGATTTAAACCAAATTTGGAGTCAATTTATTGATCATCTATTAGATAATGATGAAATTACCCAAGCTTCGATAAAAAAGTTCACAGGTATACCATTTATATATATCCATTATATTCCTCCACAAAATGGTAATAGTAAGCTTTCTTTCTTAATAAAAAAAGCTGCAAGCCTTTCAATGCGTGGCAAGCAGCTTCATTGTGAAACCATTTTCGTACGGCAGGAAGAACATTTATATGTATTCCGGCATCGTTTTTATGTGCCGCAGCAAAAGATGTTTTGCTGTGGCAACCTTTGTCCGGATTGTATCTTATTTCGCAGTTAATCTCTTTGTAACGTATCCGGTTGACCCACTGTCTCGACTTCCATACATGATACAGCCACCGAACTCCGTAGCAATGTCGAATTTCGATGGCTGCATGTTCTTATATACCGGCCTGAATGTTCACGATTCTTGCCATTACTTTAAGCAGAGCATCCACAACTTCCGCCGGTTCCGCAGCTTCCCGTTGAACATCCACCTGATGAAACAAAAAATGGATTCCCCGCTGGGGTTTTGACCTGTTCAGAAACGGCTCGGCCAATTCTTCCGCTTATTTCATCAAGAACGGATTGTAATTCTGTCTCCGCCCGCTTAAACCTTGCTACGACAGGATGCATATCCATGTCTCGTTTAGCTTGCCTGGTTTCTAAATTGATGCGTTTATAATCCGGATGATATTTACCGAACCTTTGAACATCTTCAAATAGATCCTTTAGCGAAGTAAACTTGGAAATTTTCCGCTGTGCCTCTTTGTCGCTTTGTAATTTATATAAACTAAGAAGGTATTCTTCCCCTATTTCAGAATGAAGGATCATTTCGGCTAATCCATCAGCCTGTTGTAAAATGTCGATGATTTCCATAGTAGCAAGCATTAACAAGCTCACCTCCACAACCATTTTACCATTTCTCCCTTTTAGATGCTAATGGTTTGATTAAATAGAGGAAGTGATATGTACCTCAATCTCTTTTTGCAACCCTGTTTTTTCACCTGAACCATTCAAGACTTCCAGCTTAATTTTATGCATGCCATTCGGGACATCCTTTAAGATAAATGCTGCCGTTTTCATATCGACTTTCTTTTGATTATCAATAAATACGGACACAGTTGCCAATTGTTCAGGATTTGATTCAGAAAAACCATAGTTTTTCAAGTAGCACTCGACATAGACAGAGTTGCCTTTTACAAAAGTTTTTACCCGAAAGTCCTCATCTGAGTTATCTGAGTTTCGGATGCTCGATACAGTGGTGGCAGCTTTAAGTGTAGAAACTTCTTGCATGGCTACTCCTGAATTTTCAGGTTCCGGTATTTTCTTTCCACAACCAGACGCTGCCATCAACACTGTGAGAGCCAAAATCAACTTTCTCATTCCATCGTCCCCCTTTTGCCTATATTGTTCGCCAAAAGGAGTAATTTACTCTTATTTTCTTCATTCACTTGAAGCATTCATCGCTTGAAACATATGAAGCATCATTGAGGCAACCTGAACGCTTTCCGAAAATTTAGAGACACGATGTGGAATCGACTTCTCAAAATAATATTTCGCTTCGGTTTCAAACACATCCGCTTCATGGGGATTACGCATTAACCTTTTGTACCATGCAGGCTGAATCCTCAAGTAATTACGCATATCTTCGTTTGTTTGAATGAATTCATATATATTCTGACGCATGAAAAACCCTCCTTAATCTTTGTTGAATAAAAAAGGGTTAGCTCTCTGCTCTTTTTCTTTTGGGGGAGGACTGGTATCACCTGATTTATTCCCTTGGAAAGCAGATAGCACTCCTTGGATTGCACCGATGGCCTGATTGGCATTCGTAATATACTGTTGAATCTGCCCCATATCCATACTTTTAACTGCACTCATTAACGAACCGATCAACTCAGTGCTTTGGTCTCCCTTTTCTACCGGCGGTGATGGGAATCCTGTATTCACTTTGGACTCGCCCACACTGCCGTCAGCCTGCCAGCGTGGATGATCTTCTCCGAGTAAATACCACTCTTCAAAAAGTTCCTGCCATGTTGCTTGTTTGCTTCTCACTTCATTCACTAAATGAGGATGTTCCTTTACAAACTCCCGAAATCCATCCACGGAGGGCCGCTTTCTTTTTGCCATTACTCTCACCTCACACTTAGACATCGCCTATTGCACCATATGCTAAAGGTAAATAAAAAGTGCATAACATTCCTTTTAAAATGCAATTGGATGATTTGGGTATGAGTATCCTTAAAGTCCCAAAAGGGTATGCTGGCGTGACTGCGGATAACCAAGTTCGTTATGTAAACCCCTCCATTGGTGATCGATTCCGTGCAAATTAATACATAGACATACGATCATCATCAAGGGAAAGGTCAACCGTGATGATGGGGAACTTGCACTACAAAGACAGGGACCTTTTTCATTTTCAAAATATAATCCAGAACAAGAAAACGGACCCAAATCGGATCCGTTTTTTTATCTCTTTATAAAATTCTGGGTGTAGTACTTTTTATATACCCCGACGCCCAGACCTGTAAATTCCTCGTTCAGCATCGCATCCCGATGCCCTTTGCTATTTAGCCAACCTTCCATGACTGCAGCTGCGTCAACATAATTAGCCGCTATATTTTCACCTGCTGCCCTGTATTTTACATGGCCTGCATCGAGACGCTTTTCCAAATCCCCCTTTGTTTCAGAAACATGGGTTCCTTCAGGTGCGTCCGTCATTTCCCGGCTATGAAGGTAAGCAACCTCTGCAGTTGGCGCATCCCATTCTAAAGGCTTCAAATCAAACCTGCTGCGCATTATATTCGTAATATCGAATATTTGCTGCGCATTGCCCTCTTCCACTTTCGCCAAGTCTTCATCAGAAAGGTCCTTAACTGTCACAAGTTCTCCATGATAGGTCAACTCATACGGCTGTTGTTTCAATAAGGCGGAATCATTCAAAAATCGGATGCTTGAAACAGTCCCGGTGAATTTATCCAAATATAGCTGAACATTAATATTCCCTAAATCAATCAACGGCCTCATGTTCATATCTTCCTCCGACAATTCAAATCGATAGGAACTGTGGCCAACTTCAATATCAACAGTGGGTTCCACATATAAGCTGGAATAGATGGCATCAATCGATTGTCCAATTTTAAAAGGAGCGACATTGACCTCATCACCGATTCCATAAGCAGATACCACTTTTTCATTTTCAATGGCTAATTGGAAATAATTATCATAGTCCTTTTTATAAACCCACCATTCATATCCATAGGCGGACATATCAATTCGATCTGGCTTACCATATTCCTTTTCTATCTCTTTTGCATTTTTCCCGATCGTTACCGCCAGACCTTCCGTCACTTCAGTAACCCCTTCCTTTTCAGGGGAAGTGCTTTTTTCATTTATATGCCCATTGGGGTTAACACCTTTGTTACCATCAATAAGAGGGTTTCCTTCTTCTTCATCGCCGATATTAAGATAAATACCTATTACGAAAAAAATAATAATTAACACCAACACCTTACCTAAACCGCGCAGAGGAACACTCCCTCTCTCTATCTAATTTATGTATCCAATGCAAAAACCTTTCTTACCTGATTATATCACTGTTCAATCATAATTTTCTAATTTACGATAGACTGTCCCTTCATTAAATTTATTTAAAAAATGGAACTTTTGCGAATGATTAAAATACCATGGTTGAGTTCATTGCAACTTCCACCATTTCGTACTATTATAAAATATAGGATAAAATGGTATATTATAAACATACTTGGAGATTTTTAATATATTCATGTACATAATATTTTCCCGGTATGTCATTTTAATTCTCAATAGTAAACATAGGAGGTACTACTCGTGAAATTTGAAAGCTTTGGAATCGAAAACATCACAGCCGACTTAAACCGATTAGATGACCTAATGCCGCAATATGGGTTAATACGTGCAGAACAATGGGATTACGAAAGAGTCAGTTACGATCGTAGGTTCGACTTAAAAGAAGGCACGTTTTACCTGAGAATACTTGGCTATGCTACAGAGGGCGATGTAGGCGCTCACAGGGCCGTCATCAAACTAATGGTTCCTCTATTAGGAAAACACTATTATCCACACGGAGTTGAATATGGTGAAGGAGAGGATTTCCCTGCATCACTAGTTAAACAAAGTGAAAAAATCCTCGCTCAAATCAAAGAAGAACTTACACAATTCAACGGCCTGTAAAAGCCGTTAGTGAAAAGTAGGTACAAAGAGAGAGGATCATGTGTGATGCTCTCTTATTTTATATCCATTACAAAAGCCTGATGCTTATTTTGCACCAGGCTTTTTTCGTTATTTAAAATCCTAGGATCGCCTTTATTAAAGATGTTGTTTCGCCGCCATGATAAATGACATAAAGCAGGATGTAAACAGCTACTCCAGTAATCCCAGTGAAAAACCAAATGATGCTTGTCGCAGGCCCAATTTTTTTATGAATGGCGAATTTACCTTTAAACCCAGTGGTAAGCATGATGATCCCCAAAACAGCTCCAGTTGTTGCAAGCGTTATATGGAAAATCAAAAAAATCGTATAATAAATTTTAATGTCAGCGGGTCCGCCAAATGACGTACTACCAATGAAGACCGTCCGGGAAAGATATATAGTGAAAAAGATTACTGCAAAAACCGCAGCTGCCATCATGGTTTTTTTATGGGTCTCGATTTTGCGTTGTTTAATTTGATACCAGCCAATTGCAACAGTGATGGCACTTAATACAATGAAGGCTGTACTTATCGTTGGAAGGATTGGTAAAGACATATGAATTGTAGTCCTCTCTATATTTATTAATCAACTACCATTTTATAAGAGGCAATCATAAAATTCAATAAAATCAAGGATTATTAACAGAATGCTCACTTTTATAGAATAGGCAAGTCAAATCACTGGCTATTTGGTTTAAATCGAAAATCAAGAAAAGGCAGATAAAAGACTTGTCCGCCCCAAGACAAGTCTTTTATCGTACAATTATTCTACAGTCTGAAAATCCGAAGGTATCGGATCGATATCATTTTGGCCGCCATTTTCCTTTTTGAACCAAGCAAAGAAAATGACACCCAATACATAGCCTAAAACGATTTCTTGAATTACCTTCATCAAAACCCCGCCAAGCTGTTGATCTTCAAGCAATGGCAGTCCATTGAACATTTCTGGGCCGCTGAGCGTTAAACCTGACAGTTCTGAAGCCGGAACGCAAAGTTCCATCGCACTGGCCCAAGATTCCGCATTGGTGAATGTATCATACATCGGATCATTAGCAAAAATGATTAAAGCGCAGGCAGGGGTCATTAGAATGCCACTGCCGAATATATAAGCTACTTTTTTCACACCTGATAGACTTTCACGTTCGGGCAGCTGATTGACAAGCGGGAACCACATCAAAACAGCAGTCGTAAATAAAAGGATCGTGTAGCCCGCATGAATCCACATCCCCGTTTTGATATAGTCGAACACTAACGGGATATGGTACAGCGAGAAAAGAACATTAAATAGTAAAAGGGCGACAAGAGGTCTCGTAAAAAATTGAAATAACGTCTTCACACCCCTTGAATTTATGAAAGTTCTCATAAGCCAATCTGGAATCGCAATGATAAATAAAGGCGGAATCACAAGATAAAGCAGTGCCATTTGAAACATGTGTGCACTGAACATGATATGGCTCAATAAATCCAGTGGGGATCCTTTTACCACATAAAGGAGGGACATGGCTATCAAAAAATAAGTTGCCTGTTTAACGGAAAGCGATGAACTGCCCTGAAACTTCTCACTTTTTTTTGTCACCAGCCAAAAA
Source organism: Peribacillus sp. YIM B13472 (assembly GCF_042788005.1). Taxonomy (NCBI): domain Bacteria; kingdom Bacillati; phylum Bacillota; class Bacilli; order Caryophanales; family Bacillaceae; genus Peribacillus; species Peribacillus sp. YIM B13472. The sequence continues at coordinate 233,034 of NZ_JBHZPG010000003.1, forward strand.
TAGCCTACGGTTATAAGTACGAGGGCGGCAAAATAATAAGGACTCCACAAAGCGCGAAATCCGAAAATATCAATAGACAAAAAAATCACCTCGTTCATAAACTTTTTCTTACTTTCATTATACCTAAAGTGAAACATTGTAACAAATATAGATAAACTTGGATTATTTTTCTGGAAAATCACCACATAAAGAAAAATCGGCTATCATTCAATAGCCGATTTTCTTTATGGTTTATAACCAAACAATCGTTGTGAACACAAGGACAGTTATCAAGCCGACTGCAAGGCCGGAAAATAAGAACAATGCAATGGTGCCATGCCCTTTATGCTTCATGTGCATGAAATAATACAATTGGAAAATCACTTGTACTACTGCCAGCAGCAAAATGACTGGCTTAATGAACCAATGTGAAAAACCATCAATTCCTACTGCAGCAAAAGCAAGTAATGTAAAGAAAATCATAAGTGTAAATGATATCACTTGGTGTTTCATCTCTTCAGCATTTTTCTTACGGCGATATTTTAAATCGACATTCGGGTTCGCTGAATTTGATTGTTCATTCGCCATCAGTTATCCCACCATTCCCATTAAGTATACGACAGTAAAGATAAACACCCAGACTACGTCAATGAAATGCCAATAAAGACTCGCAACAAAAAATTTAGGAGCGTTATACAAATTCAAGCCCCTTCCTGCATTACGCACCATAAGACAAATGATCCAAGCCAAACCGAATGCAACGTGCCCTCCGTGAAAACCAACTAACGTATAAAACGCGGAGCCGAAGGCACTGCTCGTAAATGTATGATGGAATTCATGAACATAGTGATTAAATTCATAAATCTCGAGTCCAAGAAAACCTAAACCAAGTGCAACCGTAATCACAAGCCAAGCCTGCATTTGTTTAAAGTGGTTATTTTTCATATGGTACATCGCATACACACTAGTCAATGAACTGGTCAATAACAGCATGGTTGCTACAAAAGTAAGGGGTAATTCGAATAAATCTTTAGCTAGGGCTGCATCACCATTTGGAACTTTATCCTTCAATGCTAGGTAAGTTGCAAATAATGAGGCGAATAATACCGTCTCTCCACCAAGAAACAACCAGAATCCCAAATACTTATTTTTACCTTCTAAAGTCGCTTTCTCGGGAGAAGCAGGCCAGGTAGCATCCGTGAATCTTTCATCTGTCTGCATTATGCCTTACCTCCCTTGTCTTTATCGTCCATAAGGTCTTCTTTATGAATATGGTACCCATGATCGTCTTTAACGGAACGGATAAACATTGAACCAAATGTTACCAAAAGTCCCACTATTATTATAGGCAGGGTCCAAGTCTTATCATCCATATGGTATAAAGCACCGAATGCGGCGATAAATAAACCGGAAGCAGTCGTTAAAGGAAGAATGGATGAATTAGGCATATGGATATCTCCAAGTGGTTCTGCAGGAGTCATTTCCTTTTTCCCTTCCATTTTTTCAACCCAGTAAGGATCTAATCCCCGGACTAGCGGCAGTTGTTTAAAATTATAAAAAGGCGGTGGTGATGGAATGGCCCATTCCAGCGTACGGCCATCCCCCCAAGGATCATTGCCGACTTTTTCATTCTTCACAGATGTAATGATGATATTGATGACCATAACCAAGACACCAAATGCCATCAAAAAGGCTCCAACAGTACTAATCATATTACCTGTATTTAAACCTTGATTGTCCAAGAATGTAAATACGCGACGAGGCATCCCCATCAAACCTAAGAAATGTTGAATGAAGAATGTTAAATGGAAACCAATCAAGAAAGTCCAAAATGTGATCTGCCCCAATTTTTCGCTTAACATCGTTCCAAACATCTTCGGCCAATAGAAATTGATTCCAGCCAGTAAACCTAATACAACCCCACCGACGATTACATAGTGGAAATGAGCAACAACGAAATAACTATCATGGTATTGATAATCAGCAGGTGCAGATGCGAGCATGATGCCTGTCACGCCACCCATTGTAAATGTAGGGATAAAGGCAACTGCATAAAGCATCGGAACCGTGAACTTGACGCTTCCTCCCCACATCGTAAAAATCCAGTTGAATATCTTAATACCTGTCGGTACCGCGATAGCCATGGTCGCCACGGCAAAGATTGCATTTGCAATCGGACCTAGACCAGTGGTAAACATATGATGCGCCCAAACCATGAAACCTAAGAAACCGATTAAAACGGTTGCAAATACCATCGATGAATAACCAAACAATCTTTTTCTGGAGAATGTAGCGAAAATTTCGGAAAAAATACCGAACGCCGGAAGAATCAGGATATAAACTTCCGGATGACCGAATATCCAGAATAAATGCTCCCAAATAATCGTATTTCCCCCTGCCGCTACATCAAAGAAATTCGCGCCAAACATCCGATCGAACATCATTAACACCAATCCCACGGTAAGCGGAGGAAAAGCGAATAATATCAATGCAGAAACGACGAAAGTTGACCAGGTAAACAGCGGCATACGCATATATGTCATACCAGGCGTACGCATATTAATAATGGTTACAAGGAAATTGATCCCTGCAATTAGTGTTCCAAAACCTGATATTTGTAATCCGAGGACATAAAAATCAATGCCATGACCTTCGGAGTGCAGGGAAAGTGATGCATACGATGTCCAGCCTGCATCTGGAGCCCCCCCTAAAAACCATGAAAGATTCAGAAAGATTCCGCCAAAGAAAAACAACCAAAAACCTAACGAGTTCAAAAATGGGAACGCAACATCACGTGCCCCTATCTGTAATGGTACAACCGCATTCATTACAGCAAACACTAACGGCATGGCCGCCAGAAATATCATAGTCGTACCGTGCATGGTCAAAATTTCATTATAAAATCCGGCACTTACGAAATCATTGTTTGGGATTGCCAGCTGGATACGGATAAACATCGCTTCCAAACCGCCGATTACAAAGAATAACCCGCCAGAGATAAGATATAAAATGGCGATTTTCTTATGGTCTACCGTCGTCAGATAATCCCAAACCGTAGCGCCAAATCCTTTTTTATTAGCGTACGTACTCACGATTTAACCTCCCTAATCAATGTTCTATTTGTCTTCCACCTTAAGCTCCAATAGATAAGCTGCCAGTGCATTAATATCTGAATCTGAAAGTTCGCCGTAAGTACCGGTCATCGTGTTGCCCGGTTTATACTTCTCAGGATCCTTGATCCATTTTTTCACATTCTCTTCCGTGTGATCCAATACGCCAGCTACTTTTTGACGCTCACCGAATGTAGCAAGATTCGGAGCCTGACGAGCTGCTTCAGGCCTGCTGTCATTTGGTGTAACCGCATGGCAGCCTATACAGCTTTTATTAAAGACATCTTCACCCTGTTTGGCTAGATCACCTTCAACGACAGGTTCCTTCGCTGCTTTCATATCTTTAGTCCACGCTTCAAAATCGCTTTTAGACTTCGGTACGACCTTAAAATCCATCAAAGCATGTGAAGGACCGCAAAGTTCAGCACATTTTCCGTAGAATAAGTTGTTCGAATCTTCTGCCTTTTTACTATCGAATTCTAAGAAAAACTGATTGACCCCTTCTGTATTTGTATCCATCTTTCCTCCGACAGACGGTACCCAGAATGAATGCTTAACATCTGAAGCAGTTAAGTTGAAGTACACTTTTTGATCTGTTGGCACAACCAAATCCTGACTTGTTACAACGCCGAGGTCTGGATATTCAAACTCCCACCAATAAAGGTTTGCTCTAACATTCACGACAAGTGCATCCTTCGTTTTTCCATCCTTATCTTTCTTATCCATTGCCTTTGTGTCGGCTAAGTCGAAAGTCGTGACAACGGTCGGAACAGCCAGAACAATTAAAAGAAGGATAGGAATAACAGTCCAGATAATTTCAAGTTTATGACTTCCTTCAATTTGTTTCGGTATTGTTTCGTCGCCTTCCTTCCGACGGAAGCGTAGTAAAACTACAACGAACAAAATAATCACAACAATAATAACCAGTACCATGATTAGTGTACTCAATATCAGTAAGTCATACTGAGATTGCGCAACATCACCTGCTGGTTTCAGCGCGGATAGAAATGGTTCGCCGCAGCCCGAAAGGACAAGTCCTACAATACCCAGCAGAGCAATCAGGCGCCATTTGTGCAGCCTTTTTTTCATAGCTTCAGAAACCCCTCTTTCGTCAAAATTTTCTCACAAAAATAAAAATGGGCGCAATTGCGAATATTCTCTCTATGTCAATTTCTAAAAAGAAAGAATCCCTAATCTAAGGAATTATTAAGAAGATTCATGTAACCGCTCTTATGTATGACCCCGTTGGTTCCGTTAATATGTATGAATGGCGGTCGGTGCTTTATTTATCAGTAAGCTGGAGCCTGTAAAGGAACAGGCCGCCAGCTTATTTAAACCAAAACTAGATGAGAGTGACAATAACCATCGCTACAAATAAAATGGTCATATAATTTAAAGAATATACAAACATGGATGTTGCCCATTTAACATCATCTTTCTTTTTATACCCCTTAATCCCCAAAATAAGCCAACCCGTGCTCAATAATGCAGCAAGAATAACTAGCGGAGTTCCTAATGGAGTTAAAAAGAAAGGAATGAACATTAAACAGACGATCCATAGCATAATCGATCTTTTTGCCGCCTTGAACCCTTTTACTACCGGAAGCATGGGTACCCCAGCTGCACGATATTCTTCGACACGCCTCATTGCAAGTGCATAAAAATGAGGAGGCTGCCATAAGAACATGATCGCGAACAGGACCCAGGCGATCTTATCAAGGCCCGGGTCGACTGCAGCCCATCCGATAAGTGGAGGCACCGCTCCGGATATACTGCCTATAATCGTATTCGAGACAAATCTACGTTTGAAAACCATTGTATATAAAACAACATAGGCGAAGACGCCGAATGCTCCCAGTATGGCAGTTATCATATTAGTCAATGCAAGTAAAATCAGCCCTGCAGCAATTAAACCGAAACTTAATGCCAATACCTTTGAAGGCTGTACTTTCCCAGTTACCGTTGGGCGATTTTTCGTTCTTTCCATTAAATGATCGATATCACGGTCATAATAATTATTGAAACTGCAAGATCCCGCCATTATGAGCGCCGAACCTGCAAGTGTATAAAACACTACATCTAAATTGTGTAAGAAGCTAAGCCCCGAGAAATGAAGAGCTAACCACACGCCGGTAAAAGCTGTAATTATATTTGAATTGACAATCCCCACTTTTATAAGTGCGAGAAAATCCTTCCAAGCTGTTGTTTCAGGTATATCCGATTGAAGGGCGGCTTTACTGTCCTCCATGACAGCTTCTGACAAACCCCTTGTTTCTGACATTTGTTTTCCTCCTTTAAATCATTCAAAACAGACGCAAATGCAAAAAAAAACTTACATATGCTATAGAACATTATTTCATACTTTTTGATATTTGTAACCAAGGAAGCGTAAACAAAAAGTAAATTATTTACCAATGACCGTTGTCAATGGAATCCATCGAGAGCTATCATTCTTAATATCATGCTTAATAACAGTAAAATTTAGTAAAATCATTTCTTCAATATATTAAAACACATTTTTGGAAGCTTTTGTGAAAATATTTCGGATATTTTTTGACCAATTTGTGTCTCAATAATTTGCTTCTCTTGTATGATGTTCATCAAGAACATGAATAATATGCTATTATCATCATCCCCTAGGCTCTATCCCTATTTTGCTCCTACTTGAAGGTTTACACTCCCTTTATTTCTATCAAAGTCTTTTGTAACTTTCAACTATTTCAGGCATTTTAATTAATAGTTATAAAATTAACTGAACTTGTAAAATCATTCTATTTTGTGTAATATCGAGGAAGTTCGACAAATATTATGAAAAGTCTTATGCTATTATTAATTTTATGGAACAACCCTAATTTGCTACAGAGAAAAAGGTGGGGCTACTAGTGAAATCGTCTCTTAAATGGTTTGCTGTTTTAACAACGGTTGTAATGCTTTTCATCTTACTTGGTGGAGCTTTAGTCACGAAGACGGATTCCGGCATGGGATGCGGCAGGTCCTGGCCATTGTGCAATGGCCAATTGATCCCGGACAAAATCACGGTTGAATTGGTCATTGAGCTTTCCCATCGACTCGTTTCAGGTGCTGGAGGTTTCCTTGTTTTAATATTATCGTATATGTCTTGGAAAAAAATCGGCCATATCCGTGAAGCACGTTTCTTATCCGTCCTTTCTTTTGGTTTTCTGTTACTACAAGGGTTAATCGGAGCCGCTGCCGTCATTTGGTCCCAATCCGATTTCGTCCTTGCCCTTCATTTTGGCATATCGCTCATTTCCTTTGCTGCCGTCTTTTTACTGACACTGTTGATTTTTGAAGTGGACAAGAAGTTCGAAGCAGAAAAACTTATAGTTGACAAACGAATGAAATTCCATATTATTGGCGTATTGATTTTTTGTCTGGTGGTCGTATATACAGGTGCTCTTGTAAGGCATACAGAATCAAGTCTTATCTGTAAGGATTGGCCTTTATGCGTAAATGACAGTCTTGCACTCCCCTCCAACCTTTATGAATGGATTCAGATGGGGCACCGTGCAATGGCAGGCGCCATTTTCATTTGGGTATCATATGTGGCTTATATCGCAAAAAAACATTACAAAAATCAAAAAGTGTTATATGGCGGTTGGATTACTGCATTCATTCTCGTATTTTTACAAGTTACCGCTGGAGCCTTTATCATTTTCTCAAGGCAAAACTTATATATCGCACTGACACACGCATTATTCATTGCCTGCTTTTTTGGTGTAATGAGCTATTTGATGCTATTGACATCAAGAAGCAAAAAAAATGCCCTGGCCAAGAAAAAAAAGAATTCCGCGCACTCTGTCAAAGGACAGGATGAGCAGGATATAACGCCATCGGTACCCGCCCGTTAATGTCTGATTGTTCAATCAATAATATAATAAGATAAAACAAAACCACCATTCCCGGGAATGGTGGTTTTGTTTTATCTTATAGGGAATTTCAATGACCGTACATTGCCTATAAAGAGGGTATAGGGCAGCTTAAAACCTTAAGCCTACCCCATATGCCCCAAATCATTCACAAGGTCACAGTCAGCGATATTACTTAGTTATTTCAATCAATAAGTCTCCAGTACTGATCGCTTCTCCATCTTTTACATAAATATCCTTAATGGTCCCGGAGAATGGTGCTTGCACGGTAGTTTCCATTTTCATCGCTTCCGTAATGATCAGGTGATCACCCTGCTTGACCTGATCGCCTTTCTCGACCACTACACGAATAACCGTACCTGGCATTGTCGCACCGAGTTGTTCTTTATTTTTAGGGTCAGCTTTCATTTTTGATACAACGGAAGATTTAACGTTTTCATCCTTGATGATCACTTCACGTGATTGACCATTCAACTCAAAATACACAACCCTTGTTCCATCAGCCAATGGCTGACCGATTGAAACCAATTTTACGATGAGCGTTTTACCCTTTTCAATTTCAACTTCGATCTCTTCCCCTAGCCTCATACCATATAAGAAAGTTGCGGTATCGAGGTTGGAAACATCACCAAACAGCTCAATCGTTTTATTGTAGTCCAAGAATACTTTTGGATATAGGGCATATGCAAGCACATCGAAATCAGTGACTGCCCGTCCCAATTCCTTGAATAATTCTTCTTTAAGAGCTGCAAAATCCACTTCTTCCAATAATTCACCCGGTCTTACTGTGATAGGTTTCTTCCCTTTCAGGATAACTTCCTGAAGCTCTTTAGGGAATCCCCCAACTGGCTGACCTAGATAGCCTTCAAATAACTCTATGACTGAATCAGGGAAATCGATGGATTTTCCATTTGTCAGAACATCTTCTTCAGACAGGTTATTTTGTACCATGAATAAAGCCATGTCCCCAACAACTTTGGATGAAGGAGTTACTTTAACAATATCGCCGAACATTACATTGACACGCTGGTACATTTCTTTCACTTCATGCCAGCGGTCCCCCAGCCCTACTGCTTTGGCTTGCTGCTGCAGATTGCTATATTGACCGCCCGGCATTTCGTGTTTGTAAACTTCGGTATGCGGTGCATTCATGCCGCTTTCGAAGTCATGATAGAATTTCCTGACCTCTCCCCAGTATTCTCCTAAACGCTCTAGTGAATTGACTTCCAATTTAGGCTGTCTGCTTGACCCCTCCAACGCATAATGAAGTGTTTGTACACTTGGCTGCGAAGTCAGTCCAGCTAAAGAACCAATCGCCGTATCAACGATATCCACACCAGCTTCGATCGCTTTCGAATACATGTAAATTCCATTTCCGCTTGTATCATGAGTATGCAGATGGATCGGAAGGGATGTCGTTTCTTTCAGTTCCGATACAAGGCGATAAGCAGCATCCGGTTTCAAGAGACCAGCCATATCCTTGATTGCTAAAATATGGGCACCGCCATGTTCTAATTCCACCGCCATGTTTTTATAGTAGTCGATATTATATTTGCTGCGTGATGGATCATTCAAATCCCCGGTATAACAAATGGCCGCTTCGGCAATTTTGCCAGATTGACGGACAGCATCTATAGCGATCTCCATCCCTTTAACCCAGTTTAAACTATCGAAAATACGGTAAACATCAATACCTGCATCCGCTGATTTCTCTACGAATTCACGAATGACATTATCAGGGTAATTTTTATAACCAACTGCATTTGAAGCCCTTAAAAGCATTTGTAATAAGACATTAGGTGCTTTTTTCCTGAAACTTAACAGCCTGTCCCATGGATCTTCTTTCAAGAATCGATATGCGACATCGAAAGTTGCCCCGCCCCACATTTCCATTGAAAATAAATCAGGAAGTAGTTTTGCTGTAGGCTCAGCGATATCAAGGATATCCTTCGACCTAATTCTCGTCGCCAGTAAAGATTGGTGTGCATCGCGGAAAGTCGTATCTGTGATCAATACCTCTTTCTGTTCTTTGATCCATTTGACCAGTCCCTCTGCACCTTGCTCTTCAAGTATATTTTTTGTACCCGAGATAAGCGGCAGGCCACCAACATTCGGAATTGGAGCTGGATCAAAAACAGGTTTTTTCTTTTTCTCGACTCCCGGGAATCCATTCACGGTCACATTTCCGATATATGAAAGCATTTTTGTCCCACGGTCTTTTCTAATTGGGAAGCTAAATAATTCCGGTGTTGAATCAATGAATGATGTATCATATTCCCCATTTATGAATTTTTCATGTTTTACAACATTTTCAAGGAAGGGGATATTTGTTTTAATACCACGGATCCTGAACTCCTTAAGGTTACGAACCATTTTGGAAGCTGCCTGTTCAAATGAAAGCGCATGAGTAGAAAGTTTCACGAGAAGGGAATCATAATATGGTGTGATGACCGCACCTTGGAATCCATTCCCAGCGTCCAGACGAACACCGAATCCTCCACCGGAACGGTAAACCATCATTTTCCCGGTATCAGGCATGAAATTATTCAAAGGGTCCTCAGTCGTCACCCGTGATTGAATCGCATATCCATGTGTTTTGATTCCTGACTGTTCGGGAATCCCGATCTTTTTGCCATGGAGTTCATGCCCTTCAGCTACCATGATTTGGGATTGAACGATATCAATGCCCGTAATCATTTCAGTAATGGTATGCTCAACCTGAACCCGTGGATTGACTTCAATAAAGTAAAATTCGCCATTTGCGACAAGGAACTCGACCGTACCAGCGTTTACATAATCAATATTTTTTGCCAACTTGACGGCTGCCTCACAAATCCTTTCCCTTAAATCCTCGGAAAGGGAAACGGAAGGTGCCACTTCCACAACTTTTTGATGCCGTCTCTGAACGGAACAGTCACGTTCATATAAATGGACGATATTCCCATGAGTATCAGCCAAAATCTGAACTTCGATATGCTTCGGATTTTGAATGAATCTCTCTACATAGACTTCATCATTGCCAAAAGCTGCTTTAGCTTCTGATTTTGCGCGATCATAAGCCTCTTCAACTTCTTCAATTTTTTCGACAATCCGCATTCCGCGTCCGCCGCCGCCTAAAGAGGCTTTTATGATAATTGGAAAACCGTATTGTTCACCAAATTCCTTTACTTCTTCAACACTGGTCACCGGTCCATCGCTACCAGGGATAACCGGAATATCAGCCAGTTCAGCTTGTGTTCTGGCTTTTACTTTGTCACCAAACATATCTAGGTGTCTTGATTCTGGTCCGATGAAGATTATGCCTTCTTCCTCACAACGTTTCGCAAATTCAATATTTTCTGAAAGGAAACCATATCCGGGATGAATCGCATCGACTCCGCTCATTTTGGCGATCGCAATTATACCTTCAATATCCAGGTATGCATCAATCGGCTTTTTACCTTCCCCAACCAAATATGCCTCATCCGCTTTATATCGGTGATAAGAACCATAATCTTCCTTTGAATAGATTGCAACTGTGTGAATGTCTAATTCCGTACATGCCCGAAAAATCCGTATCGCTATTTCTCCACGATTTGCCGCAAGTACTTTTTCTATACGTTTCCCCATTGCTACCACCCTAATCAATATGTATTTTTATTGAATATATAGAAAAAAAGCGTGAAAGACTTTCACCACTTTTTATTCAAGAATTTATATCCCAACCAAGGAGACCATTCTGATCAAGCTCATTTTATTGCGGATGTAATTATTTCGATATATTTTATATTTTCGTTTTTTACATCCGATAAAGACTAAAAAGAGCCTTGCCCCAATAGCAAATGAAAATTTAGCTATAATAATATATTATCAATTTGATTTAACATTCTATTAATATAACCATAATACTAAAATTAACTGAATACAATAAAAAAATAAAAAATTACATATATTCGTATATAAAAACAAGGAATTAGCTCTGCCTTTCCGACTAACGATCCCATTGTTAATCAAAGGCATTCGCTTGGAAAATCCCACATATTTAATGATTGATAGAGAAATTGGAAATGGGAAGATAACCATTAAACATTACATCGAAAATTCAAAAAAATAAAAAAACAAAAACAAAAAACTCAATTGAGCTTCAACGGATTAATTAGTATGTCACTATTTGATATAGTATGTCACTATTAATTATGTATATAAATAAAAAACTCAAACAATCATCGAGATTTGTTTGAGTTAGTATGTTTTATCTATTATTTTTTTAATGATGCTTCATGCAAAACTGACAATTCCTGTTCAAGGGTCTCCAAAAGGGATTTACCCTCGGTTTCCTCTACCAAACCTAAGCGTACGGCAAAATCAATTTCTCGTGATAGGCCGAACATTTGTGTATCAAGTACCTCTTCATATAAAGGACATTGAGGCATAGTGAGATTTTCCATTTGAACTTTTATCAGTTTTAGAATCTTGTCAGCATCTGCTTTTAATAAAGCATAAGCTTTTTCTCGATGATTGACAAGCATATCAGATGCCATGTTAAATCCCCCCGCTCAGAGCGATTAAATCTTATCTCTAAATTCTACCTTTAGTTTTGTGAAAAAGCAAGGACATTGACAAACAATTTGCCATTGGGATATCACTGCCACCTCTCAAATCAATATATCCAGCCATGGAAATTGTTCACCATCTTGTAGATGTGACATTTCAATTATAATTGATTATAATCATTAAAGAGCAACAGAAAGGAATGAGATATTTGGAACCTATCGTATTTATAAATGGAAAAGTGAAATATCCAATTACGCTAGATCCTGGAGTATGGATTTTTGATGACCGTAAAGTTGAAATCGATACATATTTCCACGCTGAAAAAGTCCAAGTCAATGAATTAGAAGAATATACGATTGCCGCCTCCAAACATTGGCAAAAAGAAATACAGGAAGGCGCAATAATGCCACCCACAATAAAAACCGAACGAAAGTTCGAGAAGCAAAGATTGCTGGAAGGGACTTTCGGCATCCCTTTTGAACCTTTTTTAAAAAATGCCGAACCTGAAAATGGGGTAACTGAAGTCATCGTTACAACCGATGATGAGGAGCTTACATTCCCGTTGGAAACGGCACTTGAATTTTTCCTGGGCTTTTCCAAGGATGGAAAGCCGCTTAAAATATCTGAGGGCGGCCCTATGGTAATTTATTTCGGAGACGCTTCCAACATCAATGATCCGATAAAAAATGTACGGTCTTTCACTGTTAATTAAGACTTAGTCCATTCTTACCAAAAACTTTAGAACAATCGGCAAGGGACATCCCTTGCCGATTGGATTATAAAAGCGTAGCTGCGAGTTGGGCCAATCCAGATCTTTCCCCTTTTATCAATTTTACATGGCCGGCAATGCGCTCTGTCTTGAATTTTTCCACCACATAGGTCAAACCATTATTATATTCATCTAAATAAGGATGATCTATTTGCTCCGGATCTCCCATTAATACAATTTTGCTTCGCTCCCCGACTCTCGTCAAGATGGTCTTGACCTCATGCTTTGTTAAGTTCTGCGCTTCATCGATGATGATGAACTGATCCGGGATGCTCCTTCCCCTGATATAGGTCAGGGCTTCCACTTCAATCGAACTCATGCCAGCTAGAATGGCATCCAATTCCCCAGGTTTTTTCGTATTGAATAAAAATTGGAGATTATCGAAAATGGGCTGCATCCAAGGTCTTAATTTTTCTTCTTTTTCCCCTGGCAGATAACCAATATCTTTACCAACAGGAACAATCGGCCTGGCAACCAGAAGTTTCTTATATTGTGACAAATCTTCAGTTTGCATCAATCCTGTAGCCAATGCCAATAAAGTCTTGCCTGTCCCCGCCTTACCAATGAGCGTCACAAGCTGGATATCCGAACGAAGCAATAAATCCAGGGCCATCGTCTGCTGAACATTTCTCGGTTTAATTCCCCAAATATGTTCCCCTTCATACATCAATTTCTTGACTAGCCTGCAGTTCTCATCCACTATCCCAATCGCAGAAGCTGAACTCCCCAGCGTGTCCTTCATCAACAGGAATTGATTTGGATAATATGAGTCTTTTGTCAGTTCCTCCAGTGCCAGAAAACTTTTTTCATAAAACTTATTCAGATTATCAATCGAAACAAACACTTCTTTGTGCCCAGCGTATATATGGTCCAGTTCTACGACACGATCATTTAAAAAATCCTCCGCATCAAGTCCGATGGCATCGGCTTTAACCCTTACTAGAGTATCTTTGCTTACCAAAATGACCGTTTTTCCATCTTCCTTCGTCTCTTCTTCCAAAGATAAATTTTTTGCGACTGCCAATATCCTGTTATCATTCGTTTTCTCCACAAAAATTTCCTGAAGCTTATGAAATGAACGGTGGTTGAGTTCAATCCTTATGCTGCCTCCATTATGAAGCGGAATGCTCTGATGAAGCTTCCCTTTTTCACGAAAGCTATCGATCAATTTCGATACTTGCCTGGCATTCCTTCCGATTTCATCCATATACCGTTTTTTCGAATCCAATTCTTCTAATACGACTGCCGGAATGACAACTTCATTATCTTCGAATGAATAAATCGAGTACGGATCCTGCAACAGGACATTCGTATCTAAAACATAGATTTTTTTCCCCAATATGACGCCTCCTGCCTGCTCTTTAGGATATGCCTTACCATTTACTACACTCAGAAGTTATGTAGCGGACGAGACTGTTGATAAAATATATGTTCCTTTGCATAAAGATAGAAGAACATTTACAGACTATAAAGAAAACTTCCAGCAAAAAATGCTATCCCAAACATTGATGACAACATGTTTGGCTGCTTTTTATACTTACATGAATCAGACTTAGGCATTGGTGGACATGCTGGAACCAACAAAAAACATTAAGGAGGTTGCACATTGAAAAAATTCATATTGTCGCTCGCTGCTGTTCTGTTGATGACAGGTTGCTCAATGGATAATAAAAATGAAGTGTCTGAAAATAATGCGAAAAACAATATAACGAAAGTCAATAACTCGACCATTAAGGAAGCAGACAGAAATACAGGTCAGCAAACAGCGGAAAGACTCACCGGTTTGGCTAAATCCATTCCCGAGGTGAACGATGCCACCGCAGTCGTACTTGGCAAATATGCCATCGTCGGAATAGATATCGACCAAGATATTGAGCGGTCACAGGTCGGAACGATAAAGTACTCAGTTGGAGAAACTTTAAAACATGATCCTGAAGGTGCAAATGCCCTCATCGTCGCTGACCCTGATATAAATGAGCGGATCAGGGAGGTGGCCAGAGACATTAAAGACGGTAAACCGGTAACCGGGATACTAAATGAACTGGCTGACATCACAAGTCGGGTCATTCCTGAGGTTCCTGGTGATATTTTAACCCCAACGCCGTCCAAGAACATTGAAAAGGAAAAAAATAAACTTGATGATAAAACGGAAAGAAAAGAACTCGATAAAGAGCAAAATGATCAATCCAATCACTTTAAAGAATGAATATCCCTAACCCGAAGTCAATCTTCGGGTTTTTTGTCTTTATCCGCCATGAACCAAGTAACGTTAACGTTCATATGTTAGTTTCACTTTATCCTCGTTTTACCATAAAAATATTGGTATACTTAATAGCATATTCAAATTGAAGTGAGGTTCAACTAAAATGAAGGTTAAATGTGTAATATGCGATCAAATTGAATCTATACCTGATGATAGCCCAGAAGCTAAGAAACTTCGCAACCGCCCTATACATACCTATATGTGCAATACATGCAACCAACGCATAGAAGAGCGTACGAACGAACGGATTGCAACCGGAAACTTCCGTCTTTACCGGACAATCAAAAATGAAGATGAATGGTAGAATAAATTATAAAGTTTTCCTGATTGGTCTCACCAATGGAATTCTGCTTGGATTGATAATGAAGTGGGTCGAAATATTTTCCGGTAAACAAGTGTATAAGCTCCTATTGAATGTGGATTTCCTTCCTGTAATCGGAGCTGTTTCCTGGAGTGAGGCATCATTGTTCTTTTTCCATCTCATATTCTCACTGGCAGTTTCGTTCAGTTACGTTCATATTCTTCATCCTTTGAAGATTTTCAGGAATTGGAACAAATACACACTCGCTTTTTTAACCATCATTCCTGCTATCATGCTTTACTTCCCATTATCGACGCTGTCGAAAACAGAAGCTGTCCTTCCTTCTGATTTGACAGCTTTCTTTTTGTGGACAATCTTACATCTTGTTTACGGACTTTTCCTCCCCAAAGCAATATAAAAAAGAACCGTGCGTATTATCGCACGGTTCTTTTTATCATTACTCGATATTTTTATACTTATCTGGCTCTAACTGTATTTGGTCTAACATGATATCAATCAATTCAATCGGATAACGTTGCTTTTTCATTTCGTCCCCCAAAACATACTCGACGTAATAAAAAGGTTCTGTTTTTGAAACCGAATCGATTATCACCTGATGATCATCTTTCAGCATCTGCATGAAAAACATTTCTGTATCACGTGCTGCAGTATCATCAGGCCTTGCATCACAGACAACTTTGATCGTCAACCAATTGTATAAAGCATCCTGTAATGATTTCATCATCTTAAGCCTGTTCTTCTTTTCTCGAATTATGAAGACGGATTCGATAAATCCCCAGAACAAGCGAAGCGATGACTAATGCTTCCCCCATAGGAAGAAACACCGCAAAGAAAGAAAGAAGGGTACATCCAAGTGCCATTACCGCATAAATGACCACATTTTTTAGCAAAGGTAACTTTTTGGCAAAACCTAACTGATAGACTAGGATGCATAATCCAAAGACCGTCAAATATAAATACCACATTCCCGCTTCAGGATTTTCATCCACTCTGTACAATGCTGCAAAAAATGATAATCGCTCTTGGATATCCAATCTTTTCTCCTCCTCTTGCTATTTATTTTTCTTCAACAGCAACTTTTTTTCTTTTAGCTGCTCTTTCACGTTCGTTTTTATCAAGAATTTTTTTACGAAGACGGATTGAATCCGGAGTTACTTCACAGTACTCGTCATCGTTCAAATATTCTAGAGCTTCTTCAAGTGACATGATTCTTGGTTTTTTCATGGAAGAAGTTTGGTCTTTATTTGCTGAACGCATATTTGTCATTTGTTTCGCTTTAACGATATTGACAGTCAAATCGCTATCACGGTTATGTTCCCCGACGATCATGCCTTCATAAATATCCGTACCTGGCTCAACGAAAATAACCCCGCGGTCTTCTACTTGCATAATACCATATTGTGTAGTTTTCCCTGATTCCATGGAAACAAGTACACCTTGACGTCTTCCGCCGACTTGACCTTGTGCCATTGGTTGGTAGCTGTCAAATGAGTGGTTCATGATACCATATCCACGTGTAATCGTTAAGAACTCAGTTGAATATCCAATAAGTCCGCGAGCTGGGATCGTGAACAGTAAACGAACTTGACCGCTTCCGCTATTGATCATATCCAACAATTCACCTTTACGGGCTCCCATTGATTCCATGATCGAACCAGTGTGCTCCTCAGGTACGTCGATTTGTACACGTTCAACCGGCTCACAACGGACACCGTCAATCAAGCGAACGATAACTTCCGGTTTAGAAACTTGCAGTTCATAACCTTCACGTCTCATGTTTTCGATCAGGATGGAAAGGTGAAGCTCCCCACGACCTGAAACAATCCAGACATCCGGAGAATCAGTATTTTCGACTCTTAAGCTGACATCCGTTTGCAATTGGTTTTTCAAACGCTCTTCAATTTTACGAGCTGTGACGAATTTACCTTCACGGCCTGCGAATGGGCTGTTATTTACAAGGAAAGTCATTTGTAATGTTGGCTCATCGATACGTAGAATTGGAAGGGCATCAGGATGTTCAGTCGGACAAACCGTTTCCCCTACGTTAATATCTTCCATACCTGAAACGGCAATTAAATCACCGGCAACGGCTTCTTGGATTTCAACTTTCTTCAAGCCAATATAACCAAAGATTTTCGTTACACGGAATTGTTTAACCTTTCCATCAAGTTTCATTAATGAAACTTGTTGACCTACATGCATTTTACCGCGGAATACACGGCCAACCCCGATACGTCCTACATAATCATTATAGTCAAGTAAAGCCACTTGGAATTGAAGCGGTTCATCTGAGTTATCAATTGGTGCTGGGATCGTTTCGACGATTGTTTCGAAAAGTGGGGTCATGTCTTTTTCTTGTTTAGCAGGATCTGAATCCAAGCTTGCAGTACCAGCAATACCTGAAGTGAAGACAACTGGGAAGTCTAACTGTTCTTCTTCAGCTCCTAGTTCGATGAATAAGTCAATTACTTCATCGACCACTTCATTTGGACGTGCAGAATCTTTATCGATTTTATTCACGACAACGATTGGTGTAATCTTTTGTTCCAATGCTTTTTTCAACACGAAGCGAGTTTGCGGCATACAGCCTTCATATGCATCAACGACAAGAAGAACGCCATCAACCATTTTCATGATCCGTTCCACTTCACCACCAAAGTCGGCATGACCAGGTGTATCCAAAATATTGATTCTTGTATCTTGGTATTGAACTGCTGTATTTTTCGCAAGAATCGTGATTCCGCGTTCTTTTTCAATCGCATTAGAATCCATCGCACGTTCTTCCACATGTTCATTTTCACGGAAAGTACCAGATTGCTTAAGCAACTGATCCACTAACGTCGTTTTACCATGGTCAACGTGGGCGATGATGGCTATATTACGAATATTTTCTCTTAATTTCAAAAAATTCACTCCTAAAAAAGTTTGTGTAAAACGTATCACTAGTATTAGCTTACATATTATATCACAAACATACTAGAAACAAATACAGAAATTATGTACAATAGATATATTAGGGGTGATATTAATGAACATTAAATGGAATTTCTTAATATTAGCGGTACTGGCAACATCCAGCATTGGCTCCATTGGCATCTTCATTGCCGAGAAGAGCTTGATTGGAATATTAGCTGCAATCGTCATTCTTTGCGGAATCATGGGGTTCGGTTTCACTCAGAAGAAGAAATTGCGCGAAGCCGGGAAGTTATAATATAAAAAACTCGCTGACAGACAGCGAGTTTTTTTTTATTTATTTCAAAATGAGCATTTTATATTTAGGCCTTGATACTAATGGCTGGAATTTCCTGATAAGTATTTATCGAATACTTCTTTATGGAGCCCTGGTTTAGATACGAAAAGTGAGTCGCCTTCTAAAAAATCCAATTTGTCACCTTTAATATTACTAACTTCCCCGCCCACTTCCTCAACCAGTAAAACTCCTCCTGCAAAGTCCCATGGCATGAGTCTCATGGTTATGTATGCATCAATCCTTCCAGCTGCGACGAAAGCCAGCTCCAATGCTGCGGAGCCATAAGAACGTGTCCCTCTTGCATCCCGAACTAGCGGTGCCAAAAGACTCGGATCGATCCTTCGGTTCTCCGTTACCCAGCTTGCATTAATGGAAATTATCGCTTTGCTTACTGATGCCTCTTCAAGAGATGGCAGCCTTTGATCATTCAGAAATGCTCCTTGCCCCTTAATCGCATGATATAATTCATCACTAAAGACATCATAAACCATGCCGATCTTTCCGATGCCATCCACATAAACCCCAAGGGAAATTGCAAAATTCCTCTGTTGATGAATGAAATTCAACGTTCCATCAATTGGATCGATGATCCACACAGTACCTTTTAGGTCTTTAATATCATTGCCCATTCCCTCTTCCCCGAATATCCGATGTTCAGGGAAAACTTCGTTAATTTTTTCGCAAAAAAACTTTTCTATCCCCTTATCCATATTAGTAACCAAATCATTCGGATTCGTTTTCATTTCAATATTCAACTTGGTTTTAAAGGACGCCCTAAGCCTAGTACCCGCTTCTTTCATCCATAACTTCGCATATGTATCCATTTCCTTAACCGATGCCATTATAATATCCCCGTCCTTTATGATCAGAAACTACATTAAAATGATCCTCTTCTAAAGATTAAAGCAAATATAGCTTGCCTTCAAGTTTTTAACATCTTAAATTTTCCAGTTTTTTTAACACATGAGGAAAGAAGGTTCCTAGACCACCCATCCATTAATCGGTTTAGCAATTATGAGCTAGCCAGCACAAATACTTTTCAAACCACTTTGACTTAACGTTTCCCTTCCTTATTAAAGGGACCCGGACAAAATAATATACTACCTTATATATATTGGACATTTAATGAAAAACGGACACATTATTTTTTTATAAAATAAAGTGTCCGTTCATCTATAATAAAATTCCTTGTATTGAAATTGATTCATTTCCTTTATTCATTCTCCTTCAAGATCTCTGCAGCCAATCCTTTACAAGGCTTTCAGTTTCAACAATTCCAAGCGGATGCGTTCTAGCCTTTGCTTGCATTGTGACCTCTTTTGGTCATTCTCTTCACCAATTGCTTCAAAAAGGGTTGCTAATTCATAGTCCATTTCCATCCTTAACACTGCAGCTCTATGTCTTTCAACTTCTTTAGCTTTTAATGCTTGGTTCATGACTTGTTTCATAATTAACATTCTCCCTTCATCAATTAACGTAATTTTCTGAATTTATTTCATCATATGACTTCCTACCTCAAATAGCAACTAATTTGTGCTATAACCTATAAGGAATTTTACATGCCAACCCAAATCTTATTTTTTAAATTTTACTTTTACTTATGCTACAATATGTGCAGATATTACGGTAGGAGAGATGAAAATGAATATAGCAAGTTTTACAGCAGATGATTTTGATGTTTTTAAAATTGATGGATTGGAACCGCGCATGGATGCTTTAAAAGAACGGATCCAGCCCAAATTACAAGCACTTGGAGAGCACTTTTCTCAAAAACTGTCAGTTATGACCGGCGATGAAATGCACCCTCACGTTGCAAAGCATGCTAGACGGTCAGTGAATCCTCCTAAAGATACTTGGGTTGCTTTCGCTGCCAATAGCAGAGGTTATAAAATGATGCCGCATTTCCAAATTGGGTTATGGGAAACGCATATGTTCATCTGGTATGCCGTGATTTATGAAGCCCCTAATAAAATTGAAATCGGAAAGCAACTGGAGCAGCAGGCAGGCCGATTAGTGAATAGCATTCCCTCCCATTATGTTTGGTCAATGGACCATACAAAACCTGATGTCATCACTCATGATGGTCTTGGAGTAGATGAATTGAATTCAATGTTCACTCGTTTGCAAACTGTAAAAAAATCCGAAATCCTTTGCGGTATAAAAATTTCCCGTGATGACGCCATTAAGTTAAAAGATGATGATTTCATTCAAACCATTCAAGATGCGTTTGAACACCTTTTACCCTTATATCAATTAAATTAAACACAGTTGCTTCGTATTCGGATTGAATATCGGATGCCTTCAATTAAACTGGTTAAGAAAAAAGGAGAGCCTTAATGGCCCTCCTTTCAGACTGTAGACAAACTCGATGAAAATCGAGTTTGTCTATTTTTATGGCTTGTACAATTTGAACGTTGATTTCCTCTCCAGGCACTCGCTTTCCGCGGGCGGTCCGGGAGCCTCCTCGGCGCCTTT
>NZ_JBHZPG010000030.1:0-68217 GCF_042788005.1 Peribacillus sp. YIM B13472
CGGGTTCACCATCTGGCAGCTGCCCGATCAAGTCGGGGGATGAGGTCGTTGTTGAAGTCGAGAACATCGGTCGATTATGTAATGATGTTCAGTAAGTTTTGCCAGCAATTGAATGTGACGGATGCCTACAAATCTCAAACGATGGCAACCAAATACAAGGAGTAGCCCCATTATCACGACGATGATATTATGGGTCATTCTTGTGTGATAATAATAAAGGAAAAACGGAGAGGCGTGAAACGCTTCTCTTTTTTATGCTTTAAATAGAATCTATTTTCATTTTTATGGTGTTATAAGAACTAAAATAGTGTATGGTGCATAGTATAAGGTATGGTGTACGTCACATAGTATAGAGAAGAGGTGATTGGATGAGCACTTTACTGAATTCATTAACCACTGAGCTGCGCAGAGGCACTTTGACGTTAGCTGTTCTAAGTCAGCTCAAAACCCCTCAGTATGGGTACTCGCTTGTCCAGCTTTTAGAGAAGTCGGGAATTACCATTGATCAAAGTACTTTATATCCTTTGCTTCGCCGCCTGGAAAAACAAGAATTGGTCACCAGCAGCTGGGATACTTCTGAAAGTAGACCTCGCAAGTACTATTCTTTAAGCGATTATGGGGGAGAAATCTTCACTCAGTTAAAGGAAGAATGGGAAAAAACTTCTCAAGAGCTTTATATATTATTAAAAGGAGAGGGAGAAGATGGAGCTGATTGAACTTTATATTCAGGAAGTGACCCGCAGGCTGCCAGAAAAAAACCGGGAGGATATTGCGCTTGAGCTTCAATCTACAATCGAAGATATGCTTCCGGTGGATCATACGGAGCAAGACGTGAAAGCCGTCCTTTTAAAATTAGGAGATCCGGTTACACTGGCAAGTCGTTATCGCGATCGGCCGATGCATCTGATTGGACCACGTTATTTTGATGTTTATATCTGTCTGTTGAAAATGATTTTACCAATTGCTGCAGTCATTTCACTGATCGGATTAGTAGGGGATAACCCTTTTCGGGATATGGGGAATACGGTTGTGGACGCAATTTTGATAATAATCGGGAAAGGGATTGCGGGTATCGTCAGTACAGGTATCCAAGTGTTTTTCTGGTTAACGATTTCATTTGCCATTTTAGAACGCGTGGATACTTCAAAAGACCAGTCGCCTTTAACAAAAGATTTGAAACCATGGACACCGGAAAACCTAAAAGATATTCCGAACATTTCAAAGAAAAAAGCGGTTCCTATGATCGAGATTTTTGCGAGTTTGTTAGGTCTTTCTGTCTTCGCGGCCCTATATTTCAATGCAGCAAGCCTCTTAGGAGTCTATGAAAAAAGAAATGACAGTCTCATTTTCGTGACACCTTCTTTCAATCAAGAAGTCTTGAATTCCTATTGGCTGCTGGTATCATGCGTCGTCATCATTGGGGTGCTCTTGGCGATTTATAAATTATTTTTAAGGCGATGGACCGTGAAACTAGCTTTATTTCATGCCATATACCAGCTGTTATCCTCTCTGACTTTCATCATCATCATCAGTAATCCTGATTTATTGAACCCGGAATTCATTGCGTACCAAAGAACACTATTTTCAACCGATGAATGGAAAACCTCGATTTACTGGGGTCTGATACTCATCTCCATCTTTTTTGCCGTCTACGATTCCTATCAAGGCTTCCGTAATGTAAAAACCCGTTAAGGCACAGCATCTAGCTGTGTTTTTTTGTTTGAAAGTTCCCTGAAGTGAAAAGTGAGCTGTTACAAGTCTGTAAGATTATTTCTCAAACTACAATGGAAAACAGAAAAACACCTCATATGAAATATAGTTTTTAACTAACTATACAGCATATGAGGCGTTACATTTAAACCATTTTTTTATTGAACTGCATCGAACTGATTAACTTTCCAAGTGGATCCGGACTTATAAAAGGTAACTGTTCTTTTTACTGAGTCACCTTCGACTGTAGGTACAGTTAAATTGTAGGATCTAACGTTAGTTTTTTGATAGACCAATTTAATTTTTGCTTTTCTCCACTCTAACATGCTGTCGCCGTCTCCGATTGGACGGGCTAATTTCCCTTTATGGGTAATGTAACTATATTTGTTCAGCCCTTTTTCAACTGCATTATTAGTAAATGTCTCTGCTAAGTAGGTAGTCAATTTATCTTTTGTATTAAACTCTTGGCAAAGGTATGAATACTCTGTCCCTTTATAATTGAAAGTTTTTTGTGAACATGAACGGGTTTTGTATCCATGTAAAGCATTCCAAAAATGTTTGCTGGCATTATCGGCTATCTTTAATGCATTTTCGTCAGACAAATTCTGTGATGTCGTTTTTGCGGTAACCTGACCACTTAATGTAAAAAATAAAATGATAATGGATAATAGCACACCTGAAAATTTTTTCATATTTTATCTCCCCAATCCCTAATAGGATACTTATGTAACGAAAGTTTAATTAATATTACAATTGTTACATTTATATTACAACAAGATTGGCATAAGTAAAAGAGAAATCTTGTTAATTTTTAAATAAAATTTTATATATACATAGTTTGTTCACTTTATTCTTTTTGAAAGGAGAATTCATCCATTTGTAAGGACTTGGCTGTTACATACTTATTCCACCAACTGGCCTATTTAAAACCCAATTCTTTTGCAATCACGGGACAAGTTAATTCATTATATTTTCATTAATATCAAGATATGTACAAAAAACCCGAATTTCCTGGACAGAGCCCGAAAATAATAAAATATAAAGGTTTGACAAACTTTCTAATCCTACCGTATTATAAATTATATACTTGAATACATTCTCTAAAGGGGAGTAGCTTTTACAACAATGTCGTCATTACGGGGCTCTTTGCTCTCGGTGTTGTTGGCAGCATATTGTTGTTAGCCAGACCTTACCTATTGGTAAAGGTCTATTTATTTTTAGTTAACCTTTACCAAAATGGTAAAGGTTTTTTTGTGCAGGATAATGCAGCCCTTAAGGAAATGTATAAATATATAGGGATAGTAGAATTACAAATAAATATATAATTGGAGTGTATTCTTTGATACTTAGAAAATCTTTGTTACTTTTAGGGATAGGTTCAGCACAAATAGATTTAATCCTTCCGAAAAACACGTATAAATCTGGTGAATGCATAAATGGATATTTCTTGATTAAGGGTGGTACCCTTGCGCAAAGAATAAGGAGGATCGAATGTGATTTAATTATGGATACTCATTCTACTGGAATGGACGAAATCCTTAAAACGAGCACCATTTTGTCTTCAAGAGAGATAAATTCAGGGGAAAGCAATGAAATCCCTTTTAACTTTTGTCTGCCTATATTGAAGGAACCTTATAAGCGAGGGGTTTCCTATCGCCTTAAAACGAGACTAATACTGGATAAAGGGATAATAGGCAAGGATGATGACTGGATTTTAATCGATTCTGAATAAAGTGGAAATGAAGGTGGGAACATGAATATCTTGAAATTTACTGAGCTTGCTATGGATTATTTGGAAGAATTTTTATTATTGAGGCTTTTTATATTAGCTTTACTGTTATTGGCGGTTTATTTTATTTTGAATAAAATGGTTGAATGGTTCTTTAAAAGGTCCAATTTTTTTGAGGAAGAAGTCGAAAAAACGATACAGGGGGTTACCCGTTCTTCTCTTAGGTACGGCATTTCCGCGCTTTTCCTTATTTATTTGATTGGACAGTTTATAGACCTAAAAGGAATTTTAGCTGGAGCTGGAATTTTAGGGGTCGTTATCGGATTTGCCGCTCAGCAAATGCTTAAGGATATCTTATTGGGATTCGTAAGGCTTTCAGATAATGAATTCCGAGTGGGGAATTTTGTGACTTTCAATGGGACAAGTTCTGGGACGATTGAGGAAATCGGTATCCGGTTCATGCAAATCAGGGAATGGTCAGGAAAATTACTGACAATCCCACACAGTGAAATCAGGACGATTCAAAATTTTAATAAAGGGAGAATGCGAATCATTGAACGCATTACAGTAAGTTACCAAGAAAATCCTGAAAAGGTAAAACGGCTGTTGGAAGATATATGCCATATCTGCAATGAGAAGTATGGTGAAACACTTCTAAGGCTAGAGGATGGTACACCTGAAGAGGATTTTAGATATATTGGCATCACGGATTTAAATCCGAATCTTAAATATGTTGGGTATGAACTATGCTTAGTGGGACTTGTTAATCCTGAACATTACTTTGAAACAGCGAGAAGTGTGAGGTTTGAAATGATGACTGCTTTACATGAACATCAAATTATAATGCCATCTGCCCATTTGCTTGTTCAAGGCAATCCTAATCATGAACGTATATTGGAGAACTGAAAGAAGAATCACAATTGTTTGAGGTGATGCCGGAAAAATGATGGAGACGATAGGGCAGAAAGCTAACTAGCGGCAGTTCTTGTTAACTTATGGATATTCAAATACTTTTTTAAAGGAAGTATTTGAACGTTGATTGGAACTTAGGGTACTCGCTTTCCGCGGGCGGTCCGCCCTCGGCGCGTTTACGGCTAGAGGGCTTGGCAGACAGTCAGCTGAAAGGGAACGGACGGATTTCTGAAATCAAATGGAACGTTTTTTAATAAAAAACCGCAGGCAAACTCGCTATTCTTCGAGTTTGTCTACAGTCTGGGGCTTTCTTTTAAAGGAAGTCCATTTTTTATACAATACGTCGAACAACCCTGCCCAAAAAAATGGGTTATTTTTATGGATTTCACCTTGATTTATCAGATTAAATAGATTATTATAAAATTAGCATAAAATGGAAGGGTGACCTTGGAACAATGATCATTTAATCCTATTCTTCAAGAAAAAAATGCGTGCTAAATACGAACTTTTTTCTGGATAGGATTAGTCTGTACATTAAAATACAAACAAAGATCATTGTGTTCCGTCCATTAGGGATATTTTGCTCTGTTAATTGTATTGTACTGCCTCCTGTCCAGATATCTTACAGGGGGTTTTTTATATTGGGGAAAAACACATCCGTAACATTGAGTAATAAGGAACCTAACATATTTAAAAATCGTGTATTCCGGGCCATTATCTTTTCAGGCTTGTTTTTGCAAATAGGAATATGGGTACGGAATTTTGCAGTTTTGTTATTCGTCATGGAAAAGACAAACGGGGATGCCTTTGCCGTTTCCATGATATCAGTAGCGGAATTCGCTCCCATTTTTATTTTTTCATTTATTGGAGGGACGTTTGCTGATCGCTGGAGTCCGAAAAAAACAATGGTTTGGTGTGATATATTAAGTGCAATATCCGTTTTTGCTGTCCTTATCTCGCTTATCTTCGGCAGTTGGAAAATGGTATTCTTCGCAACTTTGATTTCAGCGATACTTTCTCAGTTTTCTCAGCCATCAGGCATGAAGCTATTTAAGATGCATTTGCCAGAAAGTCAAATTCAGACAGGGATGTCTGTTTATCAGACCGTCTTTGCAGTATTTATGGTTTTAGGTCCGATTCTCGGTACATTCGCCTTCCAATCATTCGGGATAAACATTTCGATTGCGATTACTGGCCTGGCGTTTTTACTTTCAGCTGGTGCACTCGCCTTTCTTCCAAAAGATCGTGAACTGAATGAAGAGACTGCAAAAACAACGATATGGCAAGAAATGAAAAGCGGAGTGAGGTATGTGTTGCGAAAAAAGGAACTAAGTTTGCTTGGTTTATGTTTTTTGGCAGCCGGGCTCGGACTGGGTTTCATTCAGCCGCTCTCTATATTCCTTGTTACAGAACAACTGGAACTGCCTAAGGAAAATCTGCAATGGTTATTTATGGTGAATGGGTTTGGCATGATTTTAGGTGGAGCCGGAGTGATGATATTTGCTAAAAAGGTGGCACCTCAAAGATTATTAGCTTTCGGAATGCTTGTGAATGCCATTGGATTAGCGGTAATGGGGCTCTCAACAAATCTTTGGATTACACTTACAGCCGAGTTCTTTAATGGGCTAATGCTGCCTTGTATTCAAATCGGGATCAATACATTGATATTACAGAGGACCGAAGGCGAGTTCATCGGAAGGGTCAATGGAATCTTAAGCCCGTTATTCACTGGATCGATGGTGTTGACCATGAGTGCAGCAGGCGTACTGAAAGAGCAATTTTCACTCGTCGCCATATTTGAAACAGCCGCTTTCTTTTTTATTCTAGGGATGTTTTTCATTTTGCCATTGTACAATCAAAAGGCCGAAACAAAACCCCTGGAAATTCAATCGTGATTATCTTGCAGTGTACCAACACCTAAAAACAGCTTTAGCCATAAGAAAAGCAGCCAATTTTGGCTGCTTTTCTTTCTTTATTACTTCTGACTGTTGTTACAACTAACAAAATCTGGATTGACAATTATTTTTAGAGTACTGGTAAATACTAAAAATGGGCTTATTGGTACTTATGCATTTATTTTCAAAAGTCAGGTGAATAGCTTACATGAAAAAGGAGAAAAGTTAATGATCCTTAAAGACATATTGAAAGAAGCAATAAACGGGGATTTGCCGAAGGACATTGAACATATATCCATCACAGGTGTAACCGATAACTCTAAAGAAATTAAAAAGGGATACCTTTTTGTTGCCGTAACCGGATATAATTCCGATGGCCATAATTACATTAAAGATGCAATTCATTTAGGGGCAGCTGCTGTGATTGGCAATCGCGATATTAAGGGATTGGAAGTTCCTTATTTACGAGTAGAGAACAGCCGAAAAGCATTAGGTCTAATCGCCAAAAGGTTTTATGGAGATCCCAGCAATCAAAAAATTATGATAGGAATTACGGGCACAAATGGAAAAACCACAACTAGCTATATGCTTCAGCAAATATTAGAAGAGAATGGGGTTACCTGTTCCGTCATTGGTACGATACAGCATATTATCAACGGAAACAAAGTCGATTCCCATAATACGACTCCTGGTACCATGGAACTGAATTCCTTGCTGGCAGCCAGTCAGGACATGGTTGTCATAATGGAAGTGTCTTCTCATGGATTAGCTCAATACCGTTTAGAAGGAATCGAATTTGATTTCTGTGTCTTCACGAATTTGTATCATGACCATCTCGACTTCCACGGTACGATGGAGGATTATTTCCTGGCAAAATTACTGCTTTTTGAAAAATTGAAACCGAATGGTCTTGCGATTATCAATGGGGATGATTTCTGGGGAGAAAAACTACAAGAATACTTGCGTGAGAAGAATGTCAGTGCCTTTGTATTTGGAAAATCCAATCGCTGCGATTTAATCATCACCAATTATAATACTGCAATATCCCCCTTTATTTTATTGAATGAGAATCATGACTTTGTGAAAATTGAGTTACCTTTACCTGGACTTCATAATTTATATAACGCAACAGCTGCGTATTCCGTAGCGAAGATGTTTCCAATTTCAAAAGAGGAAATCCTCACTTCACTGAAACGATTTTCCGGTGTGCCAGGAAGATTTGAAATGTATAAGAAAGAATTTGGACCAACAATAGTCATTGATTATGCACACACTGCAGATGCCATTCAACATATGCTTCAAACTGCCAAAGAATGCGGGGCCAAAAAGATTTATCATATCTTTGGTTTCCGAGGTGGACGAGATACAACCAAAAGGGCTGAAATGGTTACACTATCATCGGAACATAGTGATGTTTCGATTTTGACGATGGATGATCTGAATTCGGAGGGAATAGAGGAGATGGAATCGTCACTAAATAAACTCCAAAGCGATTACTCTGCTGGAAATGGGAAGGTTATTCCAGATCGGACACTTGCTATACAGGAGGCGGTGCAAGCAGGAAAGGAAGGGGATTGGATTATCATTACAGGAAAAGGAATTGAGAGGTATGAACAAAATTTCGGACTGCCTACTATTTCTGACAAAGAAACGGTACTATATCTGCAAAATAAAGACCATGGGGATTTTATCGGTTATTTTGATCAATAGTTTGAGTCTAACGAATGCTTTTATAAAGGACTAATACGGCGTCTTTTCCCTTCGGCCGCCATAGGCGATTTATATGGTGATTATTAACATTGTAACTTATGAGGAATTCAGGTATTATAACAATACAAGCTGCACTGTTCGTAATGATAATAAAGTTTTAACCTTTAAGCTGTAATAGGGAGTTTTATATTGAAACAGGAATGTTATGCCTCGTCACTGACTTGGACAACAGGATTTTTTCTGCAAACACCCACTTTGAGGAGTGGTGGTTTAAAACTTTCTTACTGAATACGGCAATGGCGGCTTATATCTTTAAATGTTAAGCCGGTCTCATTCTGAGGCCGGTTTTTTGCTGTTTTTCGATCGGAATTGTATGTACCGGTTATCTGTTTTGGAGACATCACTCTTGCTTTGTATACCGGTTGGCATAACTTGAAGCGACGAAAGCATTGGGTTTGATTTTCGGTTCCACGCCCATGGATTCCATCCTAGCTACCATTTCTTTTACAAACTCACTGGTTTTGTTCCGCTTTCCAATCCCGATATCAATGTGCCCTTCCATTGTGAACGTTGCCCCTTGATATACGGCAGGCAGTACAATATCGATTAACTGATTTTTTCTTTCTTCCGTAAACATGGATACGATCTCCTCTGTTAACGACAGTTCTTGGGAAATTCGTTCATGTAAATGCAGCATTCTTCTAGGAATCATCACTTTTCTTATACAACCCCATACACCATTTCCGACCTGCCGTATCACGATGCCTGTAATGAAAACCGTATGTTTTTTATGTACTTGCGAATCGGTACCGACCATCAATCGATAGTCACCGGAAGGATTTGATTTCATGAACTCAACAATATGAACAAATACCTCTTCAAATGACATGTCTTTTTTCTGAAGGTTTTGAAATGGAATGTTATGAAATGGATATTTCCTCATATTATAGCACCCAACCTTTCCCCGGATATAATCAAATTATTAATTATCTCATGCCGCTCATAACACATCATATGAAGGAGGTCCTTGTTTCGTGCGGTGGGTAGAACCCGCAACCTATAGAAAATGCAGTCATCATTTTAAAGTTGTTCTCGCTGAATAAATATCACCTCATGTTTTAATTCTTCTATTTTATACAAAAAAGACTGTTGGCAAAAGGAGTTCTATCTTAATGTTAAAACAAAGTTGATTGGAATAGTAGGTACGAGACTCCTGCGGGGGAAGTTCGTCGGAGTGAGGCCCGCAGGCGCAATGGCGCCGAGGAGGCTACCGGACAGCCCGCGGAAAGCGAGTGCCTGGAATGGAAATTAACGGAAAAATAAAACTGTAAACAAACTCAATCATGGTCTACAGTCTGGAAGTGAAGCTAAAGCATTAGGCTTCTCTTTTTTTGTATGGAGAATATTACGAAAAAGCTTACTGGCTTTGGTATATCCCCTTCCATAACTCAAAAGTTAAACTTTACATCACCTAAGTAAACCACAATATCATTCATTTTATACAAGAAAAAGGAAATGAAATTATTAAATTTGGACCAATAACTCCTTTAAAGTATTCACATTTAATAACTTACAAAAAAAGTGTGTGATGTTTTCTTACATAAACAAAGAAATCTTGCTTTTATAAGAGTAAAATAAACGAATATTCAACTAATAAAGTATTGGAGAGATGAAAAATGAAAATATCTGAATTGAAAAAAAGCGGTCATGCTCCGTCATTATTAGCTTCATTCCTTTATTTTGATATCAGTTTTATGATTTGGGTATTATTAGGTGCACTTGGTGTCTATATTACAAAGGATTTCGGACTTTCCCCAGCTGAAAAAGGCTTGATTGTAGCTATTCCGATTTTGGGAGGTTCGTTTTTTCGAATCGTCCTTGGTTTTTTGACTGATCGCATCGGCCCGCGGAAAACAGCAATCGGCGGGATGCTAGTTACGATGATTCCGCTTTTTTGGGGATGGTTATTCGGAGATAGTTTAGCCGAGCTCTATTTAATTGGGATTTTGCTCGGAGTGGCAGGTGCAAGTTTTGCTGCAGCACTTCCTATGGCTAGTCGTTGGTATCCCCCGCATTTGCAGGGTCTTGCGATGGGCATTGCGGGAGCCGGTAACAGCGGAACTCTTTTTGCGACATTGTTTGGACCGCGTATTGCAGAATCTCTCGGCTGGCATAATGTTATGGGATTAGCTTTGATTCCTTTAACCATCGTGTTCGTCATTTATATTTTAATCGCAAAAGACGCACCATCTCAACCGCCTGCAAAACCGCTCAAGGAATATTTCAACGTATTTAAAATAACGGACACTTGGTATTTCTGTATTCTTTACAGTGTGACTTTTGGGGGCTTTGTCGGGTTCACTAGCTTTTTAAGCATCTTTTTTGTTGATGAGTATGGGTTAACACGAATAAGGGCGGGGGAATTCGTTACATTATGTGTCATCGCCGGAAGTTTCTTTCGTCCCGTCGGAGGATTTATTGCAGATAAAATAGGTGGAGTTAAACTGCTTATGTTTCTATTTATTGGACTCACTATATGTATGTTTGGGATTAGTTTTCTTTATTCTCTTACTGTCGTTACAATCCTTCTGTTCATCGGAATGCTATTTCTCGGTATGGGCAACGGAGCTGTCTTTCAGTTAGTTCCACAGCGATTTTCTAAAGAAATAGGTTTTATCACAGGGATTGTGGGAGCTGCCGGAGGTGTTGGCGGATTCTTGGTTCCAAACATACTAGGTACGTTGAAACAGATCACTGGCACATATGCTACAGGATTTTTAGTATTTTCCGCAGTTGGAATCGTGGCTTTGCTTATCCTGGGCCTAGCTCAGCTTTCATGGAGAAAAACGTGGGTACTCGGAAAGAATTCGGTTAAGATCTAGAACTTTGTTTACTTTGTTTGGCTTTTTACAGCACTTGTTTTTGGGGGGATAAAATGTATAAACAAAAACTGATCTTAGTAGGGAACGGAATGGCAGGATTACGTTGTGTTGAATCCATCATTAGTAAGGATCCGACTGCCTTTGAGATTACTATTTTCGGAAGTGAACCGCACGTTAACTATAACCGAATCTTATTGTCGACTGTGCTTCAAGGCAACACCTCTTTTGAAGATATTACGATAAATGATCGAAACTGGTATACGGAGAATAATATCCAATTGTTCACAGGTGAAACGGTCATAAAAATCGATAAAGAGACTAGGAAAATAAAAACAGACAAAGAACGGGAAGTTTACTACGATAAGCTGATAATTGCCACAGGTTCTGTCCCGTTCATTCTTCCTGTCACAGGTGTAGATAAAGAAGGCGTCATTGCATTTCGGACGATTGAAGATTGCCAAAAGATGATTGAAACTTCACGCAAACATAAAAAAGCAGTCGTCATCGGAGGCGGTTTGTTAGGTTTGGAAGCAGCGAGAGGGCTGTTAAACCTTGGTATGGAAGTGCATGTCGTTCATATCGCTGACTATTTAATGGAAAGGCAGCTCGATTCAACGGCATCACTTTTACTGCAAAAAGAGTTGGAAAACCAGGGAATGAACTTTCTTTTAAAAAAGGAAACACAGGAGTTAATCGGTAACGAGCGTGTAGAGCGCGTCCGTTTTAAAGATGGAACGGAGCTGGATGCAGATTTGGTCGTTATGGCTGCGGGAGTCAGGCCGAATATTCAGTTGGCCAAAGAAAGCGGAATTGATACAAATCGTGCGATTATTGTAAATGACTATTTAGAAACCAGCATCCCAGATATTTATGCGGTTGGTGAATGTGCTGAACATCAAGGCATGGTTTATGGGCTTGTTAAACCTCTATACGAACAAGGTGAAGTGCTGGCAAAGCATATTTGTGAGATGAAATGCAGCGGATACCAAGGCTCGGTCCTTTCGACCCAGTTGAAAATATCAGGAGTTGAGCTATTTTCTGTTGGTGATTTCCTTGGTGACGAAACAACGAAATCCATCACAACTTTTGATGAATTGGATAGTGTTTATAAAAAGTTGGTTTTTCAAGGAAGAAAAATCATAGGTGCTGTGCTTTATGGAGATACAAACAACAGCTCACGATTACTCGATATGATTGTAAAGCGGCAAGAAGTATCGTCAGAGGAAAGGCGTTCAATGTTCCAGTCACCAAATACGGCTGAGGGATTAATCGCTTCGATGGCAAATCATGAAATCATTTGCCATTGTAATGCTGTTTCAAAGGGGGGAATCATTGAAGCGGTTCAAAATAAGGGGTTAACGACAGTGGAACAAGTTAAACAATGCACAAATGCTTCCGGTTCTTGCGGCGGATGTAAGCCGGCAGTGACCGAGCTTTTGACCTATATTCAAAGTAATCTTACTACTCAGGATGAGAAACAAACTGCATTTTGCTCATGTACGAAATTAACGGAAGATGAAGTTGTGTATAAAATGCAGCTCCAAGACGTATCGACTGTCCAAGAAGCGATGGATGCTCTTGAATGGGAAAATACAAAAGGTTGTTCAACTTGCAGGCCTGCATTGAGCTATTATTTAGGGATGATTCATCCAGAGTACGAGATCAGACAGCAAACTCTTTTCATAAACGAAAAAAAGAATGCAACAGTTCAAAGTGATAACCGATACTCAGTTATCCCGCAAATGTACGGCGGGATGACGAATGCAAATGACTTGCGAAAAATTGCTAATGTTGCCGATAAATATGAAATATCCCAGGTTGCGATAACAAGTGAACAAAGGATTCATTTAATGGGGGTGAAAAAAGAAGATCTCCCAGGTGTGTGGGCTGATTTAGATATGCCGTTAAGTTCGAAATATGGTAACACCGTTCAAAACGTCAAAACATGTATCGGTGAACATGTTTGCTCTTGTGATAAACAGCAATCCCTATTACTTGCTGTAGATTTGGAAAAAAGATTGGAGCAAGTATCTACACCATACCGTATAAAGATGGGCATATCCGCTTGTATGCATAACGGTGCAGGATCAACAACGAAAGATATAGGTGTCATGGGCATTGACAGGGGCTGGGAAATATATGTGGGCGGAAGCAGCGGGCGTGATGCACGTGCAGGTGAACTGCTATGTGTAGCTGGGACAAATGAAGAAGCAATTGAGATCATCATCGGCTTTATTCAATATTATCGGGAAACAGCCAATTACTTAGAACGGACTTGGCAATGGATTGAACGAGTGGGGTTAATTCATGTTAGAGAAGTATTGTTTGATAATGAACTTAGTCAGCAACTATCTCAAAGATTGGAAATGGCATAGGTCAGAGAATGAACGAAGTGGAAAGTACCTTTTGATGCACGTCTAAAACTAACGGGTAATTGTTTCTATAGAAATCCATGAGTAAAGGGTGAGGAGCCTTGACCGAATTATTATTAAAGTATTTCCGCACGAAGCAACAAGAGGTCCAATCAGAGAAACGATATGATACACAATGTCCATTTTGCAGCATGCAATGTAAGATGCAGCTGCTGGAACAAACAATAGTAACAAGAAAAAAGTATATGACGATTGGAAAAGATAATCCAACCTCTGAGGGGCGCTTATGCATTAAAGGAATGAATGCACATCAACATGCTTTGCATAAAGATCGAATTAAATACCCATTATTGAAAAAAAATGGGGAATTTGTTCGAATATCATGGGAGGAAGCATTAAGCCACATTAAGGAGAATTTCACTAAAATACAAGCAGAAGATGGTGTAAATGCATTATCTGTTTATGGGAGTGCATCCATTTCAAATGAAGAAGCCTATTTGCTTGGGAAGTTTGCAAGGGTGGCTTTAAAAACAAAGTATATAGATTATAATGGCCGTTTGTGCATGTCTGCAGCTGCTTCGGCAGCCAGCCAAACATTTGGTATCGACAGGGGCCTGACCAACAGCTTATCAGAGGTTCCGTTCACAAAGTGCATAATCTTGGCGGGTACGAATATTGCGGAATGCCAGCCGACAATCATGCCGTACTTTGAGCAAGCGAAACAAAATGGGGCATATATCATTGCTGTAGATCCCCGGGAAACCGCAACAACGAAAATGGCCGACTTACATCTAAAGGTGAAACCTGGGATGGATGCCGCCTTGGCAAACGGATTATTGAAAGTGATCATTGAAGAGGATCTTATTGATGAAGCGTTTATCCGGGAACGTGCAAATGGCTATAAAGAAGTTAAAGAGTATGTCACATCTTTAGAGTTGGAGGAAATTGCAGAAATGACAGGGGTTCCAAGTGAACAAATCCAAAAAGCGGCTGCCATGTTCGGGAAAGAAGAATCAGGAATGATTTTTACAGCAAGGGGAGTTGAGCAGCAAACAGATGGTTCGGCTGCTGTCCGTAATTTTCTTAATATTCTTATTGTTACAGGGAAAATCGGAAAAGTGAATTCGGGTTATGGAGCTATCACCGGACAGGGAAATGGGCAGGGAGCAAGGGAGCATGGCCAAAAGGCAGACCAGCTGCCGGGGTATCGCATGATTGAAAATGAGGAACATAGATTACATATTGCAAGTATATGGGGAATTGATGAGGCTGATTTGCCGCGTAAAGGTGTATCGGCATACGAAATGATAGAGAAGATAAATGAAGGTGAAATTACCGGCATGTTTTTAATGTGTTCCAATCCAATTGTTTCAAATCCCAATGCTAACTTTGTCAAAAAGGCTTTGAAAAAATTGAAGTTTCTTGTCGCAGTAGATATGTTCGTTTCTGAAACTGCTAGATTAGCTGATTTGATTTTACCTACTTCGTCTTATTTAGAGGATGAAGGAACGATGACGAATTTGGAAGGACGGGTAACGTTGCGGGAAGCAAGTTTTTCATCACCTGGGGAAGCGAAGCATGATTGGCAAATCATTTGTGATATAGCTAAAGCTCTTGGGAAAGGGGAGCATTTTCCCTTTCAATCTGCAAATGAGATATTTGAAGAACTAAGAGTGGCAAGCCGCGGGGGAACCGCCGATTATTATGGTATAACGTATGATCGCTTAAGAAAAGAAGGAGGCATTTTGTGGCCATGTCCATCCATTGACCATAAAGGGACAAAAAGGTTATTCGAATCGTCTTTTGCCCACCCGGACGGAAAGGCGGCCATGGTTGTGGTTAATAACGTGCCTCATGTTCCAAAAGAAAAGCCATGTACGGAATTTCCGCTTTATTTAACAACAGGAAGAATCATGTCACACTATTTAACAGGAGTACAAACGAGAAAAAGCTCATCATTAGCCGCAAGAAATTTTGAATCATATATGGAAATCCATCCGGAAACAGCCAAGAAATATCATATTCCAGACAATAATTTGGTGAAAATTGAATCAAGGCGCGGAAGTATTGTTGTAAGAAGCAAATGGTCAGCAACCATTCGCCATGATACTATATTCGTTCCTTTTCATTGGGCAGACTCACAAAATGTCAATCTCCTCGTTTCACAGGATTTAGATCCCGCATGCAAAATGCCTGGCTTTAAAGTCAGTGCTGTAAAAGTACATCCTATAGTAGAGTTAACGTCTAATTAAAGGGAGGTTTTCTTCCCTTTCATCATAACTTTTTTAGGTTCATTAAGAGTAAGCCTAACCACACAGCAATCCATATCAAATGGATTTTACATGACTAACAACAAAAGGGGAAAACGGATGAAAAAAGGTAAGGTCTATATTGTTGGTGCTGGACCAGGTGATCCGGACTTAATTACTGTCAAGGCAACCAAATGCCTCGCAGTAGCGGATATCATCTTGTATGATCGATTGGTTAATCGTGAATTGCTTTTATACGGTAAACCTGAAGCTGAATACATTTATTGCGGTAAAGCGCCTGGTAAACATTGTGTCTCTCAAGAGGACATTCATCAATTGTTAATTAGTAAATCAATAGAAGGAAAAACGATTGTTCGTCTAAAAGGGGGAGACCCTTTCATCTTTGGACGAGGCGGCGAGGAAGCAGAAGTGCTAGTTAAGCACGGAATTCAATTTGAAATAGTTCCTGGAATTACATCCGGAATCGCTGCACCAGCTTATGCTGGAATTCCAGTGACTCACAGGGAATGGGGGAGTTCCTTTGCAATTGTCACAGGACACAGCGTGACAGGCAAGCCTGATAACATCAACTGGCATCATTTGGCACATGGTGTTGATACCATTGCTATTTATATGGGTATTAAAAACCTTCCATATATCTGTAAACAATTATGCTCCTGCGGTAAGAAGCCTGAAACTGCTATTGCTGTCATCGAACAAGGAACGACAGGTTTTCAACGAACTTTTACAGGAACAATCGATACAATAGTGGCGATTGTTAAGAGAGAGCAGGTTGCCAATCCTGCCATGATTGTAATAGGAGAAGTTGTTAATTTATCCGCGAAATTAACATGGTTTTCAGAGAAGACAAAAAATAAGGAGTTCGCCTAGAAAAGGAATGATTAGTTAGATAACTTTTACTGTAAATAAAATGTAAAACTGGACATGAAAGTCATCATGTCCAGTTTTACAATGTTAACAGCTATTTTAAAAGTGCAGAGTGCAAAGTGAAATTGTGACCTGTTTATTCGAAGTCTGAAATATGGAAATTATAGTACTTGTTGAATCGGTTAATAATTCCGGTTGCTTGGCAAAAATCATTTACGTAAGCCAAAATGTGCATTTAATTGGCCCTGCAGCATTTTTTTGCGCATTTTTTCCTGTTCAATTTTCCTGTTTTCTTTTAATTTTTCCTGTCTAATTTCATTGGTTTGCACTCCATCCTCTATTTTATCGGCGATTTCCACCAATGCCTTGACGTCGGAAAAAGAGTATTTTCGGTTACCACCCTTAGACCTTTCGGGAAAAACGAGTTTTCTTTCTTCATAATACCGAATTTGTCTATCGGATAGTCCCGTTAATTCTCTGACCACTCCTATGGAAATTACTTTTCTGTCTATATAAGATTCTTTTTGCTGGACGATGAAAATCACCTCATTTTTGATTTATGCTAGATCAATAAGGATATTATATCCTAATTTTCTGAATATTTGTAATAAAAACTAACATTAAACATTAATTTTCAAAAAACATGTAAGATTATATAACACACTTGTTGTTATAAATAGTGACCTCACCTATAATCAAACACATAATCCTTTCAAAAAAATCTTATCGGAGGACAAAACATGGCTAAGCAGAAATTGGCGCTAATTGGGAATGGTATGGCTGGAGTAAGATGTATAGAAGAAATTTTGAAAATTCAACCAGAAAGGTTTGAGGTGACTGTCTTCGGAAGTGAGCCACATCCGAATTATGATCGAATCCAACTATCGAATGTATTGCAAGGGGCTACGACGATAGATGATATTACCATAAATGATTGGAACTGGTACAAAGAAAATAATATTACACTTTTTTCAGATGAAACGGTCACGAACATCGACACAGCAAAGCAAATCATATACTCAGACACAAGTCGAGAAGTCGAATACGATCAATTAATTTTAGCTACCGGATCCATTCCTTTCATTCTACCGATAAAGGGTGTTGATAAAAAAGGAGTGACAGCCTTTCGAAATATTGAAGATTGCGAAAAAATGATTGAATATTCGAAAAACAATAAAAAAGCTGCAGTCATTGGTGGAGGATTACTGGGTCTTGAAGCTGCCAGGGGTCTTTTGAATCTAGGTATGCAGGTAGATGTTATTCACCTTTCGGAATATTTGATGGATAGGCAGTTAGATCCAACAGCTGGAAAAATGCTGCAAAGGGAACTTGAAAGCCAGGGAATGAACTTTTATCTTGGGAAACAGACTCAGGAGGTTTTAGGTGAAATTGATGTTAAAGGATTACGCTTTAGTGATGGCGAGGAAATCAGCGCCGATTTAGTGGTCATGGCAGTTGGGATTAAACCCAATGTTCAAATGGCCCAAAATTGCGGCATCCCTGTCAATCGAGGAATTATCGTGGACGATTATATGGAGACTGGAATCCCGAATATTTATGCGGTTGGTGAATGTGCGGAACACCGTGAGATGGTTTACGGTTTGGTCGCTCCCCTTTATGAACAGGGCAAAGTATTAGCCAAAAGGATTTGCGGGCTAGAAGGGAAAGCTTACGAGGGTTCAGTGCTGTCTACTAAGTTAAAAGTATCTGGTGTTGATGTATTTTCGGCTGGGGAAATTTTCGAGGATGAACAAGCTAAATCAATCAAGGAATTTAATGAATGGAATGGTACTTACAAAAAAGTAATGATTCGAAATGGGAAAATTTCTGGTGCGGTATTATTCGGGGATACAAAGGAAAGCAATAACCTATTGAGCATGATCAATAAAAATGCCGACGTTTCCGATTATTTAAATGTTGGAACAAGTGAACCCAGTGTCAGTCTTGTCACTTCGATGTCACATGAAGAAATCGTCTGTGGTTGTAATGGTGTAACGAAGGGCGATATTGTGACGGCTATCGAATCTAAAGGGTTAACAAGTATTGAGGAAGTAAAAGGCTGCACAAATGCTTCGAGATCGTGCGGGGGATGCAAGCCATTAGTCGGTGATATTCTCGAGCTGACATTGGGCGATGATTTCAGTGAGTCAAACCAGAAGGAATCCATATGCACGTGCACCACTTTATCCAGGGATGAGGTTGTTGCTGAAATACGCGAAAAAAACCTGACCCATACTCGAGAAGTCATGAATGTTCTCGGCTGGAATACAAGTGATGGATGCTCGAAGTGTAAACCGGCACTGAACTATTACTTAGGCATGATTCATCCTGTTGAATATGAGGACGAAAAAGAATCCCGCTATGTCAATGAAAGACTACATGCAAATATTCAAAAGGATGGTACATTTTCCGTTGTGCCAAGAATGTATGGGGGCGTCACTAATCCCGATCAATTACGGAAAATAGCAAATGTTGCCGATAAGTATAATGTTAAGTTACTTAAGGTTACAGGCGGGCAAAGAATAGATATGTTCGGTGTTGAAAAAGAAGACCTTCCAGGTGTATGGGCCGACCTGGATATGCCTTCCGGATATGCTTATGGAAAAACCCTCCGAACTGTGAAAACATGTGTCGGTGAAAACTTTTGCCGCTTTGGCACCCAAGATTCAATTGGGCTGGGCATTGCCCTGGAGAAGAAATTTGAACGTGTAGGCACACCGCATAAGGTTAAGATGGCCGTGTCGGCATGTCCTCGTAATTGTGCTGAATCCGGTATCAAAGATCTTGGTGTTGTCGGTGTAGACGGTGCATGGGAAATTTATATTGGCGGCAACGGTGGAACCCATTTAAGAGCTGCTGAATTATTATGCAAAGTGAAAACAAGTGATGAGGTAATTGAAATTGCAGGTGCATACCTTCAACATTATCGGGAGACTGCCAATTATTTAGAAAGAACGTCTGTCTGGGTTGAGCGTGTAGGGTTCGATACCATTAAGACTATTATTGGCGATAAGCAAAAAAGGATTGAGCTTAATCAACGTTTAGATGAGGCCTTATCCGTATTGCAAGAACCTTGGAAAGAAATCATTGAGAGCAATGCGATCCAAACCGGTTTATTTCAAAAAGTGAAAATTCCAGCTATATCAAATAAATGAATATGGGGGAAGCCTACATGGGGAAAACTCTTCAAAAGATAAAAGTTTCAACAGTAGATGAGATGCCAAAAAACCTAGGGAAAACAGTAACCATAGGCTCTCATGAAATTGCTCTTTTTCATTTAGCAAATGGTGAATTCCGAGCTATTGAAAATCGTTGTCCACATAAAGGTGGAGTTCTGGTGGAAGGCATTGTGAGTGGTGATCACGTCTTTTGCCCGATGCATGACTGGAAAATCAGTGTCAAGAATGGAGAAGTCCAAAAACCTGATAATGGTTGTGTAAAGACATTCAATGTTGAAATAGAAGATGGTAATGTTTATATTGTTTTATAAAAATGTAGATAACCCGCGCTCTGGATAGTCTCTTATGGGACTATCCATTTTTTCTTTCAGGAGATATGAACTAAATTACCATGTCGAAATAATTGATAAATATTTCCAAAACAAATATAATTTTCAGTAAAGGAGTGCCTTTATAAAAACGACGCAAAGAATGTAAGCGACTTCAATGAAAAACAAATGAAAAAAGTTATGGGGGAAAGGTTGGCGTTCTTATGAACAAATTATCTGTTGGCGTTTTTACCTTTATGCTGTATTTTGTTCCTTTATCAAGTACTTCACCTGGAAAAGCAGAAGTAAAACCAGATTACAAGCTTTATGTA
Organism: Peribacillus sp. YIM B13472; assembly: GCF_042788005.1. NCBI lineage: Bacteria > Bacillati > Bacillota > Bacilli > Caryophanales > Bacillaceae > Peribacillus > Peribacillus sp. YIM B13472. Next base: position 20,167 of record NZ_JBHZPG010000030.1, read on the forward strand.
ATGGCCCCATTGGGTGAAATAACAGATTGGGAGGCATTTGAAGCAGAGCTGACCCAGTTGAAGGAAAATGGAGTTTATGCAATTACGACAGATATCTGGTGGGGATTAGTCGAGAGTAAAAAAGATAATCAGTTTGATTGGACTTATTATAAAAAATATGGGGAAACAGTGAAAGCTTCCGGTTTAAAATGGGTGCCCATTTTGTCTACACATCAATGCGGCGGTAATGTGGGGGACGATTGTAACTACCCAATCCCGAGTTGGCTCTGGAATAAGGACACTCTAGATAACATGGCATTCAAGAGTGAAAGTGGTTTCTGGAATAAGGAAGTACTTGCTCCTTGGTGGGAAGGTACAGCTGATCAATACAACGAATTGTACAAATCATTTGCAAAGAACTTTGCTGATCAGAAGGATCTAATAGCTAAAATATATTTAAGTGCAGGACCCGCTGGGGAACTTAGATATCCCTCATACCAAAAAGCTGATGGCTGGGATTATCCTGAAAGGGGACAGCTTCAAGTTTACACAGAAGGAGCAAAACGGGATTTCAGGCTTACCATGAGAGAAAAATATTCAACGATAAAAAAATTAAATGCTGCTTGGGGCAAAACGTATAAAAACTGGAATGAGATACAGCCGCCAGGGAACGGGGATGAATTTTTCACCAGGGGCGGAGCAATCGATACACAATTTGGATACGACTTTATGCAGTGGTATCAAGGAGCACTCGAAAAGCATCTTGCAAAAATCTCCAAATTCGCCCATAAACATTTTGATGAAGTCTTTGGCGTGCCAATTGGAGCTAAGATCTCAGGAGTCCATTGGAAAATGAATGATCCAGTACTGCCGCATTCAGCAGAGTATAGTGCCGGCTACTATAACTACTCCAAATTATTGAATCAATTTAAGAAATCGAATATGGCCCTCACGTTCACCTGTTTGGAAATGGGAGATCAAGAAGCACATACTGCTCCATCCTATAGCGCTCCAAAAACGTTGGTGACCCATATTGCCTCTTTAACTAATGAAAAAGGAATTTCTTTAAACGGGGAAAACGCACTCCCGTTAATCAATAATGAAAGAGGCTTTGACAATATAGCAGAAATGGTTTTTAACCATGGTTTTGAGGGATTTACCTTGCTAAGGATGTCCTATTTATTCGACGATGAAGGAAATCCAACAAATGAGTTCAGGATGATGGCTGATAAATTGGAAGGTAAGTCGATTCCAGTTACATTCACAGTTGAAAATGTACCTTCCACAAAGGGAGTTTACTTAATTGGGGATAGAGGAGAAATCGGCAGATGGAATCCTGAAGATTACGAATATAAACTCACTCAAAGCACAGAAGGCAGCTGGAGTGGAACATTCCGTTTAGCCGCAAATCGATACTACGAATTCAAGTTCGTCCTGAAAGATGAAAATGGCAATATTACTTGGCAAGATGGTGAAAATAATAGTTATAAAACTCCTTTGAATGGAGAAGGAAACTATAAAACTTCATGGTAGTTGGATATATAGGGCAATGAGGGATTTATCGTTCAAATTTTAACCTCAAAAAAACATTCCAGGTGATTTCAGAAACCGGCTCCCTTTCCGCCGACTGTCTGCCAAGCCTCATCAAAGCAAGCGTCTGTGGTGTCTCGGCTAGCCAGTTATTCGGCAAGATTGTCGCAAATTTCTTCAATCTTTTGAGGTTTCATCCATATTAAGAAGTAAAAAACAAGAAGGATAATTAAGTTACCCTTTAGAATCATGGTTGTGAGAGCATTCCGAACTTCCTTTTGTCGACAAAAGGGTTTCTATCTGAATTTTTAAAACAACATAGTTGATTGGTGCGGTGGTTCGAGACTCCTGCGGAAAGTGAGTGCTGAAGGCAACATTCAAATTTTGCAGTATGACTAACTAAGTAGGACTTGTGGGAAGAATATAAGGAATGGAAAGTCATCACAAGTAAGGATCATATTACAAATCCTTAAGCCAATTTTCTGTAAATTTGTGTAATGACCGTAATATTACTTTAAGACTTAAAAAATCTGTACTTACATTAAATAAACAAGTGGACTATTTTTAAACTAAACAACAAGAAAGGGAGGAATTGAAATAAATGAAGACAATGATTACATGGACAGGGGAAATGGCCTTTTCTGGCACAACTCCGTCGGGACATGAAATAAAGATGGATGCTGCCGAAGATGCAGGAGGAAAAAATAGCGGAGCAAGACCCACTGAGTTACTTTTGCATTCTCTTGCCGGGTGCACAGGCATTGATATTGTAATGATTTTAAATAAGATGCGATTTGAAACAAAGGCCTTTCAAATAGAAATAGAAGGGGCACGATCAGAAAATCACCCTAAGCGGTTTACCGACTTTCAAATCCACTATTTATTGGAGGGCGATCTGCCTGAAGATAAAGTGGTCCGTGCGATTCAATTATCCAAAAATACGTACTGTTCAGTATATCACTCATTAAATGCCAACATTAAAATCAGCTATTCGATAAATGGCGTTAAAGGAAAACAAGGCTTATAATGTTTTAGTTAAGGGACTATCATTTAACAGAAAGTTGTATTACATCCATATAAGAAAAACAGCCTTCATTTTCTAAGCAAATGGAGGCTGTTTTCGGCAGAAATGAACATCCTTGTTTCATGGATAATCATTTATAAACCCCAGAAAATAATTCTTAATCCAAGCCGTATTCTTAAGAAAAAATCATCCTACAATTTGCTTTCCAGGTAACGGAACTCCATTTTCCGGAAGGAAAGGGATTATTTAGTCAGCAAGTAATCAAACTGTAATCGTTTGTCATTGGAATGCCCTTGATGTTAGGAGTGTATCCATATAAACTTTAGATACAATTGAGGAGTGGTTAAGTTGAAAGAGATAACAATTGACAAATTGATTTTTAAAGATCATTTATCGATGATTGAACAATATTCATTGAAAGATTTCATGTTTAAGTGGCTCGGCAGCCCTGAAGAAGGATTGGATGATCTTCTTCCTCTTACATACACAGATCAAGTTTTTGCAAAAATGGAAACTACATTGGAGACAAAAATAAAGATCAACGAAGAAGAAACCTTCAGATATGTCACCATTACGGAAGATAATCAAATTGTAATAGGGGGCTTAGACACTAATCAGGAGTTAAAGTTTAGAATTGTTTCCCTGGAGGAGCGTTTGAAAAGCTACTAAAACTTTAGACTTAGCATTTTCAGACAGATAAATCATTAAGGCCGTTCCTTTTTATTTAAGGAATGGCCTTTTTATTTTTTCATCACGTTAAAAGCAGCTTCAAAACCAATTAGGTTCATAACTGATTTCTTTAAATGCAATATTTTGGATTAATTTAACAAAAGATAAACGATTATTAATTTGTCTTAGTGTATTATAAAGTAATGAAGTCGATTAAAACACTTGGGGGGAATTGAGATGAGCGAGACGTTGGCAAGTTCGATAAAAACGCTTTTGAAAGAAACGTTTGAAGGACCGGAAAATGATGGGAGCTATTATACTAATTCAAGACCGAATACAGGGATTTTTGGGACACTTGATGGTTTAACCGCAGAAGACGCTTCACGTTCCATAAATGGATCAACCATTGCTGCTCACTCAGACCACATTCGGTATTATTTATGGGTAATCCGAACAATGATCAGTGGTGCAGACTTTGAAAAAGATTGGGACGCAAGCTGGACCATTGCTACTGTTGATGAGGTGAAATGGGGGGAAATCAGGGAGGGATTACATAATGAATATGTAACTCTTTTCGAAGAAATTGATACAATCGATTTAGGAAAATGGCTGACAAATGTAAATGCGACCATTGCCCACTCGGCTTATCATCTTGGAGCGTTACGGCAAATGTTAAAAAGCCTTGAAATTTCAAAAATAGTTTAACATATTGAGGATATTACGCGGGCGGCCTGCCCGCGTCCCTCTTTGCGCCTTAGATTCCCCCTTGGACACGCTTTTCTAAGCAGGAGTCTCGAACACCGCTCCAATCAACTGGAATGTTATTTAAATAAAAAAACTGCAGGAGTACTTGATTATCCTTCATGTATTTTTACTGTTTTATATGATGAAAAATCTCTGGAATGAAGAATTTTGCGACACTCCAGCCGAATAAATGTCCAGCCCAGACTCCACAGTTACTTGCAGTGAGGAGACTTGGCAGCCTAACGGCGGAAAGGGAGCGGATTTCTCAAAACAAGCTGGAACTTTTTTATTGTTTGTAAAATTTGATCGGTGATTTCCATATTACTTACGTCGTCCGAATCTAACGCCGTTATTCTTTGCCGCTTTAATTCTTCAGCCTGTCGTTTGCTTATTTTTTTACGTTCTTGCTCAGCCACATATTAAAGCAGAGTTAAACTTGGTCCTCCAATAATTTTTCAGTATCACCCATACCTCTGGATTTCCTACTATCAAAAAGTGTCTCTTTTTCAAGTACCACAATATCTGCGTTCAAATCTCTAGTAATGTACTTCCATACTCGAATGATACCATCATAATCTATACCCAATCTGTCTAGTGAATTTAGAAATAACAAATCGCCTTCGCGAATGATTAAGAGTATCCCCTGATATTGAGGCCGGTTAATAAGCTGCCGTTCTGGATTTTGATTTTTTGCCGAAACACGAGCATATTTAATTTCAAAAATGGCAACTAACAATATTGGCTATTTAAGTTTATAAAGAAATGTACTTTTACTAATGGGGCAGCTTAGTTGTAAAAGGATTTAATAAGTTCGAAGCTTAATCTATTGGCTGTGTTAAATAATATTGTTGTTTTTTAGTCAAATAAATGAGACTTTCTCTTATCAGGGGTCTCATAATCATTTTACTTTTTAAAATTACTCGTACTCACAAAGCTTTGGAACTACAAAATCGGGAAAAGTCTTGATTATTTTTTCATATGTTGAGAAATTCGATTGATTTGAGATAACCGAAATGTAATCTCCATCATAGCCAATCCAAAAAATACTTGTATCGACTTCTACTTTAACCACTACTGTTCCCGCAATTTTCCCTTCCCAATTTCCTTTCCATTCTCTTTGTTCTACACTAAATACATCTTTGTTTGTGGACCATAAAACTAAATCATTCCCACTACCAAGAGTAATATAGAAAGGGAAAATCTCCTGAAACTGCTTTTCATTCTGGATTTCAGTAACAGCGTATCGGTTAGTTAAGTATCTATAACTGATATTGAATTCCTGCTACACCATAAAATCGTTGTATCCAACCTTTCAAACGACTGTGATAATTATTAACATTTTGGATATGATAAATCCCACTTACACGTTCTGCACCGCCTGATTTAAAACGGTAGTGTTCCAACCCTTTGTTTCTTGCATAGGTAGAAAATGCCATCCAAGCATCGGTGCAAAGTGTATTGTCCGACGACAATTTATTGCCGATAGCATTTTCTAATTGAGTTTTGACGATTCTTCCTCTACCAAGAACACCTGAATAGGTAGATTTTTATCAACAGATTTATTAAACATAACCAATCTATTAAACAAATAATTAAAGAAGGAACCTATATACTTGATGATAGGAGAATAAAACAAATACGCTCCTGTCAATAATAAAATTGACAGGACACCAATTAGTGTCATATAATAAAAGACACCAATCGGTGTCCAATTAAAGGGGGGGTGATTATGAACGAGAAAAGTCAAGATCGTGATATTTATGTAGCCATCGCTGACCCAACAAGACGTAAATTGATAAGTTTGTTGGCGGACGTGGAAGAATTGCCACTCAATGAGTTAACCGTTCATTTTGAAATGGGCCGTACTGCGGTTTCAAAGCATTTGGCAATCCTTAAAGAGACTGGTCTCGTAATAAGCAGAAAGGTCGGCAGGGAAACGCGTTATCGGCTTAATGCTGCTCCGTTGAGAGAAATTGAGGAGTGGGTATCGTTTTACAGGAGATTCTGGAGTGAAAGAATCTTACTTTTAAACCAAATATTACAGGAGGAACCAAAAATGAATTTAACAGTATCAAAAGAATTTAATTTTAAGAGCCCGATTGAGAAGGTATGGCTAGCCTTAACGGATGCAAATACTCTTACGAAGTGGGTAATGGCTAATGATATTAAACCTGTCGTTGGACATAAATTTCAGTTTCGGAATGAACAGTGGAATTTAATAATTGATTCCGAAGTTCTTGAAGTGGAGGAGCCTTATAAGTTATCTTACACTTGGGTAGGTGGTGGGATAAATACTACAGTCACATGGACATTAAAGCACGAGGATGGAACAACTTACTTACATCTTGATCAAACAGGATTCGAAAAAGAAGATCAAGCGTTCAATGGTGCGAAATATGGTTGGGCGAAAATGGGCGAAGATCTTAAAAAAGTGTTAGGGGAAATGTAAGACCAAACTTTTGAACCTGTTTTTTAGTATTTAGGTAACGTATAGGAAAAAGCAAACTGCTCGGAAAGAGGAGTGTTCCGTGATGACAAATAGTAAAATGAATCCTAAGGTTGATGAATTTTTAGGTAAAGCTAAAAAGTGGCAGGAAGAATATGAGACGTTGAGAAATATCGTTCTTGACTGTGACCTGACCGAAGAATTTAAATGGATGCATCCCTGTTACACGTTTGAGAAAAAAAACATAGTTTTAATCCATGGATTTAAAGAATATTGTGCGCTTCTATTTCACAAAGGTGCCTTGTTACAGGATGCCCATGGGATTCTAATCCAACAAACGGAGAATGTACAGGGGGCGCGCCAGATTCGGTTCACCAATGTTCAAGAAATAGTTGCAACGGAAACCATTCTGAAAGCCTATATCCATGAAGCCATTGAAGTTGAAAAAGCCGGTTTGGAAGTGAATTTTAAAAATAATACAGAATTCATAGTTCCAGAAGAACTTCAAAATAAATTCGATGAAATCCCAGCTTTGAAAAATGCTTTTGAAGCATTGACCCCGGGACGGCAAAGAGCATACATTCTTCATTTTTCTCAACCCAAACAATCAAAAACTCGAGAGTCAAGAGTTGAAAAATGTATGCAGAAAATTCTCGATGGAAAGGGATTAAAAGAATAGTATATCGTTGAGAAAATAAATTAATCAAATTTAAGATATTACCTCACTTTGCGTTCATCCGACCCCTTTTTTGGATCGCAGTAATCACTCAAGCAAATAATCTAAAATGGACACCATAGTGATCCGGAGAGTATAAGAAAACTACCGTGTAATAGGCTTACGCATTCCACCTAAGAAAAGAAAGAAACACAAAAAAAGTGTACCCTTCGGCTTTTGCTGAAAGGTACGCTTTTTTGAACTAACGGGTGTTTATAAGGTTTAAGTAATGACCTTTCAACAAAACCGCCTAATAAAAATATTGTGTTAATCCATTATAGGGCGCTTTTACGGAGTAACAAAAAAGCCCAATTTCTCCATTTTAATACTGAGAAATCGGACATTTCATTCTGGAATTTCGATTTAGGAAAATGGCTGAAAAATGCAAATGCCACCATTGCCTACTTGACTTATCATCTTCAAGCTTTACGGCAAATGGAAAAAGCCGATTTCTGAAATCAACTGGCTCCTTTTTAGGTAAACTGGATCTTTTTCTAATTTCATAAAAATAAGAAGTCTATTCCTACCTCAACACCCGGAAAAGGTTGCTGGGTTTATATTTATCTCGTTTGATAGAATCACATACCTTATTGTAGGTTATTGTTAGATTGTGTCGGATTATACTAAGAATTTAAAGGGTTCAAGTCCTAATTGGAGAAGTATATTATCATGATGTTTTTAGCCGAGGAATACTGACTGCAAGGATTTTGACGTAGAAGGAGGGCTCTTAATTAAAAAGCAACTGTTTAAACTAAGTATATTTTGCTTTATAATCTTTGTTCAAACGTTTTGGACTCCCACTGTTTTTGCTGAACAAAAAACATTTATAATTGCTGGGGAAAGTGCTCTTCCTCCATTTTCATTTGAAAATGAAGCTGGTGAACTGACAGGCATCAATATTGATTTAATGGAGGAAATAGCAAAATATAATGGCGTAGATTTCAAATATATTCCGATGAGGATGGAAGAAGCCGAAAAAGCTTTAAGTAATGGAACAATTGATGCTATTGTTGGAAGTACCTATAATACCGAAAAAGATCACCAACTTGATTTCACTCAATCCTATTTTACAATGTCCCAATCAATAATCATTCCTAGTAAAAGGAAACAGGATATTCATACGTTAACGGATTTACGTGATTCACATGTTGTCCTTGACCAAAACACTCCTGTAATCAGTACATTTCTCAATATGAGGAATACAAATTTAACGACCGTTTCGAATCAATACTCGGGTATTTTAACATTATTGAACAACCGTGCAGATGTATTCATCGGAAACAAATGGACTGCAGATTTCTATTTGAAAAAGTTCCGCCAAGAAAAGAATTACATCATTCTTGATGAAGTCATTGAACCAGCGGATTATACGATTGCAGTGAAAAAAGGGGATCAATCGCTTCTTTTCATGATGGATAATACACTCACAGAACTTAAAGCCAACCGAAATATCAATGGGATAATCGATAAATGGGTCATGCCACAATCCAATCAAAAAATTGCCAGGCTGGAGCAATTCATATTTTGGTTGATCACAACCCTAACTGCCGTAGCCTTTGTCCTTCTAATCATTTACATATGGAATCAAAAGTTAAAAAAATCCGTTCATAACCAGACGTTGAAATTACATTTATTAAATAAGGATTTAGAGAAACAACGGCAAAACATTGCTAATGCTGAAGCATTCAAAGATCAAATCTTAAACAATATCAATAATGGAATCATAACATTCGATCTCGATTTCATGATTACCAGCTGCAATGCAAAGGCATCAGACATTCTTAACATTTCCAAGGAAATGATTCTGAATTTTATGAATCATTCACAATTAATGAGGAATTTGGGAGCTTTACATCAAGAACAAAATGAGAATAATCGTACGGGTTCTTTTCGGATCTTGGTATTTGATGAGGAAAATGAACAGAAGATGATTTCATATTCGATGCATAAGATGTTCAATTCTGAAGATATACAAACCGGATACTTACTTTCCATGAATGATGAGACAGAAAAGAAAACATTGGAGAAGAAATTGGTCACACAAGAAAAGCTGCACGCTCTTGGTCAACTAGTTGCAGGTGTCGCACATGAAATAAGGAATCCTTTGACATCGATTAAAACATTCATTGATTTACTTCCGAGTAAATATGATAATCCTCAATTCCGACAAGTTCTAATGGAGCACTTGCCTACTGAAGTTAACCGTTTGAATGCGATTGTTACCGATTTAATTGAGTATGCACGTCCGCGTCCGCCAAATATTACAAATTGCCACGCTCATGAACTTATTTCATTACTTGCTTTTCATAAGGTGACAATGGAAAAAAAACAAATAAATTTCGAGCAGACGATTGAGGAGGACCTTATTTTTTATATAGATTTACAACAAATTCAACAAGTACTTCTTAACTTGGTGTTGAATTCGATTCATGCCGTTGAAGAAACAAAGGAAAAGACCATTAAAATCACCATTGATAAAGAGAACGAAAAGACAGGGCGGATTACCATATCCGATACGGGAAAAGGGATGAAACAGGAGGAAATGAACCATATTTTCGAGCCTTTTTTCACAAATAAAGAAAAGGGCGTCGGTTTGGGACTAACGTTATCGTATAGGTTAATTAAAGAAAATAACGGAGATATCCATGTGAAAAGTTATCCTAATTCAGGTACGAAATTCACCATTTCACTACCTTTATATATCGAATAGAAGCCTGGAAAGAGGAGGAGTAATATGAAAATGCATGTATTGGTGATTGATGATGAACCTGCTATTTGCACCGCTCTTAGCTTTGCATTGGAAGATTCTTATAAGGTCGTGACAACTACTGACCCGGATGAGGGGCTTCGGAAGATCGACAATCAGCCTTTTGATATTGTGTTACTTGATTTGAGAATAGGAAATAAAAGTGGACTTGATGTCCTGCAGAAAATCAAACAAATAGCACCTAACGTAACAGTCATCATGATGACTGCCTATTCATCCATTGAAACTTCTATCGAGGCCATAAAAAAGGGGGCCTACTACTATATTGAAAAGCCAATTAATATAGAAGAACTTTCTTTGCTCTTGATGAGGGCAGCCGAATTCAAACAGATGTCCAATCAATTGGAGACATTACATGAAGAATTGGAGATTCAAAAGGGATTTGGTAACTTCCTTGGTAACAGCAAGGCGATGCAGCGTATTTTCTCAATGATCGAAAGAGTGAAAGATATTGACTCCAGTGTTCTTATCACGGGTGAAAGTGGTACTGGAAAGGAGCTTGTAGCCCGAAACATCCATACGCTAGGAAGAAGGAAAAACAATCCAATGCAGATTGTCAATTGTGCAGCTATTCCTGAGATGCTACTGGAATCTGAATTGTTCGGTTATGAGAGAGGTGCATTTTCCGGTGCAACTCAGAGGAAGGAAGGGAAATTCGTTGCTGCTAATGGAGGCATCCTTTTTCTGGATGAAATCAGTGAAATGCCCCTTCCTCTTCAAGCAAAATTATTACGAGTATTACAGGAACGGGAAGTGACGCCTCTGGGGTCCAATGCAAAAATCTCATTGGATGTCCGTATTATAAGTGCAGCCAATAAAAACTTGGAACAAATGGTGATGGAAGGGGAATTTAGGGAGGATTTGTATTTCAGGCTAAATGTCATTCCCATATCGATGCCGCCTCTAAGAGATAGAAAAGAAGATTTACCGATCCTTATGGATTATTTTATAAAAAAGCATGCTAAGGATATGAATCGTGAAGATAAGACGTTCTCGGCAGCCGCACGTCGGATTTTACTTGATTATCATTACCCTGGGAATGTCCGTGAGCTTGGTAACATCATAGAATATGCTGTCGCCCTATCAAACTCGAAAAAAATGGAGGATACCGACTTGCCGCAATATGTTCAAGAACAGAAGTTCATTCTCCAGCCGGATGGAAATGACGACGATTTTAATAGTTTCAAAATCCCTATTGGCATATCCATGAAAGAGATAGAAGAAAAAGTCATAACGGCCACTCTTCAATACTGTAAAAACCATCGGCAAAAAACAGCTCAAATCCTAAAAATTTCTGAAAGAAGCCTTCGTGATAAAATCAAGCTCATTTCAAAAGGAGAATAAAAGGCTCCTCGTGTTAATCGGCATTTTTTTCTGGATAACCGGCAAAATTTGCCGATTTATACTTGTATATCATGCAATAAATCGGCAAGATTTGCGTTTTAAAGCAGAAAATCGACTTGGCATGGTATTTGCATCTAAATACAATAAGAAAGGAGGGCCACAATGAAGAATGGAGCACTCTTTATAAAAGTCGCTTTGTTATTTTGTTTCATGACAGGATGTTCTTTTATGAATGAGCAGCAGGAAATATCTAAACCTGCTTCTACCTTGATTCAGAGTCAACTAACTTCTGAAGGACAGGACTTAAATAATAGGATGCTAATCATTGGAACTGGAGATATGACTGGAGTTTATTTTTCATTAGGACAAAGATTATCAAATATGTATGAAAAATATAATGGAACTGTGTCAGGTACCCAGGTAACCCATGCTTCCATCGAAAATACTGAATTGGTTAGCCGCCATCGTGCAGAAATTGGTTTTACCACAGTGGATGTACTGGATTTGCCTGAAACGGATAAATCCAAGTTAAGAGCTTTAACGGCCCTATATTCCAATTATGTACAAATAGTTACTACTAAACAAAATGATATTGATTCCTTAGAAGATTTAGTTGGTAAACGCATTAGTGTGGGAACGGCAGGAAGCGGTACAAGGCTTATTGCAGAGCGGATACTGCTAGAATCTGATTTACCGACTGATCAATTGAATTTATCCTATCTTTCTTTTTCTCAATCTGCAGAAGCATTACGAAATGGTACCATTGATGCAGCTTTCTTTTCTTCGGGAATTCCGAATAATGAAATCGCTTTCATATCCAAGCAGACCGAACTATCTTTTATTCCAATCCCGGGAGACATCATTGAACGTCTTCAAAAACAATATGGAGTTTATACTCATGATGAAATTCCCAGAGATACATACGGGGGAATGAAAAAAAATGTCCAAACGATTTCAATTAAAAATGTCCTGGTAACCTACAAGGAAATGTCTGACCCTCATGCATACAGTCTTGTGAAAACATTATATGAACATCTGCCTGAACTACAGCATGCACATCCAGCTGCTTCTGATATTTCAATAAATGAAGCAACTAAACAAGTTCCACTTGATTTTCATCCAGGGGCGATGAATTATTTTAACGAACAAGGAATTATTGGAGATCAATGAAAAACGGGAGGTAATGACTATGAAAAAACTACTGAGTCTTTTATCAATAATAGTATTGATCGCTCTTACGGGATGTGGTAATCCAACTCCGCAAAAACCGGGGGAATCCGTCCAAACGAGCGCAGGTGAAAAAGGAGAGAAAAAAATAACGATTGCCGGTAATGGCGGTGTCATTGAAAGTGCCATCAGAGATGTGATCGCACCAAAGTTCAAAGAAGAAACGGGAATCACTGTCAATTATATTTCCGGTTTATCAGGTGAAATCCTATCCAAAGTGGAATTACAGAAGAATGCTCCGCAAATAGATGTTGCCCTTTTTGTACCGGTTGATGTAATTCGCGCTAAGGAGAAGGAACTGATCGTACCAATTGATGAGTCCAATGTTCCCAATATGAAATCGGTGGATCCACGTTTCATTCCGGTTGAAAAGGCTGCCGCGCCAGCATTCGGTTTAGTCATTGCACCAGCTTATAATACGGAAACCTTTAAAAAGAAAGGGTTAAAATCAATTGAATCATGGAATGATCTTGTATCACCTGATTACGCGGGCAAAACGGCTTTTTCAGATATTACGAATGACTGGGGTTTCAATACCCTTAATGGTCTGGCGATTTCAAATGGCGGCAGTACGGAAGACATGGAACCAGGTCTTGAAAAAGCAAAAGATCTTGCAGCTTATTCCAATACCTTTTATAAAAACTCAACGCAAATGATGCCAGCTGTCCAACAAGGAGCTGCTGACGTAACGGTCATGGGAAGTTATTCCATAGGTGAACTAGCCGTTTCAGGTATTCCCATTAAGATGGCCGTACCTAAAGAAGGTGTACCGCTTCAAGCTTTTAGTGCTGGTCTCGTGAAAAATACGCCTAATAGCAAAGAAGCCCTTGAATTCATCAACTATGTAATCAGTGAAGAAGCGCAAGCATTAATTTCCGAAAAAGGATTTTATCCGACGGTAGAAGGAATGAAAATTCCAGAGAAATATGAAGAGTCAATCGGCCTTAAAGCAAGTGATAAAACATTCAAACCTGATTTCGCCAAGTTTGCCGAAATCCGCGCCGAGGTGTCAGACAGATGGGCGAAAGAGGTTACTCCTGAATTAGGGAAAAAACTCAAATGAAAAGGAGCGTGTTGATCATATGGAAGTATTAAAAAAAGATGTGGAAATGAATAGTCAACACCTGGAGGCAGTTCAGGGGTTTGGGTCAAACAAAAATGATGTAGAGATAAAAGGCGCGTTTAAACAATTTGGAGCGAATGTGGTCCTGAATGGCATTGATCTGGAGGTGAAACAAGGAGAGTTACTTACTCTTCTTGGGCCTTCAGGGTGCGGAAAGTCCACAACCTTGAACTTAATTGCAGGGTTCCTCGATGCAGATCGGGGTGAGGTCCATATTAAAGGCCATAATGTGACGAAGGTCCCGCCTTATAAGCGAGATTTAGGAATGGTTTTTCAAACTTATTCGCTTTTTCCTCATATGACAGTCTATGAAAATCTCAGTTTTGGCTTGAAACTTCGAAAAGTTAGTAAAGCTGAGCAAAAAAAGAAGATAAGTAAAGCGCTTGAATTAGTGAAAATGTCAGGATTGGAGAATCGATATCCAAGGGAATTATCAGGAGGTCAGCGTCAGCGTGTTGCGATTTCCAGAGCACTTGTAGTTGAACCAGAGCTCCTTTTGCTTGACGAACCGCTTTCAAACCTTGATGCAAAGTTGCGCCATGAACTCAGGGCTGAGATAAAGCGCTTACAAAAGGAGATTGGCGTAACGACCATTTTTGTGACCCATGATCAAGAAGAAGCTCTTTCCATGTCTGATCGAGTCGTGGTCATGAATGCAGGGAAAATTGAACAAATCAGTACTCCGACAGAGATTTACAATCATCCCAAGACTGAATTCGTGTTTCAATTCATCGGGAAATCGAATTGTTTTGAAGGGAATGTGTTTGCTGTGGATAAGCGGAAAGTTTCAGTCAAGATAGGGCCTGATATCACTCATGTCGATGCAAACAACATCATGGGAAATGATAGTGATTTGAAAACCGGTGATGAGGTGAAGCTTTATATTAGACCAGAAAAACTGCAAATTGTTTCTCTTGATGAAAAATCTACCTCTCTACTGGATTTCCAACATGCTAAGATCAGCCAAATTAACTATCTTGGTACCTCTTGGGAAATCAATGTTCTATTACATGGGAAAAGTATTCAAGTATTGACTTCCGCTTTCGATTCATCATGGCAAAATGGAAGTGAGGTGTTGATTGGATGGAGCCCATCAGAAGTTATGCTAGTCAAGAAATAGAACAGGAAACGAATCCTATTGAACCGCAAAAGGAACCTAAAATCAAGAAAAGGAAAGTCTGGGTGCCGGGATTACTCCTATTAACGCCGATTCTGCTTTTCATATTTGGTTTCTTTGTCATACCGATGTTATACATTTTATATTTAAGCTTCATATCAACAGATAATCTTGGAGGAGCTGAAGCAGTTTATAGCCTTAAAAACTATACACAATTATTTACCGATAGCTATTACTTATCTTCTTTATGGCTGACAGTGAAAATCAGTTTATATTCGGTCTTGGTTGCTTTATTTCTTGGATATCCGGTAGCTTTGACGATGGCCAAAAGTTCAGCGCGGATCAGAGGGTATATCACTCTCTTGATCGTGTCACCGCTCTTGGTAAGTATAGTTGTCCGTAATTTTGGCTGGTACCTTTTGCTATTGCCTAACGGAACGATTAATCAAACCTTGATGGCACTTGGCATAATAGATGCACCATTGAAACTATTGTTTTCGGAAATCGGAGTTGTGATTGGGCTATCCAATGCATATCTTCCTTTCATGATCTTATCCATCGTTGCCAGTTTATATAATATTGATCCTTCTCTGGACAAGGCAGGAGCAATACTTGGGGCAAGCCCATTCAGAAGGTTCTTTTCGATTACATTGCCGTTAAGTATCCCTGGTATCGTATCTGGCTGCATTCTCGTATTCAGTTTATCAATGAGTGCTTATGTTACGCCTGCACTAATGGGGGGAGCCAATGTGCCCGTGATGCCTGTTGTCATCTATGATCAAATAAATAACTTGCTGCATTGGACATTCGGATCTGCTCTTTCTTATATTCTATTAGCAACCACTGTCATATCAGTGGCCGTCTTTACCAGAGTGTTTGAAAAAGGGAAATTCAAGGAGGTATTCCGATGATGAAAACGTTTGGCGGCCTTCGGATTGCCGTAGCCGTGTTGGCAATTATCTATATCTTGATACCGCTCATTGTCGTTATTCCCGCTTCTTTTACAAGTGCCAATTATCCAAGTTTTCCGGCTGAAGGCTTCTCACTGCAATGGTATGCCAAGATCTTGGAGCGTCCTGAATTTTTGGAAGCCTTTTTGAACAGTGCGAAGTTCGCAGCATTGGCTGCCCTTTTCTCCGTCATATTCGGAACTTTGGGTGCCCTTGGCATCGCAAAGTATGATATACCTGGAAAATCGTATATTACGGCCCTTTTAACTTCTCCATTAAGTGTGCCGCAATTAGTATTGGGGATTGCACTTTTAATGTACTTTACACCAATGATGCTTGCCGGTACGTCTACAGGATTTTTAATTGCCCATATCGTCATTTGTATACCATATGTTATGCGGCTCGTATTAACAGGTTTAAGTGGATTTGATTATAATCTCGAACGGGCCGCAGCCATACTTGGAGCGAATCCACTAACAGTATTCATGAAAGTGACACTGCCACTAATTGGATCCGCGGCCATCTCAGGGGGACTATTCGCATTTTTGACATCATTTGATAATGTAACGGTCTCTCTCTTTATGGTATCACCGGAAATGAGAACGCTGCCGATCGAAATATTCTCGCAAATGCAGGATGCCTACAATCCAATCGTTGCATCCGTGTCAAGCGTGGTTATTTTCATATCAGTCCTTCTAATCGTCATACTTGAAAAAATTCAAGGTGTCGGAAAAGTTTTTGGTGGTTCCCATCATACTAACGGTTAAAAACGAGATGAATGATGTGATAAACGATCATGCATGCTAAGTTCTGATATTACGAAGAAAACTCATCCAAACGTTCCATTCAAATGAGCCAAACACCTTTTAGCGGCCAAGAGTGGAGCCGTTAGGACAGGGACAGAGGGATTAACCTGCTTTGCGATATGTTCCATACTATATTGTGAAAGCAAAATCACTTCTGTCTTTCCATCCAATTGTTCCACCATCTTTTTAACCCGATCGTCATGTTCCTTTCTTTTTCCTTGTGATAATAAATGGATGATCCCGGGATCCACCAATGACTCGATCATACAGTCCGGATTCTTATTTAATAAGTAATTTTGAAGGGCGATCGGCGTTTCTTTTACGGTTGAAACCAAGCCGATGCTAGCATAGCAAAGCGCTTCATCAAGCATGGCCTCATCTGAACGAAATAACTTTACAGGGTATAAAGGTTGTAAAATGGAAGTGATGTCATTAAAAGCAGAGCAAGTAAGCTGGATGCATGAAACGTCGGAATCATAGGCTAAATTCACTAATGCAGAAAAGCGGCGAATGATTTCCGGAGTCAACTTGCCGCTCTTTTCCATCAAGGCAAGAAGACCTGTGTCCATGAAATGAAGGAGTTCAATGTTTGGGGCAACAGTCTGAAAGGCCACTTCAATTGGTTGTAGTGCAGTTGTGGTTGCGTGAATCAGTGCGATTTTCAAAAAAAAACCTCCTTTTTCTTTCATCATTATATCTAGCAGAATCATAAAATGCCATTATATTACATACAAATTATTCTTTTCCAATTTACTAATAAGAAAGGAAGTGAGGAGCATGGAGAAAAAAGCCCTGGACGACCTTAGGCAGGTAATTCCAGATGACAGAATGTACCTTGATTTGGCAGAAAGGTATTGTTATAGCTATGACGCTTCTTTTGGGGAATATTTACCTGAAATCGTTATACAGCCAAAAAATGCGGAGGAAATCAGTAAAGTGATTAAATTAGCCAATACGCACAGGATACCTGTTTACCCTAGAGGATCTGGAACTTCACTAAGTGGAGGCCCATTACCTGTTAAAGGAGGGATGGTTCTTGATATGACCCTTTTACGGGATAAATTGATCATTGATCGGGAAAATATGCTTGCCATTGTCTCTCCAGGTGTGATTACGGCAAATATCCATAAAAAGGCTGAAGAAGCCGGCTTGTTCTATCCGCCGGATCCAAGCAGTTCCAATGTTGCCACTATAGGCGGGAATCTATTAGAAAACTCCAGCGGACCCAAGGGATTGAAATACGGAACGACAAAAGAATATGTGATAGGCCTGGAGGTGGTCACTCCGACGGGAGAAATCATTCGTACTGGCGGAAAGACCGTAAAAAATGTAACAGGGTATGATTTGACCCGATTGATCGTAGGATCGGAAGGTACCTTGGGCATTGTTACTGAGGCAATCATCCGCTTAATACCAAAACCTCAATCTAAACAAACATTTGTCGCCCACTTCAATCATTTGATAGACTCTGGCCATGCCATTACCAGCATTTTATCGTCAGGGATTCTACCATCTGCCCTGGAACTGATGGATAACGCGTGTATCCGTGCTGTCGAAAGCTATCGGCCTTCAGGATTGCCTCTACAGGCAGAAGCCATTCTAATCATAGAAATAGATGGTCACCCATTGGCGATTGAGGAAGAAATCAATAAATGCGCCGATATATGCAAGGCGGAGGGTGCATCCTACGTCAAGATAGCGGAGACAGAGGAAGAACGCCAAACTATTTGGAGTGCGCGTAAATCTGTTTCCCCGGCCATTACACAAATGGGTCCTACAAAAATTTCTGAAGACGCGACCGTTCCACGCAGTCAAATACCGGCGATGATGGAGAGATTAAACAATATCCGGGAGAAATACGGGTTGAACTTGGTTGTATTCGGCCATGCAGGGGATGGCAATTTACATCCGAACATCATTACCGATAAACGAAATATTACGGAAATGAAAAAAGTGGAGCTTGCAGTCAGTGAAATTTTTGAAGCCGCAATCGAACTAGGCGGGACACTTTCCGGGGAACATGGTATCGGTACTTTAAAGTCACCTTATATGGAAATGGAACTAGGAATAACAGGGGTGAATATGATGAAAAAAATTAAAGAAGCATGGGATCCCAATAATATCCTGAATCCAGGAAAGATTTTTCCTGATAAAGGCCAGACAAGGGTCGTGTTGGTTACATGAATCTACCCGTCAAACCGAACGAGACAAATGCAATGGCCCATAAGTTATATTCAGATGCCTATGATTGGACAAACCAATGCGTAAAATGCGGTTACTGTTTACCAGCTTGTCCTACATATGAATCAATGGGAGTGGAATCCGCCTCTCCACGCGGTCGAATCAATCTGGTGAAAATGGCAGCGGAAGGGAAAATAGATTTCCAAAAAGATTTAGCTGAACCGATCGACCTATGTTTAGGCTGCCGTGCCTGTGAAACCGCATGTCCTGTCGGTGTGCCATACGGACATATACTGGAAGCGGCAAAAGAAGCCATTGAAAACTCCCCGTCAACCAACCAAAAAAATAAAATGAACAAGATCAAAAAACTGGCATTGGTTCATCTTTTTCCATATCCAAAACGAATGAACAGGATCGGAAGTGCAGTACAGTTCTATCAAAAAACAGGATTATCCAAGCTTATCCGTTCATCGAATGTGCTGCAAAAGGTTTCCCCAGCCCTTGCACATTTAGAACAAGCACTTCCAGCCATCGAGTCGTCCTCCAAACGAATCCGGACAGGTACGATAATGCCGGCCAAAGGGGAAACGAAAATAAAAGTGGCATTTTTTGCTGGGTGTATCATGGATTCCATGATGTCACGAATAAATCGCCTTACCATTGAGCTGCTCACCTTAGCAGGTTGTGAAGTCATTCTCCCTGAAAATCAGAATTGCTGCGGTGCTCTGCATTCCCATCAAGGTGAAACAAAACAAGCGAAAGCATTGGCAAAGAGGAATATCCAAGCCTTCATGCAAACGGATGCTGATGTAATCGTAAATAACGCAGGAGGCTGCGGTGCTTCGCTTCTTGAATATGGACATCTATTGGCAGAGGATCAAGAATGGGCTGCGGCGGCAAGGGCTTTCTCGGAAAAATCAAAAGATATCAGTCAAATTCTTCATCAATTGGGGCCGCTACCCTTCACTGAAGGATGGCAAGGCATCGTTTCCTATCAAGATTCATGTCATTTACGCAATGTACAAAAGGTCCAAAAGGAACCTCGTTTATTATTGCAATCCATACCAGGAGTTTCCTATGTCGAAATGGAAGGGTTTGACCGTTGCTGTGCATCTGGAGGCATTTACAATCTTCTCCACTTTGATGAATCCATGAAAATTCTTGATGAGAAAATGAAAAACCTTAAAGAAACGAAAGCAACAACCATAGTTACGGTTAACCCTGGATGCCAAATGCAAATGAGCATTGGCATCCAAAGGGAGGGAGCGGCAAAACAAATGAAAAGTATGCACCTTGTTGAAATACTTGCCAAGGCTTGCGGCTTGGATTGATAAAAAGAAAATAGAAACTTCATAAGATATTACTCGTCAGTATTTTCGCACTTATGGGAAAATACTGACGTTTTTATTTTTCAATTAATTAATGACCATGTTAGGGAACTTAATGAATGAGGAAAAACTCTTTTTAGATTAATTGCATGTAAATACATATGAAAAAAAACCGTTCAATTTTCTGAACGGATAGAATCAAATTAAATGTGTTAGTAAATGAACTTAAATTCCTGTTTTTATGCCAAAACCTATTAAAATTAAACCAGTTGATTTTTGGAATGCTTTCTGGAATTTAGAGTTGTTCATCCATTTTTTTGCGTAATCAATTAGATAAACAAGAAAAAGAAACCACAATACAGCAAGTAAGGTTAAGATGAAGGCTAATATAATCAATTGCTGGTTTACATTTCCGTTCAAATTGATAAATTGAGGCATGATTGTTATATAAACTAAAACGGTCTTGGGATTAAGAATATTATTAAGTAATGCTTGCATAAAGGAATCTTTATTATGCCGGCTTGAATACTTCGTAGGTGTATTTGCTTGTGCTTGAATTTCTTTTAAGGAAAAAACGCTTTTAGCAAAAAAACTTTTTATCCCTAAATAAATTAAGTAGGCGGCTCCCAAATATTTGATTGTACTGAACAGAATCACAGACTTTGCAATGACAACAGATAGTCCAAGAATAGCAATAAGCGTCCAAAAAGAAAGTCCCGTTGCCATTCCGAGAACGGTATAACGTCCGGCTTTTGGACCATAGCTAAGCGTGTTTTTCACTAAGAGCATTGTATCTGCTCCAGGCATAACAACCATCATTGCAACTATTGATATGTATGTAAGTAAGCTATCCATACTATTTCTCCCTCCCTTTCAATAGTGGTTACTAAAGTAACTACTTATGTAAGTATATTAGATGAAAATGGAAATCGTCAACAGATTTTGCTAAAATATTAGTTACAAAGGTAGCAACTACGGTTGTGTGGAGGGTTTATGAAAGAAAACATTTTAGACACATTAAAAAATCTAAATTTTACCGAATATGAAGCGAAAGCATATCTTGCCTTATTGGAAGAATCGCCGTTAACAGGCTATGCAGTTGCAAAAAACTCCGGTGTACCACGTTCAAGAATATATGAAATACTGGACAGTCTCGCAATAAGAGGAGATATTCTGGTTAGTCCTGGAAACACACCACAGTATACTCCCGTTCCTGCAAGGGAGCTAATAAAAAACCGTCGCATGAAAGCAGAAGAAAATTTTGAACTGGCAGAAAAATCATTAGCGGAGTTTGAACGTTCTGCAAATGATCGTGAAAACATCTGGAATATTATGGGTCGCAATGAAATACTCGATAAGGTAAAAGCTTGTATATTATCTGCAAAAAAAAGAATACTCTTAGAGATTTGGGAAGAAGAATTCGAAGAATTAGAGTCTGAACTAAGACAGGCAGCAAGTAAAGGAGTCAATGTAACAATTATTGCCTATGGGGAAATCGTCTGTGATTTTGCAAATGTTTACCTCCATTATATGGGTCATGAAATTACAGAAGAGTATGGTGGACGATGGCTTGTTATTAGTGGAGATGATTCAGAAGTAGTAGCAGGTATTGTCTCGCTTGGTAAAGATAGCCGTGCAGCATGGACCATGCATGTAGGTTTGGTAATGCCCATTACAGAAGTCATGATTCATGATTTGTATCTCATGGAAATCATGGAGAAACATAGAGAACTTTTAGAAGAAAGCTTTGGTGTAAACCTCGCCAATTTACGTAAAAAATTTTCTATCCATCCAGATTATAAAAAACACTATGTGGACTAGATTTGTGCTATAATTGTCTGTTTTTTTACAACATAATATGAAAGTGTACATTATTGTCAACAATAGGGGCATGAATCCAGGCAGGATTTATGCCTTTTAAAGATAAAGTTTCTAATTGAGCATGGGTGCAGGTAAGTTTTTAGAAGCAAAGCATCGCCCCAGGCACCCGACTGATTGAAGATACAGCAGATGATTAAGAAATATAACTACATTAAAATATGGAAACGGGTATAATGAAGAATGGAATAAACCATTCTTGGTAATGGGATTATTGTAGTATCGGATTAACATTTTTATATCCGGATTACATAAAGACAGAAGGAGAAATGATTCATTTGAATAATAAAGAAACAAAAGGTATCGAGTTACCTGCCAACTATGAGGAACTAAAAAAATCTGCCAATCGCAAATCTAATTGGAGAGAACGTTTAGATGCGATCGAAGAATTAGGACAGTCAAAAAATAAACAAGTGATCGACATTCTCACACATATCATGAATAGTGATTCTGTATATAAAGTTCAAGAGGCCGCCTACCGTCAATTGAAAAGATTAGGCGAAGATGTCCAATTGCCAGCAAGGAAAAAGGGCGAATTGGTTAAAGGGTTGACCAAAATCTTAGTCAGGATCAAGAAGAGTTTACCAGAAAATCACACATATACTGAATTCAAAGAAAAACTCCAGAAGATGAGAATGGATATATATGATACCTATGAGGGTGAAAAAGGAGCAGACTTTGATAAGTGGTTAGAAAATACATGGTCTGCTTTAACGAAAAGATAAAAGTTCATCAACTAAAAAATAAGGAGCAAAGTTTTTGCTCCTTATTCTTATGTGTAAAACAATAGCTTTAGCTGGCGTATGATAATATGTTTAAAAGAGGAAGTATTTGGCTGATGGCTACATATTCAATTTGGAATCAAACGATAATATGCCACACCAAACTACGGTGAAAACCGATAAATACATACGAATTCAGGGGAGAAAAGATGACTGATTATATTGAACTTTGGAAACAGGCAATGGCAGATCATACAGGGAAGATACCTAACAGGCTAAAAGATGATGCAGCAGAAGAAGCTTTTTGGTCTTCCATGGTGGAAGGGAAAAAACAACATAAAGCCGATCCTTATGCAAAACCTGTGCAGCAAGAGTTATTGGCATTATTAAAACAGGATGATCATGTATTGGAAATCGGCCCTGGATGGGGCAATTATACATTCGATATTGCAAAAGAAGTCAGGAAGTTAACTTGTATAGATAGTTCCAAAAGCATTATCAGTTTTTTGGAATCCCAGGCGAACGAAAAAGGTTTTAAAAACATGGAATTTATTCATGATAAGTGGGAAAGTGATACCAAAAGAGACAGATATGATGTAGTATTTGGTTTTAATTGTTATTACCGTATGACAGAAATCGGTCAAACCTTATTAAAAATGAATGAGTCTGCAGCCCGGTTAGTGATAGTAGGTATGACAACCGGACCAGAAAAACCTCATTATATGGAATTGAAGCAACGAGGATACACGATCAATTTAAGAAAGCGGGATTACATACACATCTTGAATGTTTTGTATCAACTTGGAATACTGGCGGACTGTAAGATCGTTAAATTGAAAAGTAAAAAAATCTATTCCACCTATGAAGAAATGATTCGCGATAATACAACAAAAATTCTCGATGAACATTTTTCCTATGATGTAGTAAAAACGATCCTTAATAAATATGTGGTGGAAAAAGAAGGAGTTTTCGAATACGAATATCCGTTTCATGCAGCTTTGATGTATTGGAATCCGAAGTGAAATTAACAATTCAAGTACCATTTTCTCTGAATTCATTATCTTCTTTTTAAGGTCCTTCAGGAAAAAGGTATTTTTTCTGAAGGATATTCGCAAAATAATATTAACAAGGCTACAAAACAATGATAGAAAAAGGAGCGTGAATGATACATGAAAGAAATATCAGAAAAGAGATTTTGTGAAACTTGTAAAAAAGAGACAGTTCATACAGTAACTGAAGATGCATTAGAAATAGAATATTCCTGTAATGAGTGCGGTAAGCACCAAGACATTTTCAAGACATTTTTTTGAAAATATTCGAAACAATTTGTATGGAATACGCAATCAGAATTTTGCTGCAAGGTAAGAACTAAAGTCGTCTGGTATTTGGAAATGATCTATCCTAAAGGAAGGAATCCCCTCAAATTCTCCGATATTTTTTTGCTTTTCCCCTTACTTAGTGCGGAACGGAAAATCCAGCTGAATAGTTGAGACACTTGCCAAAGTGCAATGGGAACATTCCCGTTTGCTGCCATGTATTAACGAGAGGGAATATACATAGCAACAGCCAATGTGTTTTTCATGAGCATCTATTGAATTTGTCACTTGTTTTAAATGATCTACGTTTATAAAAGCCCCTTCACCGATATTCGCCTTGTTTCACCATAAAGTCGACAGTCAACATAAGATTGTTAACGCTGCAAATAATTCCACCACCCAATAGTTAATTCAAACGAATACAAAAATACAGTCGACTGTATTTCAGGAAATATTATCCTAGCAATAAATCGCCTCGCATTCTGATGAAGATGGATTTTGCGTAAAAAATATTTTACTCAACGGTTTATCATGTTTGATAGGTGGGAGGGGTTTCCGATCAATTATTGTCAGGGAGAATGTGCAAAAGGAATCGTATTGGACAATGGAGGGAAAGATTTAAGTTTTATTTAACATATTATTGTGTAAAGAATGAGTTAAGTTTCTTATACTGTTCATACTTTAGAAAATAACTGAAGGTTTGAAGTTTTCCGCTTTCCAAAATAGATCATGACCTCCAATTACTTTTTAATGATGGGATGACTTACGCCATGTGGTGGAGCAATTATGAAATCAATAAAAAATACAGCGGTAAAATTTTCTTATTTCTATTTCAACGGCAGAAAATATGTGATATATTGCATATTATATATTGGTATTTCAAGGAGGTAAGGCCATTGGTACATTCAAATTCATCACAAAAAATTAAACGTACTTCTGTACGTGAAGAAGCATACATGATTTTGCGGGATTGGATTGTACAGGGAATCCTAAAGCCAGGCCAACAATTACGAGACAAAGAATTAGCCGAACAATTGGGAGTAAGCAGAACCCCTATTAGAGAAGCACTTTTAAGGCTTGAGGATGAGGGATTTGTAGAGACCAAGCCTAGCCGTTCAACTATTGTTTCCCCTATTCAATTAGAAGGGGTATTAAACATATATTCCATTGTTTGGACACTGGAAAAGTTGGCTATGGAACAGGCTTTTGATTTCATTGAAGAAAAACACCTAATTGAGATGGAAGCCATCAATCATGAAGTGAAAAAAGCAATCGACGAGGGAAATCAAATAGTGGCCGTTCAGAAAGATGATGACTTTCACTCCATTTACATCAATCTTTCTACAAATGATGAATTAAAGCGGATTCTATCAGGACTCAAACAAAAACTTATACGAATGGAACTGTTTTATTTCAATCAGGTAAGTGATGTTCATCTTTCGGTTGATGAGCATGATCAGATCATACAGGCATTAAGGAATGGAAATCTCACTATGGTGCTTAAGGTGATAGAAAAAAATTGGAAAGAAAGTTACTATAGAATTCAAGCCCATTCGGAACGTGTAAAAATTGGGGAAGAAAAAAATGAGTAATGATACTTTAGTTGCTATATCACCTTCAAGAAATAAAGGGATTGCACTAGTATTGACTGGTGCTGCGTTATGGGGAGTATCAGGAACTGCAGCTCAATATCTTTTTCAAAAGCAAGGTTTCAGTCCTGAGTGGCTTACTGTTGTACGCTTGTTGCTTTCTGGAATCATCTTATTGGGGGTCGCTTATAAGAATGAAAGACTGCAAGTTTTTGAGATTTGGAAAACTAAAAAAGATGCGCTTCAAATTATCCTTTTTGCCATTCTGGGGATGCTCGCTGTTCAATACACATACTTTGCAGCAATTGAACATGGCAACGCAGCCACTGCTACAGTCCTTCAATACTTGGCACCGGCCCTGATCACTTGTTATTTAGCCATTCGTTCCAAACGTTTTCCAAGCATTACTGTGAGTGTAGCTGTAATCATAGCGATTTTAGGCACTTTTTTGCTTGTGACGGGAGGAAGCATACGTACACTTTCCATTTCCGGGTGGGCAGTATTTTGGGGAATAACATCAGCCTTTGCATTGGCATTCTATACATTGCAGCCTTATAAACTCCTCTCAAGATGGGGTTCAATGATTGTTGTGGGATGGGGCATGTTGATTGGAGGCATATGCTTTAGCATGATTCATCCTCCATGGGCATTTGAAGGCAATTGGACGTTATCTTCATTTTCAGCGGTTTTATTCATCATCATTTTCGGTACGATCATTGCTTTTTATTTTTATTTGGAAAGTACAAAATTCATTTCGGCTTCAGAGGTAAGTTTATTAGCCTCGGTTGAGCCATTATCCGCAACCTTAATATCCGTTTTCTGGCTGAATGTAACGTTCGGTTTTGCCGAGTGGCTCGGCACACTCTGCATTATAAGCACCATTACGATTTTATCAATCGTAAAAGACAAGTAATGTCAGTTGTAAACCAGGCAAAATAATGGAATCTCTGCAGTAGATTATTAAACATATAAACTTATAAACTACCATGAAGCTCGAACATACATTAAAAAAAGCAATTACACTACATGTGAATTGCTTTTTTTGTATTTTAGGAGTATTACGCATGCATTTAATCATTAAAAAAGACATTGATTTTCAGAAATGCTTTTCTACCAACTTTTACATGGTGTTGTCGAGATGGTCTTACAATTAACTCATTAACGGTAACATCTTCAGGTTGATTTAAAGCAAACAGAATCGTTTCCGCAATACGGCTCAAAAGCACCTATCAATATTCTAACGGGCCTTTCAAGTCTGTGTCAGTAATAGCCATTATGAAATGTAATTGAGAAGAGCTTACCTTATATCTATATAATGTTGCAGAACCTTTGCCGGGAAAAATTTGAGGGGCAGGGGGCGTAAGGAAACAATAATGGCAGGGGGCATTGTTAAATTCCGTTGTGCTTGCTTTAAACAGTTATACATTGCTTTACCGCCAACTGAATTGGCAGAGTGAATAGTAATGCGGTTAGCAAAAAGTTTTTCATTGACCATCTTTTGAACAAGCATAAAACCATTCCTAGTTTTATTTAATAAATCATGGTCCAAAGAGAGGTGTTCAATATCATAGTTTTGCAATAGCTCTATACATTCGTCAATTGTCTCGACTAACACATAGCCATCGGGAGCTTTCCGATAGTCATCCAGAAAAACGCTGATTTTTTTCATTTCTTATACTCCTCCCCTTATACAAGTGTGATTAATAAAAGTCAAAAAACCCCAAGAAATTATGGTTTTATATCTTAAGTCTATCACAACAATGTAAGAAGGGGACATATTCGACGTTAATGGCTACTATACGACAGCCTTTTTTAATAAATATTCTTTATACTTATCGTTGTGCTTCTTCAACTGATGGGTCTTTATTAACAGGAGGAACTGTTACTGAGCCACCCCCATATGAAACTAAGTTGCATGTTTTTATTAACTAGCGTATTGTCTTCGGACAGTTTAGTAACTCCCTCTAAATATCCCTTGTGAAATTGGTACAAAACCTCCGCTTAAAAGTTAATAATTGTAATAATTAGGGTAAAAGGTAATATCTTAACTAAAAGGAGAAGTGATATGTTACATCCAGAAGAGATTTACCTTGTACTAAGGGACAAAACGCTGCTGTTGGAGTTAAAGGAACAAATAAATGACTATCATATTTTCTACTTATCAATGATTAATGATCAGCTTTCATTGATTGATAATGCTCTAAAAGAATGTAACGTTGATTCCTGCACTATATCAAAAGGGTAAAAACAGCATTTACTGTCTTATATACAAAGGGAATCAATTTTTCACCTATAAATAACCAGCTAAGCGCCCTCTGAGAAAGGCGCTTTTTTATTGGGCAAAGTGGTGTCAATTAATAGGCCAAGGTTAAAAAATCACTTAGTTGATAATTTTAGAGGTGTAATTCCATATTGGGTTAATCATATTGCAAGCGGAACTTTATTTTTCACCTACAGCATTGTGAGGCTGGTCTTTTTCATTTATTTTTGCTTCTTCTCCAATGCTTTCAAGTGTAGCCGCAGCCATTTGCTCTCTAATGCGAATGATATGGGCATTCATTAGTTGCTTGGCTTTGTCCGCGTCCTTTAATACGATGGAATAGTAGATTTCTTTATGTTCTTGAAGCGTTTCTTGAAAATGACCTGGTTTTGCGAAACGATGCCGTCTGGTGGCACGAATCGTATTTTTCATTTGGTCACTTAGAGTATGAACCAATCCAGCATATATGGAATTATTTGTGGCTTGTGCAATACTATGGTGAAAAAGCAGATCTGCTCGCAAGCCTAATTCTTCATCATGTTCCGAACGTGCCATTTCTTCTAGAGCTTTAAGGATATTATGTAAATCAAGAGAGCTTGCTCTCTGCGCAGCAAGAAAAGCACACTCCGTTTCAATTACTCGACGGACTTCAAGCATTTCATAGACCATGTTGTCCTCAGCCTTGATGATTGAGGTGGTTAGCTGTTCGATCAGTGATTGGACATCAGATTGTCTGATAAATGTTCCATCTCCTGGTCTAATCTCAATGACTCCGTTAATCTCCAATACTCGAAGGGCTTCCCTGATTGATGTTCGACTCACTTTAAAACGGTTGGATAATTCGCGTTCAGGCGGTAATTTATCTCCAGGTTTCAAGTCACCGCTAATAAAAGATTCCTTAATTTGATTGAAGATGATTTCGTACACTTTGGGAGATTTAACTGGTATTGATTCCATTACTTTCTTCACATCCTTCCATGACAACCCTAACAACATGCTGGTACGACCATTAGTGAAATCATTCTAACAAGCATTCATTTATGAAGCAAGGGGATAATCCGCACTATTAAAATTAAAATAGGTAACGGTTGAAAAAATCTGATTTTCAATTGGTTAGACCAATATTGTAAAAATATAGGGTCTAAATTCAATTAAATTACGTTCACATGAATATTAAAGTCATTTGGGTTTTGTTGTAGGGATGGAAAATTAGCAAGAAACATTGATAAATAAGCATTTTTTATGGATAAAAGTATAAAACGGAAAATTGTTGAAAAAGTCAAAAAATTTAGTATAATGAAAATTGGTTAGACCAATTATCCGATAAATGGAAGCGGAATCATATAAAGCTATTAAGGAGGGGGAAACCATCTCTTGATACTACAGTTGAAGAAAAGAAGAAGAAACTAAATCTTTGTATAGGTACGACCAAAGTTTTTGATATGACAAAAACAGATGTTAAAACAGAAAGAAGGAGAATAGATGGAAGCGGCTAGTGTAAATTTAATCAACGATTTAAAGCAAATCCTTTCGGAAAGTCAAGTAACGGAAAACCAGACAGTAAGAGAATTGCATGCCAGAGATGAATCCTATCATGCTGTAAGTCTTCCTGATATTGTTGTATTTCCGGAAACAGCACAGCAAGTCAGTGAAGTTGTGAAATTGGCAAAAAAGTACAAAATTCCGATGGTTCCTTTTGGGTTGGGATCAAGCCTCGAGGGACATGTCATACCGTACAACCATGGCATAACTATTGATTTTTCACTAATGAATAAAATCCTGGAAGTGCGTGAAAACGATTTTCTCGTAAAAGTTCAGCCTGGTGTAACGCGTTCGCAACTAAACAAAGAATTGAAAAAATACGGTTTGTTTTTTTCCGTTGACCCGGGAGCTGATGCTACTCTTGGCGGAATGGCGGCAACAAATGCCAGTGGAACGACATCAGTTAAATATGGTGTGATGCGTGATCAAGTCCGTGATCTTGAAGTGGTACTTGCAGATGGTTCCATTATACATACTGGCAATTTGGCCGCTAAATCGTCATCAGGCTACCATCTAAACGGCCTATTTGTTGGATCAGAGGGAACGCTTGGCTGCTTTACGGAATTGATGTTAAGAGTTTATGGAATTCCTGAGCACGTTATGGCGGCAAGAGCATCATTTCCGACATTGACCCATGCAGTGGAAGCTGTTGTATCCATTTTACAGTCAGGTGTTCCAATAGCAAGGGTGGAACTTGTCGATGAACCCTCAATGAAGCAGGTTAACCATTATAGTGACACAAGCTATAACGAAGCGCCTACACTATTTGTGGAGTTTCATGGCAATGAAGCCGGGTTGAAGCAAGACATAGAGTTCACTAAGGAAATAGTAGCTGAACATAATTGTCTCGATATTGAATTTGAAACAGATAATGCTGCCAGGAACCGCCTATGGGAAGCTCGCCATAATCTTGCCTATGCATATATTCATGGCAATCCTGGGAAAAAACTGATGGTGACTGATGTCTGCCTTCCGATTTCAGAGCTGTCCGGTGCCATTCACCATGCGAGGGAAGCTATTGATTTCCTGGGCCTTACCGGTGGGATCGTCGGCCATGTAGGCGACGGGAACTATCACGTACTTTTAATGATTGATAACAATAATCAAGAAGAGATTAAAAGAGCTGAACAGCTAAATGAACAAATTGTCCTGTATGCCCTAGAACGTAAGGGAACATGTACTGGCGAACATGGTGTTGGGGTCGGTAAACAAAAATATCAGGAAAAAGAACATGGGAACTCACTGTTTGTGATGGAAAAAATCAAATTAGCCCTTGATCCAGATAATTTATTAAATCCAAATAAAATATTAATGCTAGAAAGAGTGTGATGGAATGAAAGTATTAGAAGCATTAAGCGCAGTAGCCGGAAAATATTTTGCTGTTTGGGTTATCTTAATATCCGTCATTGCTTTTATTTTTCCTGCTCCATTTTTGGGATTGGGGGGATTCATTACAATATTGCTTGGCGTTGTCATGTTTGGAATGGGGCTCACTTTGAAGGCAGTTGATTTTAAAATCATCATTACTAAACCACTGCCCGTGATAATTGGAGTTTGCGCCCAGTTTATCATTATGCCATCTGTAGCATTTCTTATTGCTAAACTCATGAATTTGCCAGCCGAATTAGCTGCAGGTCTGGTATTGCTTGGCTGTGTACCAGGCGGAACAGCCTCTAACGTGATGGTATATCTTGCAAAAGGAAATGTACCTTTATCGATAGCTATGACTTCGGTATCAACTTTACTGGCTCCAATCATGACACCGCTGCTTCTGCTTTTGCTGGCAGGACAATGGATGCCGGTTGATTTTTTTGATATGTTTAAGTCCATTGTACAAGTCATCCTTCTTCCGATTGTTTTAGGATTGGCCATTAAGCGGTTTTTCCCAGTAGCAGTTGAAAAAAGCTTGACCGTTTTACCACTTATTTCGGTAGCAGCCATCATTACTATTGTAAGCGCAGTAGTCTCAGGCAACGCAGCTAGCATTGCTGCTTCCGGGTTCCTTATTTTTACTGCCGTGATGCTACATAACGGATTTGGGCTACTTTTTGGTTACTTAGCAGCAAAAGTGCTTGGACTTGATGAAGTGAATAGAAGAGCGATTTCGATTGAAGTGGGCATGCAGAACTCTGGGTTAGGTGTTGCGCTTGCCACTGCACATTTCGGCCCGCTGGCAGCACTTCCAAGCGTCCTGGCTGCTGCATGGCACAACATATCGGGACCAATTCTCGCGACTTACTGGTCAAAAAAACATGCTGGCGACAGTATAGAGGAACCGATAGTTCATCCGGTGGAGACCAAGCTTTAATTTATATGTATTTGAAAAAAAATCCCATGCTCCCAGCAGGGGTTTTTTTTGTTATCTATAAATCCCAGCACTAAGTAAGGGTTTTAACCTTCCGCTAACTGATTTTTACCAATTCGCTTAAACGCCTTTTGAAATATTGAAGTAGGTCATAAGAAATGTATGACATCGTAATTATAAGGAGTGTCTCAAATAGTTTTAGGAGAAGATTGTCAGATATATGATCCAGTCTTAGTGCCGAAATAATTAAATCAAAAATATCGATGAAGACTACATGAACAATGTATATACCTAGGGCTCTTCCTCCTACTTTAGTAATGAACAAATCCTTCCCCAATGTTTTATTATTTAATGCAAATAAAAAAAGAAATGCAGTTAAAAAGATAGTGGAAATAAAATATTCCCCATGACTTCCCGATAATATCTTTTCTAATAAGTATCCTTCTACCACTTGGATAATAAAGAAGATTAAAATTAATGATAAATTGGTTTTTGCTGTTATTGCTCCCGACTTTTTAAAGAATTTATCATCCGCAAAGAAGAATCCCAAAGTTGTATAAAAAAGACCAATGAATAAAGCATCCCGTGTACTCAAAGGAAGATCATAGAACACCGAATACGATTGGCCGAAAAGACCTAACAGGTTGAATATTAGGCTAATGGGTAAAAGAAGCCTTGCTTTTTTCAACTTAAAAAAACCGAATAGAATGATAACGCTCCAAATTAATGCGGTTAAAAACCACAATTGGTATCCGCTAGTCCCAGTTCCGTAATATATAAGGTCAAGAAAAGAAAAATGATTAA
The DNA here is from genome assembly GCF_042788005.1 of Peribacillus sp. YIM B13472. Taxonomy (NCBI): domain Bacteria; kingdom Bacillati; phylum Bacillota; class Bacilli; order Caryophanales; family Bacillaceae; genus Peribacillus; species Peribacillus sp. YIM B13472. The sequence goes on from NZ_JBHZPG010000030.1 coordinate 52,533, forward strand.
TGTATTGCGCAAATTCCTTTGGTACATCGGCAGCATCTTTATAAAGAATTAGAACATCATACATCATATAAAAGAAGAGCCAGCACAAATACAGTTTCAAGATTTTTATAATATACCTTTTAAAATAATCAAAGGAATCCCTTTTATGGATCATCTTTTGACCGAACAAATAACCAGATGCAGTAAAGAAGAATGGCACCGCAAACCTTGAGAAGTTATCGAGAATAAATAGACCAATTTGGCTATCCCTAGGGAATACATGAATGACTACAACAGAAAATATGGCAAAAAATTTAATAAAGTCAATCGCGTTATTTCTTTCCATTTGTTCACCCTTTTCATAACACTTTTACTATCATTGGTTATTCCCTATATTATGTACACCAAAGAAAAATTTATTTTTCTCTTTCTGATTCCAATTACAAGATACTGTAAGACTTAATTAATGAACAGCTAATCGTTCAGGAGGGTGGACTGTTTGTAGTAGTAGCTTCACTATACAGATAGTAATCATTTGAATGCCTATGTTCTTGTTAATTTGGCCCTTACAGAAGAAACCCCTGTAATCAAGCCTTTTGACTAAGGGAAATGGGGGGACTTTCTGATTGTAACTTGCAAATTGATATTTAATTATCATTGCTTGAAGCACTGCACACATGCTGGACCATAAGTCCTGCTGATATTAAAAACATCTAATTTTTGCCTCTAAAAGAATGCTTAATAGTCTTGGTAAGACAATGGGATGAAGGGGAGGAGGCATTCTTATTTTCTACTTTCTCTATTAACTTGCTCCCATATTAAATCCACTAATTCTTGGCGTCTCATTCTTGAAGTTTCAAGTAATTTACACATTAATTCATCATATTTTAAGCACAAATTGCAAAGTTGTTGTGTCCTGTATTAATACTATGATAGATGGCCTAATCTTATATAAAACAGCTTACATTGGCCAATGTGGGTTCATCTAAGTCCTATTTACAGATCAAAAGGGTAAGTAGAACCATTATTATGAATATTAAAATCACATATATCAATAATAAAAAGGTGTTTTTAAACATTGGAAGGAGATGGTGTTATGAAAAAATTATTGTTGATGGGATTTATTTTTTTATTTCCTCTAATAAACATGGTGGCTGGAACAAACAGTGCATACGCTAAACCGCAGGTACAAAGTGTCAGTCAATCTGAGGTAAAGTTCGCAAATGAATTCAGGAAACTTTGGATTGATCATGTATTGTGGACAAGTAATTATATTACAAGTGCAACAACAGCTGGAGCGGAGGATCAAAAACAGGTGTTGGCTAGGCTTCTGAAAAATCAGGAGGATATTGGAAATGCTATAAAGCCAGTATACGGAGAGAAAGCCGGGAACAAACTTACGGATTTGCTTAAGGAGCATATTGTTATTGCGGGTAAGATTGTAGATGCGGCTAAAAGCGGAAATGAAGTCTTGGTGAAACAGCTAAACAAAGAATGGTATAGAAATGCTGATGAAATAGCAGCCTTCCTTAGCGGCGCCAACCCCAATTTGAAAATTGAAGATCTAAAAAATTTGCTTTATATGCATCTGAAATTAGTGACAAATGATTTATCTGCAAGCTTAGCAAAAAGTTGGAACGGAAGAATCGTTTCAATTGACGAAGGGGTCGCACATATAATCTTAATGGCGGATACTATCTCTGCGGGAGTTGTAAAGCAGTTTCCGGATAAGTTTTAAAAATAATCTTAAGAATCCTCCAGCATTCTGTTGGAGATTCTTTCATTCGCTTATCAAATATACAATTTTAGTCAGAAGTCAGCAGATTAATGACACAAATCTGCTGACTTTTTAATTTTTTGACACAAGACCGTTGTCTTTGTGTTTTACAAATTTAATGAGTAGAGGATAGGGGACAACGCCTCCGCGAGTGTTGCCGGAAGAAACGAGAGACGATATTATTTACTTTCAATGGTCGCAGAAGTAACAGTTCAAGGCAATATTTATACATCATATGAAGAAGTTGCTTATTGAACAAACGGGGCATTTTAGTTGAAGGAATGAGACTTCGCTTAATTTACCTGTGTAACCGAAACCACCACCGTCATTAAGCATCTAAAAGTTATAAAACGGAAAAAGCCCACAACATTTAGGTTGGGGCTCTTCTTGCTCCTATTCACTGAATTTGGCAGCTAGTTGGCGATTTTTGTGACTACTAATGAGGGATACCTATATGTTACATTGGCAGATGCAGTAATAACTCTAATACTTAGCCTATCATTAGCGGATAATTGAAGTTGGATTGTTCTTCCTATCGTGTTTCTAGTTTCAACTTGCGATGGTTGCCCGCCTGGACCGCCTGTAATTCGATTAAAGGATTCAAAAGTACTTTCAAGAACTGGGGTTGTGTCATTGATGAATAACCTGAACTGCACTTCGGTATTAAACGTTAAGTTAGAAGCATTTATTAGTCTAGCTGTTAAATCCATGCTAATCTCATATACCCCATCAGTCAGAACCTCAATATCAGTATAAGGTCCAAGACCAGGAGGAAAAGGAGCTGTTTCTAATAACGGCCCAGGAGTTGTGAAAACAACCTTCTGCCCCAGAGTAGGGGGATTTACCGTAGACACTGTGACAAAATTCCCAGACGGATCGTACAATGATCCATAAGCCAAAGCACCCCCTGGTCCTTGAGGTCCTGGAGGTCCTGGAAGTCCTTGAAATCCTTGAGGTCCTTGAGGTCCTCGAGGACCTTGTTCACAATCCTTACATTTTTTATGATCGTTTTTATTATGGAAATGATCGTTTTTATTAAGGATATCATCGTTATTACACTTATAGGTCGTGTCAACAAATCTACGACCTTGAATTGGCTTTTCTATTTTACTCACCCTTTTCCTTCATTGTTCACTTTCCGAAAAGTCGAGCAATGAAGCTTTTTTTTTCTACTTTTTCCGCTTCTCTTTCTGCTTTAATAGTTTCTATTTCCTCTTTACCAGAGGATACAAGGGGTCCTATACGTTTTACAGTAAGTGACGGAGATCTATAAGAAACACTTCCACTCACATTTTGAATAAACACAAACAAGTTTTCTCCTGCATTTAACTTTGGCATGTCAATCCTGTTACGATTTCGAAAGAGGAACCTGGAATGGGCCCTATGACACTTCAGTTAATCGTGAATAAGGCAGTTTCAAGTTCATTAGTAATAACAACAAGGTCGGCACTTTTTTCATAGACACCACTAAGAGAGACAGTGATTTCATTTGTTTCCGGATTCGGGATTGTATTTAATAAATCAAAATCTATATGACAAAATTCCCAGACGGATTGTACAATGATCCATAAGCCAAAGCACCCCCTGGTCCTTGAGGTCCTCGTTTTCCGCAGTGTGATTCTTTGCATTCTTCAAGACATTTTTTGCAACAATTGTACTTTTTTTTATAATATCGATACGTGATCGGACAAGTTAATCACTCCTTTCTACACTATATATGCCGATATAAAAAAAAGGGTTGGATTTTTAAGTTTGATTTTTAAATCAGGCTTTATTTAAAGTTATATAGAGGACGTACTATTATGAAAGATAGCTGAATATCGTTGGGCAAGGCGGCGTTTTAAAGAAGGAGCTAGAATATTATCAACGTTATGTATATACCGAACATAAAAAAACCTATATACACCTGAGGGGAATGTGCTTGTTGAACTACCATGAAAATTAACTTCTGCAGTTATGGGAAAAAGGCAATACTGAATAAGACGCAGCTCATTTGTAAAAGGGGAGAGCGTCTTATTTATGGAATCGGATTGGTTATAAAACTGAATTAAGAAGCTTCCGGTTGTGCCAATGTAACCGTGTAGCCTAAACTTTCAAGTCTTCGAAGTGAATTTCGAACAATGGATTGTTACTTCTGAGTAATATGATTTTCATAAAAAGAAATATTGTCGAGTCCCAATGCGTTTGGAACAACAAGTGATTTCTGAATATGAATCACCCTGGAGTATATTTGAAAAAAGTTTAGATTCAGCATATGTTGTAATTCGGGAATAACGAAAAGCAAATAATAAGCGAATATATACTAACAAGGATATTTATCAATTAGATAAAGAATTTTAGGAAGAATGTCTTAACAGAGAATTTAGAATCAATCACAATAATCTAAATAATCTATATGAAATAAGTAATGAAGCTGTTAATAAAAAAATTAAATTAATTGTGGATATGTCCAGTATGTATAAAAAGGGTATCGTTGTGTTGATTGCCGGAAAAGTAAGAGCAATAACCCTAGAGATGAGATAGACAACACATTTATGATATTAGTCATATTGAAAGACAACAGATTGGCACTATCATTATTTCAATTCTAGTTTACATAATATATATTATAGGAAGTCGTATTTTTATTGTTAATTTTATCTCATATCTTAAGAATACTTAACTTAGTGAGATGAAAGGTAAATTTTTAAATTTATCCACTACAATTATATATTGTTATCTTTTTATCCAATTACTCATTGTTAACTAATACTTTAAGTAAATAAAAATGATTGATCTTCAATTTTATATTGGGATTAATTATTGGCTGTATATTTTGCTAAGTCCCATAATATTTAATTCTTAAATGTTAATTAAATTTCTGATTTTTATTCTCAATCGTAATTTATCTGTTAATTTAATTGCTAATATTTTTGTTTTTGGCTATTTTGTTATGTTTACGATTAATCACTTTAGTGCACTTATTATTTACTATACTTAGCTCATATCAATTCTAATCTATATTATGTTTTCCCTTCTTGTAAAAACCGGTGGCACCTTCACTTTCTTCCTTTTTCCGTCCATTCGCATTACAGAATAATACATGTCTATTTGGCATTCCGTTGCCATAAGAAGTCATTGACATCATAACTACTCCTACCTGAACCAATTCAGCATTTCTCGATACAAAGAATTCGGATAAAACTTCTGTTGTTGTTATGAAGTAATAAACGATTCCCCCCTATCACATTCTATAGTTATCAAAACATTATGCTAACTAACCTTATTTACCAATTTTATTATTCTGATATATAAAATATATGGCAATATGAAAAAAATCACGGGTTAACACTTCTAAAAAGTTATATTAATATATTTCCCCTTATAACAACTCTAAGGGTTTTTATCTTAAAATTTCCGCTTTTTCTTCCTGAAACTGATAATAGGGTCCTGTATTTAGCAATATAATCTCTCTTTAAACTTATAAATGACGATCAATCCGCTCTGTTTTAAAACTTATTTTTAAGTAAAGGTTGCGATTTTTTAGGAACTGCTTTCATAATTGCAACAACATACAGTGAATCAATAGGATGCTGCCAAGGGTTAAAAGGTAAATCTTCAAATCGAATTTGTTAAAAAACACTGCCTATCTTCAGCAATCAGTTCTTTGGTATCATGAGTGTAATTTAGAATGAAAATCGTAAAAGTCGATATTTACATAAATGAAACGGAATAATAATGTTATGTAAACTCTAATCGCGAAATGTTGATTACCAATTTGGTACTTTTACACTGAAAGTCTTTATTAAGAAGTTGAGGAAAGTTGGTTAGCTTTTCTTATTTGAATGGGGATTTCACGTTGGAGTTTCGATTAAACAAGTTTTGCCTTCAACCTTATGTCTAATAGATAAAAAAGGAACACGAAATAGCACTTGATTTCATGTTCCTGATACATTATTTATGTTCGAATGGATTCGATACGGCTTTGGATAAATTCGAACGAGGTTTTTGCTTCTTGGACGATTTGTTTTATTAGTTCATTGACGGTCAATATTTCTTTTATCAGTCCTACGGATTGACCGCATGACCAGATTCCTCCGTCTAAATTTCCTTCAAAGTATACTTTCTTGCTTCGTTGTCCCGTAATCAGTGGAATCAATTCCTCTATAGTGGCACCTTCATTTTCAAGTTTGTCCACTTCTTTACTGACTGCATTTAATGCTACACGTGACGGACTGCCTATATTCCGTTGGATGACAACCGTATCCATTTCATTGGCAGATACCATCCACTGCTTCACGTTATCATGGATCGGTGCTTCTTGCGTTGCCATAAAGCGAGTCCCCATGACGATACCTTCAGCACCGAGTGACAAGGCGCTAATCAGGCCTCTTCCATCCGAAAATCCTCCACCTGCTATTACTGGTATAGTAACGGAGTCAACGGCTCTAGGGAGCATGACAAGCGTTCCTACATCCCCCATGCCTGGATGTCCGCCTGTTTCATTCCCTACAATCATAATGGCATCGACTCCTAATTTCTCTGCCGACATTGCGTTTTTGATGTTCGCTACCTTATGTATCACGGTAAAGCCGTGCTCTTTAAGTTTGGGCATTAAACTTTCTGGGCTTCGGCCACTCGTTTCAACAATTTTTACATCTTCATCCATTAAAATATCGATGAATTCATCATTCGGGGTTGCCGTTTGACTTGGAAACAGGTTAAGGTTGACAGCAAAGGGCTTCTTGGTCAAAATTTTCACTTTGCGTATTTCATCACGGAGACCTTCTGGTGTCACCTGGGTTTTCGAAGTAATGATGCCTAGCCCCCCCGCTTCTGAAACGGCGGCTGCGAGCGGGGCTCGGCCAACTTGAAACATCCCGCCGCAAATAATCGGATATTCAATCCCCAATAATTCAGTAATTCTTGTTTTCATTTGCCATACCCCTTTCATTTTCCATGGATTTCTATAAATCTCTCTTCTTACATAATGTCAACACGCCATGTCTATATACCATATTTATGGAGCCGCTTGTAAAATGTACTTCTTGGTATATCCATCAACTTTGCTGCAGCCGTTACATTTCCTCTTGATTTTTGTAATGCCTCTATCATTAAATCCCGTTGAATTTTTTCACGGATCGTCAGTTCATTTCCCTTGATGCCTTTTTTACCAGGTTCCTCCCATGAAGGGAAATCATCATGCCGGGTAACGGGCTTTGAATGCATGGAATTCAGTACTTTAACATAATCCAGAGGTCCTTCTGCAAGTAAGATGGTCAATCGCTGAAGTACATTCTGCAGTTCTCTAATATTGCCTGGCCAATTGTAATCCCTTAAACGATTCAATAATTCTTCGGTTAATGGAATATTCCAATTATTCTTCGAACATAAGTAGTTGACTAGATAAGGAATGTCTTCAATTCTTTCCCTCAATGGAGGTACATGAATGGGGTAAACGTTCAACCGATAGTATAAATCCTTCCGAAAGGACCCTTCATTGACAAGCTCTTCAAGATTACGGTGTGTTGCAGTGATAATGCGAATATCCAATGAATTGCTTTTTGTGCCACCGATTGGAACGATTTTTCTTTCCTGAAGTACACGCAGTAAGGCAACTTGCATCGCTGAAGGGATTTCACCGATTTCATCGAGAAAAATGGTCCCTCCATTTGCCTGCTCGAACTTCCCTTTGTGCCCTTGCCGTTTAGCCCCTGTAAAAGCACCATCAACATACCCGAATAATTCACTCTCCATTAAATCTTTAGGTATGGCTCCGCAATTAATCGTGACGAACGGTCCTTTTTTACGGAAGCCATTTTCATGAATGGCCATGGCAATAAGCTCTTTCCCGACCCCTGTTTCACCAGATATATATACATTTGCTTCTGTCGGTGCAACAAGCTTCACTTTGTGTAATGTGTTATGAAAGGCTTCGCTAATCCCGCTTTCCCCTTTGAAGGTAAAACTTCTTGCCGGCATTGAGGCAGGAAAAAGCCTACTGGTTTCATGACCATGATTCTCAGATAAGAATAAACACTTACCGGAAATCCTATTATCCTCTTTGGATAGAAGCGGATTTTCCTTTACGATTCGATATCCATGATTTAATAGATCGGCCAATGTCATACCAATGGAATGGGGAATTTTTTTGCGAATCTGTTTACTGGCTGAGATTATCATTTCTTTATGATTACAGACGATAAAAGGCCAATCCGGATAGGTCTCTGCAAGTTCTATCGAGTGCTGGGTCAGTGCAAGCTCCTTTTTATAGGAACGCACTCCCATTTCCTGTTCGATCGTATACGCCAAATTGGCTACCATACCCAGCATGGAGGGATGGAAATATTCTACTGGACATGATATATCCAAAACTCCCAATATCTTTCCCTCTTCATTTAAAATGGGCATGGCAGAGCAACTCCATTTGTGTGAGGCAATTGAATAGTGCTCGGTACCTTGGATCATTACGGCTTCACCAGTTTTCAAGGCTGTTCCAATTGCGTTCGTTCCGACCTCACCCTCCGTCCAGCATACGCCCTCCACAAAATTTATTTTGCCTGCCTCCTCGAGGATTTTCTCGTTTCCGGAAAGTGAAAGGACATATCCATCCGGATCGACCAATAGAGCCATCATTCCAGATTCTTTTATCGATTGATTCATCCTAGTTAATTGGGGTGATGCCACTTCTAATAGGAAGGAGTTTTTTTCTCTTTGAATGTCCAATAATTCATTCGTCAAAATGTGTTTGCCTTTATTAAGGTATGGGTTGACTTGTTCTTTTTTGCAGCGATGCCATGATTCCATTATTCGCTTGTTCAGACGATTTGAATCGAGAACCCCTTCACTGACAAAGCGTTCCCATGTACGTAGATAACAACTAGTGGATAGCATATAATCCTCCTCTAATCATTTGGTTTAAACCTTCATTTGAACAGTCAATCTAGAGGAAAAATACCATGGAGTATAAAATAGGATGTTAATCGAGGTCCATTTAATTATAGTAGATTATGTATTCGCTTACAATATATAGATTTAGTTTACACAAAAAGCATCATGTGATCATTCACACGATGCTTCTCTACAATATAATGCGTTCTTTTTATGAAAATATTACCCCACCATCAATCATGATGGATTGCCCTGTCATATAATCCGAATCCGGTGAAGCAAGGTAAGATACGAATTTCGCAACATCTTCTGGCGTTTCGGAGCGTCCTAAGGTTATGGAATCTGTAAACTTTTTAAATGTTTCACCTTTAGCAAGATTCATATATTGACCCATTTTTTCATCGATTAAATCCCACATTTGCGTCCCGACAATTCCTGGACAGTATGCATTCACCGTAATGCCAAACTGGGCCAATTCCTGTGCTGCCGCTTGTGTAATGCCTCTTACGGCAAATTTTGTGGCCGAGTATGTACCTAGTAAACTAAAGCCTTTGTAACTGGCGATGCTGGCAGCACTTATAATTTTCCCTCCTTCTTGCTTTTTCATTTGTTCAGCAGCGGCTTGCAGGCAAAAGAGGACACCATTTACATTTATATTGAAAATCTGTTCCAGATCCTTTTGAGTTACCTCCAATAGAGGCTTTATTTGAGCAATTCCTGCATTTGAAACCATAACGTCCAGTTGTCCCAAACGTTCCACAACTTGATTCACCATATCGAATACTTCCCGTCTATTGCTTACATCCGCTTTAACTACAAAGCTTTCACGTCCAATTTCCCTGATCTCATTCACGACCGATTCAGCTGTATCCAGATTGACGTCGTTAATGACCACATTCAATCCATCTTGAGCTAATCTTAATGCAATGGCACGTCCGATGCCACGTCCTGCACCAGTGACTACCGCCGTCCGTTGACCGCTAGTCATACAAAAATCCCCCTTCTGGTTTTTTATGAATGCACAGCTTGACCTACAACGTTCAAAAGAGCTTCATGTATGGATTCCGACAAGGTTGGATGTGCCGCTACAAAATCTCCCATCATATCTGCCGTTATTTCTGCATGAAGCATGACCGTACCTTGACCAATCAATTCTGTCGCATGTTGACCAACAATGGTAAAACCTAGAATTTCATTATATAGTGGGTTCACTAGGACTTTGACCTTTCCTACCGGTTTATTGGCAAGGATAGCTTTCCCATTTGCCGAAAAAGCGAATTCACCAACTTTAATTTCCCCATATTTTTTACGCGCTTCTTTTTCAGTCAAGCCTACACTTGCAATCTCCGGGGAGGTATAAATGCAGCGAGGGATTGCCTGGTAATTAACTTGTGCAAATTGACCACAGGCATTTAGAGCCGCAACACGACCTTCATGAAAAGCAACATGGGCAAGTTGTATGCCCCCTATCACATCACCACAGGCATAAATCGATGGATTGCTTGTTTGCATTCGATCATCCACCGAGATGCCAAGTCCGCAAAAATCAATATCATTTCGCTCTAAGCCCATTTCGTTCACTCTTGGTTTTCTCCCTATTGATACGAGTACGTAATCTGCATGAAGTTCTTCCAATTCGCCATCGCTTTTTTCTAAAAATACTGTCTTACTGGCTGTATTGATGTTTTTGACAGATGTGGATGTATGGACCGTTACACCTTGGGTTTTCAATTCTCCATGCAGGATGCTCGTAATATCATCATCTTCCCCTGGAAGAAGCTTTGCCCCCATTTCGATAATGGTAACCTTGGTGCCCATCCTACTATAAATACTGGCAAATTCACACCCGATGATGCCGCCTCCGACAATTAGAAGCGAATCGGGAATGGAAGGAAGTGACATGGCATGGCCACTGTGGATGATCCATTCACCATCAAACGGCGCAAAAGGTAAGGGAATCGGTTCGGACCCCGTTGAAATGATGATCTTACTTGCTTCAATCTCTTCATTTTTATTTCCGTTCTCGATCCGCAGTCGATGACTCGTCAGGATAGACGCTCTTCCCTGAATGACTTTTATTTTATTCTTATTCATTAAATATCGAATGCCGTACACTAGTTTAGATATGACTTCTCTCTTTCGTTCCTGTACGGTTTCCCAATCGACTTCAATCGAATTGGAGGGCAGGCGAATTCCCATATGCCCGGCATTTTTTACCAAGTCATACGTATCGGCACTTTTCAATAATGACTTCGTTGGCATGCAGCCTTCGTTTAAACAGGTGCCCCCCAATGGCCCATCGACTACCAATATGACTTCCTTATCCTGCTGGGCAGCAGTGATTGCCGCTACATACCCAGCAGGACCGCCGCCTATAATAGCTATACGATTCAAGAGCTTCCCCTCCTTTTCTATAAAATCACGGTGATCGGCTCTTCTAAATACCGTTTTAGTGTTTGTAAAAAAGCAGCAGCGGGTGCCCCGTCGAGTACACGGTGATCAAAAGTTAAACTGAGTGGCAAGATCGTTCTCCTCTCCAATTCTTCACCAATATAAAGCGGTGTATCGTAAGCAGAGCCAATTCCCAGTATCCCGGTTTCAGGTGTATTGAGAATCGGTGTAAAATGCTCAACATCATATGCCCCAAGGTTACTGATGGTAAAAGTGGACCCTTGCATGTCTTCAATAGGCAATTGACCGTCACGTGCACACCGGGCCAATTCCTTCCCCTTTTTCGATAACTGCCTTAGGGTACAATTTTCGGCATTTCTTATGACGGGAACAACGAGCCCCTTCTCCAAGGCCACCGCTAATCCAAGATGGATATGCTCAAACAAAATGATGTTATCTTCAATATAAGCACTATTCATTTTAGGATGCTCTTTAAGTGAAAGCACGACAGCCTTGGCAACAAAGTCCGTTATAGTCAATCTAGTTGATTCATGTTTTTGTAGTGTTTCAGTAGCCTGTTTTTGCAAAATGACTAAATCGGTGACATCAACTTTCATCGTAAGAGTTAATTGGGCACTGCTTTGCAGGCTCTCTTTCATACGTTTGGCAATGATGTTCCTCATTCCGGTAACAGGGATCTGCTGCCGGCTCTCTAATGTAGGTTGGGGAGGAACTATTCTTTCTTCTGTATTTACCGACATGGAATCCCTTTTTTCGATAACTTTCTGTACATCTTCTTTAGTGATTCTTCCTCCTGGCCCGGTGCCTTGAATCTTCTCAATGTCAAGATTTGCTGCCTGTGCCATTTTTCGTGCAACCGGGGTGATCATCAAACGATCTCCCATTGGCAAAATGGGTGACTCTTTTGTTTTCGGCTTTTCTTGTTCTGCAAATTTCGACTGAGTTTGTTCAGCAACATGATCATCTATCACTATTTCTTCATTCGGATTTCCGATATGACAGATAACGGTTCCTGGAGGTACTCCTTGTCCTTCTTGAACAGCTATATTCAGAATCGTACCTTCCGCCGGAGATTCAATATCCATTTCGATTTTCTCTGAATTTATGCTGGCTATTGCTTCACCTTTTTCGACTGGATCCCCAACAGACTTACTCCACAACGAAACAGTGCCTTCTTTCATTGCCATGCCTAATTTCGGCATTACTACTTCGACCGCCATATCTTTTTTCTCCCTTCAGATTAGTTTCTGTGTCCATCATTGGTTTTGTTGCTCCAACTTTTGCAGTTCTATGCGAAAAAGCTGAAGCATGCATCATATTGATTTATTTACACCCCAAGAATGGAAGGCTCCCCCAATAATTCTGAAACGACTTGTATTACTTTTTCTGATGTTGGAAGGTAAATATCTTCTAGCGGTGGAGAAAAAGGTACAGGTGTATGTGGTGCCGTAATCCTCTTAATTGGCGCATCGAGCGTGTCAAATCCCTTATCCGCCACCAGTGCGGCAATATCCGTTGCGATGCTGCATCTTGGGTTCGCTTCATCGATCACGATCAAACGATTTGTTTTTGCCACAGAGTTGAGAATTGATTCTTCATCCAGAGGTGACAAGCTCCGCGGGTCGACAATCTCAACTTCAATACCTTTAGCAGTAAGTTTTTCAGCGGCCTCCATTGCGGTGTGAACTTGTTTACCGATGGCAACGATCGTCAAATCCGAGCCTTTCCTTTTAATTTCAGCTTTGCCGATTGGGATTGTATAGTAGCCTTCCGGAACCTCTCCGACCATGTTGTATAGCGTTTTATCTTCAAAAAAGATAACAGGATCATTATCTTCTATGGCTGAAAGTAAGAGCCCTTTTGCGTCATAGGGGGATGAGGGAACAACGACCTTCAATCCAGGAATGCTAGTGAACAAGGCATAAAGGCTTTGTGAATGCTGTGCTGCAGCCCTGAACCCTGCACCATGCATCGTACGGATTGTCACGGGAACCTGTGCTTTTCCTCCAAACATATAGCGGAACTTCGCACCTTGATTCAATACTTCATCCAAACAGCTGCCAATGAAATCGTTGAACATTAGTTCGGCAATCGGTCGTAAGCCTGTCGAAGCGGCTGCCATGGCCGCTCCCATATAACCGGCTTCCGCAATGGGCGTATCAAGGATTCTATCGCGGCCAAACTCTTGAACCAATCCTTTTGTGACACCTAAAACACCACCCCATGCTTCGTCATCCTGCAAATGATCAACCTCTGCGCCTCCGGCTACATCTTCTCCCATAAGGATGACATTTTCATCTTTTCTCATTGCCATGGCCATTGCTTCATTTATTGCCTGTGACATACTGATTTTTCTACTCATCTCAATTCCTCCTTTTATAGTTTAATAGGATACATAAACATCGTTTAATAAATCGGATGCCTCTGGATACGGGCTATCTTCACTGAACTTGACTGCTTGTTTAATAGATTCCTCAACGGCATTCTCAAGAGAAATCAGATCCTTTTCCGCCAGCAGATCCCGTTTAAGTAAGTAATTCCTAAACAGGGCAATCGCATCTTTCTCTTGTTTATGCTCCTATTTGTCTTGTTCTTTTTTATATTTCTGTGCATCTCCCTCGAAGTGTCCATAATTACGATAAGTAACGCATTCGATCAATGATGGACCTTCTCCCCTGCGAGCCCTCTGAACGGCTTCTTCGGCAGCCTTATACACAGCCAATACATCTTTCCCATCCACTCGGACACCCGGGATATTGTAGCTAATCGCCCGATCGGCTATCGTTTTACAGCTTGAAGCATAATTGAATGGCGTGGCCTCCCCATACCCATTATTTTCTGCGATGAATATTACGGGCAGCTTCCAAATTGCCGCCAGATTTATCCCTTCATGAAATGTTCCATGATTGTTAGCACCATCACCAAAAAAACAAACACTAACATGATCTGTCTTTTTATATTTGGCAGTTAATGCTGCCCCGCATGCGAGCGGAAAGCCTCCACCAACTATCCCGTTTGCACCTAACATCCCCTTATCCAAATCGGCAATATGCATGGAACCGCCTTTTCCCTTGCAAAGCCCTGTCACTTTCCCATAGATTTCAGCCATCATCCCGTTAAGGTCACATTCTTTTGCAATACAGTGGCCATGACCCCTGTGAGTGCTTGTAATGCTGTCCTTTTCAGAAAGGTGAGTACATACTCCTACAGCTACCGCTTCTTCCCCAGCATATAAATGGACAAAACCTGGTAAAATCCCTTTTGCAAAAGATTCATGAACTTGGTCTTCGAATTTCCTGATCTCCAACATTTTTTTGTACATCCAATAAGCCTTGTCCTGTGATAATTTTATTTCATTCGATTGAACCGTTTCCATTTTTCAGCCCCCAATCATTAATAATGAGTCAATCTTATATATTGCAAATGCCGTGCCAAGATGGGAGGTCGGTAAATTAGGATTTTATCTATTTTCAGTCGAAACAAAACGAGACAAAATGAGATTGTTGTCTCGTTTTGTCTCGTTTTTTTAAAATATACTATCCCAAATCACTAATCACTGAAGTGAAAAGATGGTATGAATGCGGAAGCAGCGTGTTTAAGATTCATATAGGGTGTCAGTACTTACTATCATGAATTTTTGTTAAGTAAGGGAGAAATAGAAAACTTAACAGGAATTCGACCTCCGGTCGTTTTAGAGTCTACTAGTCATTGTCATACACTAGTTGTTCAGCATTTCGAGGAAAGAGATTATTTACTAATTATCATTAACCCTCTTGTCTTATATCGAGAAAAGAGCTCATCTCCGAAAAGTAAAGACAGTGTGATTGATGCTTGCCATCTCTTCGAGCTGTATAATAAAGTAGATTTTGAGCCAATAAAAAACGAGGAATTCAACTCTTAATCCTTCGTAAACAAAAAACAAGACTTTGGCAAAAACACATTTTGCCTTTTTACCTCGTGCAGAAAAATAGGCAAAAATCCCAACAATATGTGAAAAGCCAGTCTTTGATATATTGGATAACACTTATTGGTATACCATTTCCAGCGTGGTTTCGCCTTATATCCCTGATTAGTCATGAACAGGTTCAATTTTGCATTTAGAAGTGACTTTGTTTTTTCTCCAATGCTATTGCAATACAGAGCAAACTTTTAAGGACAATGATTTCATAATTGAGCCTAAGGCGTAGGTTTATTTAAGGAACCGAAAATTTCCTTTGCCAATCTACGCCCAGTAAGAGTCGCAGCCAGGCCGCCCTCTGCCGTTTCGCGAAGTGCAACCGGCATGGTCAATCCTATTTTATACATGGCATCGATAACTTCGTCACATGGAATGCGGCTCGTAATGCCTGCAAGCGCCATATCAGCTGCCGTTATCGCGTTGGATGCCCCCATTGCGTTACGTTTCACGCAAGGAACTTCGACCAATCCAGCCACTGGATCACAAACCAGTCCAAGCATATTTTTCAATGTGATCGCCATCGCTTCTGCGGCTTGGCTTGGCGTACCGCCGGCCAGTTCTACTATCGCAGCCGCGGCCATGCCACTTGCCGAGCCCACTTCTGCTTGGCAGCCACCAGCCGCTCCAGAAATGGAAGCGTTGTTTGCAACCACGAAACCGAAGGCAGCGGAAGTGAAAAGAAATTCAAT
>NZ_JBHZPG010000031.1:0-66113 GCF_042788005.1 Peribacillus sp. YIM B13472
ATTTGCTTTTTTAATAGTGTGTGCTCACTTAAAATTTAACGTTGGCGCTTTGTTTTGTTCAGTTTTCAAAGAGCAATATTCCCCATCGCTTCTTTAGCGACTTTATTAGTCTAACACCTTTCAAACATAAAGTCAACAACAAGTTATCATTTACTTGTTTATCTTTTTTGTCTCAAGCGGTGTATTTAATATATTAGCACTTGCATATAGATAAGTCAATTTAATCTTTTAAAATTCCCTTCATTTTTTTTCATGAACCACCTTCTTCTATATATACACTACTTTCTTTCTATAGAAGCCGGACCCTGCTAATGAATCATCAAAAACAGGAGGGCAGCTGATTATAGCCACCCTCCTGTTATTAATGATTATTTATTGAAGGAAATTACGTCCGCTTCTTCCCTATCTACATTTCCGGCCTTTTCAATCTTCACACTTTCACCTTCGGAAAGGTTAGTAAAGACGATTGGCGTAATGATAGAGCTGGCATTGTTTTTGACATACTCTATATCAACTTTAAGCAATGGCTGTCCGCTTGTCACTTTATCTCCTTGAGCGACAAGTGCTTCGAAACCTTTGCCTTCTAACTTAACTGTATCGATCCCGACATGTATCAAGATTTCACGTCCAGCTTCGGAAACAATACCTATTGCATGTTTAGTCGGGAATAGGTTGACGATCGTGCCGTCTACAGGAGAAACAACCAATCCTTCCTCCGGTACAATGGCAAATCCATCACCCATCATTTTTTCAGCAAAAACTGCATCAGGTACTTCCGTAATCGGTTTTAATTCCCCTTTAATAGGAGAAACAAAACGCTCGGAAACTTCATCCGTCCGCAAAGGTTTCGGGACGATATCCTCGATTTGTTTTTCCACGCCCTCTTCAGGAGAGGCTTCTACTTTACGAGGCCTTTTTCCATCGATGATATCTTTCATTTGCCCCTTAATCGTTTCTGAACGCGGACCGAAGATTGCCTGGATGTTATTGCCCACTTCCAGAACTCCAGCGGCACCAAGTTTTTTGAGCCTATTTTTATCAACGTTACCGATGTCATTGACTGATACACGAAGACGGGTAATGCAAGCATCTAAGTGAGAAATATTTTCTTTTCCACCCATAGCATCCAAGATATCGCCAGGAAGACTTCCAGCTGTACTTGCAGATCCTTCCGCTTCCTCGTCCTCTTCTACTTCACGACCAGGAGTTTTTAGGTTAAACGTTCTTATCGCAAATCGGAATCCAAAGTAATAGATAAGCGCAAAGACCAAACCAACCGGAATAACAATCCAAGCATTGGTTTGAGGATTAATTAAACCAAACAGAACGTAATCGATCAACCCACCCGAGAACGTCATCCCGATTTTCACGTCCAGTAAATGCATGGTCATGAATGATAGACCTGCAAACAGACAGTGAATCCCGAAAAGTACCGGTGCAACAAATAAGAAGGCAAATTCAAGTGGCTCAGTAATCCCCGTCAAGAAAGATGTAAGTGCCGCAGAAGCCATCAAGCCCCCGACTATTTTCTTTCTTTCCGGTCTTGCTTCATGATAAATGGCCAAAGCCGCAGCTGGTAAACCGAACATCATAAATGGATATTTACCAGTCATGAAAGTACCTGCAGTTAAATTCTGTACGCCATCTTTAATTTGTGCCATGAAGATGGCTTGGTCTCCTCTGACTGGCGTTCCCCCGCCTTGAGGGATATAGCTGCCAAATTCGAACCAGAATGGCGAATAGAAGATATGATGCAATCCAAAAGGAATCAGCGCACGTTCTACAACCCCAAACACGAAAGCTCCCAGAGTCAGATTAGCACCTAACATATTTTCGGAAAATGAGTTTAACCCCGATTGAATCGTCGGCCAAACCAAAATCATCAACAACCCAAGAATAACTGCGCTTGCGGCTGTTACAATTGGCACAAAACGTTTACCTGCAAAGAATCCTAAATAAGAAGGCAGTTCAATTTCATAAAATTTATTATACATAACAGCAGCCATGACACCGACAATAATACCGCCGAACACGCCCGTCCCCAACGTCGGGATTCCCAGAACATTACTATACACCGCACCATTGCTCTCAATGTCGGCAGCGTCAATCCCAAGAACAGTTCCCATCGTTACATTCATAATCAAGAACCCGATAATCGCAGCCAGGCCGGCAACACCATCTCCGCCAGCTAACCCAATCGCGACCCCCACAGCAAACAACAAGGGAAGATTCCCAAAAATAATATTTCCGGCATTCTCCATTACCGATGCAACCATTTCCACTCCGCCACTCGCAAGAAACGGGGCGATATCCAACAAAGTTTCGTTTTGCAATGCATTACCAAACGCAAGCAAAATTCCGGCCGCCGGTAAAATGGCTACAGGAAGCATCAAAGCTTTTCCGATTTTTTGCAAAACACCAAACAACTTCTTAAACATAGGTTTTCCTCCTCTTTACTGTTTTTCCATGCTAATAAAACGGTTACATCTAACGATGGTATTCATCTTCCCACGCATCAGAATTCAAATACAAAAAAGGCATAAGCAAAGATAGGATTGAAATGAAAATTCAGGTATATAATACCCTCTTTCATAACAATCATTCTCCTCACTTATGCCTGATCGAATCAGTAACACGTAAGTTAATGTATGTTTATTTAATTTTCTTTTGTAATCGTTGGATATGCATCGTTAGATAGACAGCTTCCGCATCACAAACCGGTCTGCCTAATTTCTGCTGCATAATTTTTATTAGCTTCCAAGAGATATTGTAACACAGAGGATATTCTTCTTTCAATAGCATTGCTATTTTTTCAGGTTCCTCTACTTTTTCCCCAGCCAACACCCTGTCTATCATGAATCTTAAATGACGGACCAAACGTGAATAGTCTATGCTATCCTTATTAATTTGTACGTCGAGCTGCTCTTCAACGACTTGGATAAGATGATAGATTAACTGCGAATGCTGATTGACTTCCGATAAGTCTTTATTTGATATTGCACTATGAATATGAAGCGTAATAAAACCAATTTCCCCTTGGGGCAGGCCTATACCTGTCTTATCTTGAATTAATTCGATTACATCAACAGCAATATCATGTTCAAAAGGATAAAGGGTTATCGTTTCTTTCAAGAATGGGTTTTTGATAGTCATTCCTTGTGAAACACGCTGAAGGGCGAACAATAAATGATCAGTTAAACCAACATGTATATGTTCATTGAGTTTTCCAGTTACTCGGTCGTTAATGAGATGAATGGATTCTATAATGGCAGCTTGAAGATTTTGATCGATCTGCGGCAAAAGTTTTTTGTAACTTTCCTGTTCCTTAACATTTTTCAGGACAAACGTTTTCTCCGCAAGTTCCGGACTTAACTCTTCGCCCTTCTTTCGGTTGAAGCCCAAGCCCTTTCCAATAGAAACGACTTCTCCATACGACGGATGCGTGGCAATCACCACGTTATTGTTCAAAACCTTTTCAACGATAAAGCCATTCATTTTTCTCCCTCTTTTTTTCTCAAAGTCATCCCTATGCCCCAAACAGGATAAAGTACTTAGTACTTAGTCCTTTTACTATACACGATATGAGCTTTCTCTTACAACATGAAAGAAGAGCCCCGAAATCGGGACTCTCCTTACTTACTAGCATTATTACTTCAAGAAAATGAAATATAGCAGGAAGACGACTCCAAGACCCCACATGATCGGGTGAACCTCTTTAGCTCTTCCTTTCATCGACATGGTGACCGGATAGAAAATGAATCCGCAAGCTATACCTGTCGCAATTGAATATGTCATAGGCATCATGATGACCGTAAAGAAGGCCGGAACCGCAATTTCGAACTTCTGCCAGTCAATATTTTTAAGTGATGATGCCATTAACACTCCGACTATAACCAATGCCGGCGCAGTCACCGCAGATGTCACAACTGAAAGAAGCGGGAAGAAGAAAAGGGATAGGACAAACAGCAACCCTGTCACTACAGCCGCAAAACCGCTTCGAGCACCAGCAGCAACACCTGATGTAGACTCTACATAAGATGTCGTGGTGGATGTACCAAGAATTGCACCTGAAACGATGGATAATGAATCAGCAAGTAATCCTTTTCCCACTCTAGGAAGAACATTATCCTTCATCAGTCCAGCTTGTTGCGCAACAGCCACTAACGTACCGGCTGTATCAAAGAAGGCTACGAACAAGAAGGTCAAAATCACGATTAACATTTGACCAGTGAAGAGATCACCGGGATTTCCGAAGGCATCGAACGCAACTCCGAATGTTGGCGCTATACTAGGAACGGCACCGATTATTTTCTCCGGCACCGGAACTTGTCCAAAGATCATTCCTGCAATGGCCGTAATGACCATTCCTATGAACACGCCGCTTTTAACGCCTCTCGTCATCAAAATGACGGTTACGACAATCCCGAAGACAGCCAATAAAGTATTTCCTGATGTCAAGTCGCCCAGTCCGACAAGTACGCTGTCATCATTCGTGATGATTCCAGCATTCTGAAACCCTACAAAGGTAATGAACAAACCGATACCGGCTCCAACTGCGTATTTCAATTCGACCGGAATTGCATTAATGATTTTCTCACGTATTCCCGATAATGAAAGCAAAACGAAGATTATACCTGAAATCAATACCCCTGATAAAGCCGTCTGCCAAGGAATCCCAAAACCAAGTACAACGGTAAAAGCGAAGAAAGCATTCAATCCCATGCCCGGGGCAAGAGAGATCGGATACCTGGCTATAAGTCCCATCAATATCGAGCCAATCGCGGCTGCTAAGGCGGTAGCTGCAAAAACCGCTCCGTAGTCCATTCTCAATTCATCCGGATAGTCCTCGATGCTTTGTAAAGTCAGCATCACGGGGTTAACAACCAGGATATATGCCATTGAAAGGAATGTAGTTAGTCCGCCAAGTATTTCACGGCGATAATTAGTTCCCAGCTCGTTAAACCGAAAATAATTTTTCATTATGAGTCTCCCCTATCGTAAAATCATAAGCCAACAGAAAATGCCCCATTCACTTTCGAACGGGGCTTGACTGCGGTCATGTAAAGAAGTGGCGGTGTATCCATACTCGCCAATCCATACACATCGTAGTCAAGCCGTTCACGGCAGCTTGGTAGAAACTTTTGGGCCATATCCCCAATATTATACGACAATTATGTTTTTTTATTATTATAGGTATAGTGTACCAATCACTAAAATAATCGTCAATATACCAAACGAATATTTTTTATGTAATTTTAGGCAATGTTCGCTTTTCGCTATATATTCCTTACTTATTATGGCTATATATTCGCCAACATACGGGAAATGTAAGTAATCTACAAATTCAAAAATTATTTTAACCAAAAAAAAATCAGTGAAGGTTAATTCCTTCACTGATTGGATGATTTTTATCTTCTATTCCCACTCGATCGTTGCAGGCGGCTTAGACGTAATGTCATACACGACGCGGTTTACATGGTTTACTTCATTAACGATTCTCGTTGAGATGATTTCGAGTACATCCCATGGGATTCTCGCCCAATCGGATGTCATTCCGTCAATGGATGTAACCGCACGGATCCCGATTGTGTAATCATACGTACGCGCGTCGCCCATTACCCCAACGCTTCGTATGTTAGGAAGCACCGTAAAGTACTGCCAAATTTCACGTTCCAAACCATTCTTTTTAATTTCTTCACGTAAGATATGGTCAGATTCACGAACGATTTCAAGTTTTTCATCTGAAATTTCGCCTAATACACGAATACCTAAACCTGGGCCCGGGAATGGTTGACGCCAAACGATTTCATCCGGAATGCCCATTTCACTTCCAAGCGCACGCACTTCATCCTTGAATAGAGTATTCAAAGGCTCAATCAATTTAAATTGCATATCTTCCGGCAGACCGCCAACGTTGTGATGCGATTTAATTGTTTGTGCAGTGGCCGTACCACTCTCGATAATATCTGTGTAAAGTGTACCCTGTGCAAGGAAATCAATTCCTTGGAGCTTCGTTGCTTCGTCATCGAATACGTAGATGAACTCGTTACCGATGATTTTCCGTTTTTGTTCCGGATCTGAAACGCCAGCAAGTTTCGATAGGAAACGTTCTTTTGCATCGACCTTGATTACGTTCATATTGAAGCCTTCACTGAATGTTTCCATTACACCTTCGGCTTCCCCTTTACGAAGTAATCCATGATCAACGAAAATACATGTCAGCTGATCGCCAATTGCTTTATGGATCAAAACAGCAACCACGGATGAATCCACACCGCCGCTCAATGCGCATAACACTTTTTTATCCCCGACCGTTTGGCGGATTTTCTCCATCTCTATTTCAATGAAGTTCTCCATTGACCAGTCACCTTTACAGCCACAAACGCCGAATACGAAATTTTTCAAAATGTCATTACCGTATACCGAATGACGGACTTCAGGATGGAATTGCACGGCATACAATTTACGTGACTCGTCACTCATAGCCGAAATTGGGCAAGACGGGTTCGTCCCATCAACTTTGAAACCTTCAGGCGTTTCCACCACTAAATCACCATGGCTCATCCAGACGATTTGTTCTTTCGGCAGGTCGCTGAATAACTTAGACTCATTTTGAATGGAAAGTGTCGCTTTTCCGTATTCACGGTTTTTCGCTGGCTCCACCTTACCGCCAAAATGTTTAGTCATAAGCTGCATGCCATAACAAATACCGAAAATCGGAAGGCCCATTTCGAATATGCGTTCATCACAACCAAATGCATTTGCATCATAAACACTGTTCGGACCCCCTGAGAAAATAATTCCCGTTGGGTTCATTTTCTCGATTTCTTCTACAGTAATTGTATGAGGATGAAGCTCACTGTACACACCAAATTCGCGGATACGACGAGTGATCAATTGATTATATTGGCTTCCGAAATCAAGTACTACGATCATTTCCTGGTTTTTTTGCAATTCTGTTTTCCCCGGCACAAACGTCACCTCTATCAATGTAATTCACTCATAAAATCGAGTGATAATTTCTTATAAAAAATATTATCATAAAAAAAGAAAAACTAAAAATCCACCCTCAAAAATACAGAAAAAGTATAGACGAAGGCAGATTTTCAGCTTTCCTGTTAAAATCCGCCTTCATAGTCAAATCATTTACGGTGATTCGGTAGAAACTTTCGATCCATATTATCGAGGATATATGAAGGATATATTAGTTTAAGTTAGTTTTTGTTATTGTATCAATATAATAAAAACCTGGTCAAGAGCTAGTTTTTCTCATTAAACTTTCCCAACCCTTTTGAAAGTGTTTCCATTCGCCATCTTCCACGTCTCCACGATATATCATTAACTCATATTTAGCCGTCAATTCACTCATCTCATCCGTATCGTACACTGCATCCACATAGGCGGCGTACTCCCTTAAAGTTTGCCCCTCCGGACGAACCAAACCAGCTCGTTTTAATTGTTTCAATAATATTAAATAGGCTGTCGAGAAATGAGCACCGGTTTTCTTTCTATAACGAAGAATCTGCAGATGAGGAATCCACTTCCTTCTGAAGAAATAACCGATGGAAGCGAGTATCAATACACCTGACAGTGTGATGGCAGTCCATTTTAAGAACCATTCCATATTCACAATACCAGTTTTCACGGGTGATCGAGTTTCCCTATCGGGTGTATCCTGGCGTTCCCTGGTCCCTTTCTTTGTTTGCTCTTCAATAGTTGGGGGTTCTTCAGGCTTCATCACTTCCTGTTTCAATTCCGAATCGTAAAATTCAACTTCCCCATCAAAACCCTTTGTCGGCTCGAAGGGAACCCAGCCTATCTCTGCAAAATAAACCTCGACCCAGGAATGTGCATTATTATTGGTCACCTTATAAACGGATTCGCCATCAAGGATTGATTTTTCCCCTTCCGTATAACCCTTTACCCACCTTGCAGGTATATTGGCGGCTCTTAGTAAAACGACCATTGCACTTGAAAAATTATCGCAATACCCTATCTGTGTCTCGAATAAAAATTGATCGACATAATCTTGATTGCTCTCCGGATACGGAATATCGTCCTTTGAATAAATGAATTCAGGTCCGTCAAAATAATCCTCAATGGCTTTTGCTTTATCGTACCAATTCGTTTCATTCCTTGTAAGCCGGGATGCCAATTCATATATCCGGTTTGGCAATCCCTCTGGAAGCTGAGAGTTTTTTTCCATTATTAAATCCATCGATCCGTCGGGATCCGTTACCTTCCTTAACTCAGCTATATCAAAACTCGGCATATCATAGATAAGCTCATACTCTTTCAGGGACAGCCGTTCGCCATTATCCTGTTCGGAAATAACTTTGTCCATACCCTGATAATATTTGAAATCCATCCCATTTTTGGCCTCAATCTTTTTTAAATACCCGGACTGCGGATGAAGGATATGGGAATAGGATTCCGCCATGGACACATTTGCCGTCATTTCTTCTGTCCTCACCACTTCAGGAACGTCGGAAATATCTAATGATGCCATATCCTGTCCGTTGGAAAAAGTGTGAAAGTCCGTTTCCATTATGGAAACCCACCCTTTACCGGTATAAATCTCCTTGTTCTCGACTTTCCAGTAATGTCCTGCAGGAGCATTATTATAAAAAACGATGGAACTATCCGGCTCTATCGAACCCCCAAGTTCCGAATCGTCTTCATCATATCCGACACTTTTACGCTTCGAACCGCCTTCTTCTTTCCCCGCTTTATCAGAATAAGAAGTAATATAGGGCACCGGGTCCGGCCACTGCGGTGAGAGCTTCGGGGCAGCGAAACCAACAAGGACACTTACCAATATCATGCCGGTCAGCATCAAAATCCACTTATTGATGGAAGCCATCGGAAACTTAATCCTCTCCTGTATCGTTAGTCGCAGCAGGGACAGCAGGCCTAGCATCAAGAACCCGATGATGATTATTCTAATCATTGCCATATCCCCCACATAAGGAGTGAATGTGTCAAGCACAGATATAAAAATCACCGTTAACATAAAAAAGAAAAAGATGCTTTGCCTCACCATCACCCAGTAATGGATCAAATATGTTACAAGCCAAAGAAGGACAAAAAATAGAAACGTTCGAAATGGATTTGTGATCAACTCCCAATTCCCATCATATATAAAACCAAGATTGCCCTTAAAATCCGCTAGAAATCCTTTCAGCCATGACAATTGAAATAAAGCGTCTTTTAAATGGAGGAAATGTAATGAAATCATTATATAAGCACTAATGAGAATAAATCGGATTGACCAATGTATGCGGAAATAATGCAGTAGCAGGGAATAGAGCAAAAACAAGATAAAAATGATGATATTACCTGTATCGGTGAGTTTATCGACAGGTCTTAACCATTCAGTAATCAACACCAGACCAAATACATACATTAGGACATGCATGAACTTTTCCAACTTTTCGGTAGTGACATTCATTTTGCCATCACCTCCGATCTATCAAACTTTAGTTGGCCATGTTCAAAAAAGCTAACCTTTATCCCCCTCGAAACAGCTGTAGAACTTGACAACCTTTCCTCATCAGTAAGATCTGCCTGTTTCTTCACACATAACATTAATCCCTGATTAGGCCGGAAAGCACTAAAATTGTCCACCTTTTCTAAGGTTAAGTCTGAAACGATGAATATCACTGCAGCGTTTGCCGGAAGAATTCCCTTCCTGACATTTTCGTTCAATGCGTTTTCAACACTCGGCTCTTCTTTTACAAGACTGTAAAAAATCTTTCGTTTCTGGTTATTGCCTGCTGCTGCCGGTATGATCGTCCTCGATCCCATACTCACATACCCAATTTCCATGCCTTTCTTTAACATGGCGTGTGCAACGGAAGCCGCCATTACAATGGATTCTTCGAATAAATCCGACGGCTTTTCATCAAGCATGATGAATACATCCCGGTTTTTCTGCACTTCGAATTCCTTCGTCATGATTTCACTCGTTCTGGCCGTCGCCTTCCAGTTAATCCATGACAACTGATCGCCTGGCTGATATTCCCTTACTCCGGATACCACTGAATGTTCCCGTTGTGTTTTCTTTGTTGAAACCACTGCCCCCTGATTGAACACTCGATCAAGATCACTGTAGGCAAGCTCATGATAACGAGGAAAAACAGTAATTTTCAGAGGTGAACTATATATCGCTTCCTTTTCAACTAACCCGAAAAAGTCCCCAATCCAAAAGCGGATCGATTGAAACGAATGCTCTCCACGCTCCAAGTTTTCCAAGGTATATGACATGCTGAAGGTACGCCTGAATCCCGGAAAGATAATTATTTTCCTTTGTAATCCCCTATCTTCCAGCTGCTGAGGCAATTCCTCCTCTACCACCATAAATAATAGGGGCAGCCGGTTTTTACGGGTAAACGTCAATGCTATTTCAACAGATTCGCCGGCCTGGCATTCCCTTTTATTGACCTTTCTCTCAACGGTCAAATCATGCAGCGGATAAAACAGCAGAATCGAAGCGTACACAGAAAACGGCAAAAATGAATAAAAAATGAACCAACTGACAAAACCGCCTTGAAACATTGCATAGCAAAAGGAAACGGTCATGAGTAATACAAGTCCGACCACACTCATATTTCCCCTTAAAATGTTGATGAATTTGCGCATTAGGTCATAGCCCGCTTCACAGGCACTTGTGTTGTCGCCACAACTTCATGTATCACCATTCCAGCATCGAAGCCATCATAATTCGCTTCAGGTTTCAAAATAAGCCGGTGGGAAAATACGAATGGAACTAAATATTGAACATCGTCCGGCAGAACATAGTCCCTGCCCTGGATCAGCGCGTAAGCCTGGGCTGCCTTCATCAATGCTATCGATCCACGCGGGCTTACACCTAAATAGACCCCTTCATGCGTACGTGTTCGATTCGCCAATTCAACAATATATCGTTTTATTGTGTCGTCCACTATCACAGCTTTTACCTCAGCCTGTAATTCTATCAATTCATTCAAGGTTATGACGGATTCCAGCTCCTCAAGCGGTACCGTGTATTGAGCTCTATGAAGAACCTCTATCTCTTCTTCCACACCTGGATAGCCCATTTTCATTTTTAATAGGAATCTATCCAATTGAGCCTCCGGAAGCGGATATGTTCCCTCGTACTCAATCGGATTTTGTGTCGCCATTACGAAGAACGGCTTCTCCAATCCCCTTGTGACACCATCAATCGTCACACTTGCCTCTTCCATGGCTTCAAGCAATGCAGACTGAGTTTTCGGCGAGGTCCGGTTAATTTCATCGGCTAAAATAATATGTCCCATTATCGGACCTGGCCTAAAAATGAATTCTTGTTCCTTAGGATTGAAGATCGAAACACCAGTAACATCAGAAGGTAGTAAATCAGGTGTGAATTGAATTCGCTTAAAGCTTGCACCTATAGATTTTGCCAGTGCCCTTACCATGACTGTCTTCCCCACGCCCGGAACATCCTCCAATAAGACATGTCCACCGGAAAGGAGTGCCACGATACTTAGTTCTGCTATATCCCGTTTTCCGATAATCACCTTTTCGATATTCCTCAGAACCATTTCCAGTTTTTGATTGACCTGCTTATAAATCATTCTCTACCTCCCGGGATTCACAGATTCACATTATCACTATTATTTAATCCCTTTTCTATATCAAAGATTTTACATTAAGCTCCAATTAAACCTTACATTGTAAGTTTACTAGATATTCGGTAAACCATAAACGAATTTGACTAAAAAATATTAATGCGGTCTATTGAAAAAGGTATGGTAAACTGTTGCTAAGTGAATATGAACCTAGCAGAAAAGAGTGCTGCATTGTCAGCTTAATAGGGAATTCGGTTTAAAACCGAAGCTGTTTCCGCAACTGTAAGTGCTAATGAAATAAGATGCATACCACTATTTGAGGATGTAATCGTACGCCGATTACCGGCCATTTAACCCAAATGGGAAGGTTCTTAGAGTAAAATGACGCACAAGCCAGGAGACCTGCCTTTTTTCTTCGTATTATGCTCTTCGGAAGATAGGAGATTTTACGGCTCTCCCATCTTTTTTCTACTACAGATACATAGATGCCTGAAGCCGACCAAAACTCTTGGTCGGCTATTTGTTTTGCTGGGAAAAGCAATACGGAGGTCATTCACCCAATACGTAAAAGGAGGGAGATTTATGGAAAAGAAGGACTTTCGTTTTTTTATGCTACCCATACACGCGTGAGTCCGTATCGACCGTCGATTTTGAAATCCGCACAGACTCATTGACGACATAAATCGGCTTGGCCGCCTCGCTAACTGAGGATGTCCCCGATGTATACCGTGACTTAATGGAATTGTTGCCCATGGCTTACCATTTAAATGGTTCAGTCCGTGGGAAATTAGCCATTACCAGCGATGATCTCGACCGTTTAAGTGCAATCTACGACCGGTATGTCGCTGAAGTGAAGGATCGAATTGAAACATTCGTCCTTCCACAAGGATCAACTGCAGCATGTACTTTGCATACTTGCCGCAGTGAAGCCAAAAAGTCCGTGCGAGCTTTACACAAGTTAAGTCTGGAAAAGGAAATTCCAGGAATACTTTTTGATTACGCTCACTTGCTTGCAAATGTATTATTCGTGATGGCAGTCTACGTCAATAAGCAACAGGGGATCGAGGAGATTCCTTTTATAAGTAAATCATACCCAACCAAACCCATGAAAAAGAAAACGGAGGAATAAATAATGAAGAGAACCCTACGATTCAGTTGGATTTCCATGCTGATGCTTACGCTTTTCCTTACCGGATGCGGAGTGAACGATGATCAATCCTCAAAGGATAATAAAGAGACTAAAAAGGGCGAAGAAGTCAAGGATTATACCGTTACGGATGATACTGGTAAGAAAATAAAATTCGAGAAAATCCCGGAAAAGGTCGTTTCACTACAGCCAAGCAATACGGAAATTTTATTTGCCCTTGAACAGGGTGATAAAGTCGTTGGTGTGACAGACTTCGATAATTATCCAGAGGAAGCGAAGGATATCGAACATGTTTCAGACTCTGTTAATATCAATACAGAAAAAATCATTGCCTTGAAACCTGATGCCATCATAGCTTATACCATTAGTGATGAAACGGCACTGAAACCACTCGAAGATGCCGGCATCCCTGTATTCATCATTAAATCTGCGGCAAATTTCGATGATGTATATGGTGATATCGGGCAGATTGCTAAAGTGATGGGTGTTGCCGAAAAAGGGGATGAATTAGTGAAAGATATCAAATCCCAAATTACAAGTGTTGAAGAAAAAGTGAAAACTTTAGATGAAAAGGAACAAACATACTTTGAAATTAGCCCTGCTCCGGAAATCTATACAGCAGGATCGGAGACCTTCCAAAATGAAATCCTGGACACTGCCGGCATAAAAAACATCTTTGATGACCAAAAAGGCTGGGTTAAGGTATCCGATGAAGAAATCGTCAAAAGGAACCCTAAATCCATCATCACCACGGCCACGTATGCAGATGATGCCGTTGGTGAAATTAAATCGCGTAAAGGCTGGGAAGATATCGATGCAGTGAAGAACGATGACGTCCATTTGCTTGATGAAAATGTCATGTCACGTCCTGGACCAAGGATCGGGGAAGCTGTTGAACTTGCAGCAAAGACTGTTTACCCTGACTTGTTCAAATAAAACGATAGGAGGATGCGCCAAAATTAATTGGCGCATCCTTTTCCTCATCCCGCACCGATCATCAGGGCAATGAAGCCACGCCCACCGATCTGTACATTTTAAGGAAACTTCCTTTATTTCTTGTTTATGCTAAGATGAATGCAATCCACTCATAAGATATAAGAGGTACTGATCATGTATAAAAAATTCTTCATTTTGATCTTCGCAGCCGCCCTTCTTTTAGGGCTTATTAAAACCGTTATGGATATGTAGCAAAACAGCCCGATTCCTGATCTTTTAGGAATCGGGCTGTTTTCATTTTCGTTTAACATCTCCATTCAGCTTTCCCATTTTCGGGATAAGGATAAAAAACAAACAAACGACCAAAAGTGCCAAAACGATGCCGAGCAATATCGTCAGGTCAAAATTAAGGGAAGGCTCTGTTTCTTCTTCGCTTCTCGTTCGAATGGCGATTTCCGAGAATAATCCAAGCTGTTCTGATTTTGAAGCGATGGTATTATTTTGATTCTCCGTTACCGGAGACAGAAACAGTGATTCCTTCACCGAGTCAACGACATCATATTTCCCTCTTTCAAAAGTGAGGTCCTTTTGTTCTTCAGGCAGTTTCTTCTTCTGTTCCAACAATCCTTCTTCATGGAAATACTCCGTTTGAATATCAATATCCTTTTCTTGATATTCATTGGGCTCCACCATGGGTTCCTCTTCAGCCCCGCCATGAGGTGCATGGCTAAAAAACAGGATGAGCAAGACAGGCATTACGTATTTATTCCACTTCATGGGCCATTGCTCTTCTTTCTGTAAGACGCTTCACTATATATGGAGTGATCGTTGCAATAAGCGTCAGCACAATCAAGATGATGCTAGCCGGAATGAATGCCGACTGATTACCGAATTGAATGGACATGTATACGTCTGCAACCGGGTGGTCTACATTGAAATTAGGCATGATTAAATCCAATAATGGAATGGTAAAGAAACTGATCAAACCAATCACCAGGATAGCACCGACAAACGGCCCTATCGAGAAGGCAAGTCGGGTAAACGCTGAACAGAAGAATAAAAGCAGGACGGTGAAAATGGTCCATTTAATCTCCTGCATATCTCCCAGCGGATAGATCTTCAAACCATACATGCTGATGATTAAACCTACAATCAGATTCAATAAGGTAAATAAGGCCGCATGGACCATCATTGGAATGGTTTCATAATGATGCAGGAAGAAACCGATCAATAACCCAGAAATGAGTATGATTACCAACATGACGATCGGCGGGATATTAACCTTTTCCTGATGAAGGACTTCCCCGCTGATTTGTACAGGATTCGCTAAATATTCGTACACATACCCGTTCTGCTGATCATCGACTAGAGTGTTGTTCAAGACACTATATACGTCCGTCTTGATTCTTTCGGTTGAGTCTACATTTTGGGACCAATTATCATTAAGCTGATCGGCCCTCTCCTGTACTGAACCCACTTTCGCTTGCAGGTCCGCTGTATCCTTCGTGACCGTGTCCTGTCGTTCCGCTACAGAATTGACAAGTTCGGAAATGAAGCCGACAGTTGTTGCCGTATTGTCTTGAAGTGAGACAAACATTTCTCCATCAAGATTAACTGGAGGTTCGTCCTCCATTTCAGGAACTTCCATATGATCTGACAAATTGGCAGACACTTCTTGAGCCTTCCCGGTAATTGCCGCTAATTCGGCTAAAGTGGCTTTCTGCCCCGTTTCAACGTTAGCATCATATTCTTTCATATAATCCATAATCGAATCTGAGAACATCCCGAAGTTCTCATTGACTCCCGCTAAACTCGCTTTAACGAGTTTCGCTTCTTCATCTACGTTTCCGGAAACCCCATTTTTCAAGTTTTCCAATTCTTTTATATTGGCTGCAAATACCTTATCTACATTTGCTTCCGTGACTCTTTCAGCCAATTCACCATAAGATGAGAGTGAACCGTAATAGGCAAGGAGGGTAGTTGAATCCCGATTGGTGATAGGATTCTCAAAGGCCCTCACCAGCACCGCTCGCCTTTCTCCCCCCACTTTTTCAAGAAGTGACTGTTCGAGAGTCTTGATTTCAGCGATGGCCTCATCGATTGTCATACTCTGGATGTCCTGTAATTTTTGAATATCTTCCTGTGACTTTTTCCATTGGTCACCTAAATCCTTATAATTCGTGCCGAGTTCATTATAATCAGCTTGTAATTGCGTAAACTGCGCCAGCAGATCATTATATGAATCTACCAGTGTATTAAACTCAGTTATCACTTGGTTATAATTCCCTGTCCTGCCGTTTACCGTTCCGCTGAGATTATCGATTTCCGTTTGGAGTTCTGCTGTAAGAATGTTGATTTGTTCAGCAGCTCCTTCACTTCCTTCTGCCGGCACCAAACTTTCAAGTGCCGTGTTGATCCCATTGATTCGATCCAGCAATACTTGTAGCGACAGTTCATCAATCGGGTCCTTCTTTTCAGGTGCAGCAACCGATTCACCTTTTCCCGCTTCCGTTTCAATATCTTCTATAGGCGGCGTTCCTTCACCAATATCCTCCCCATCCCCAGAGCTGCTTGCAAGATTTCCTCTTTGAACAAGCAAGGTAGACTGAAGGTTATCAAGACCCGCCTCTTCCGATTGTTTCAATTGATCAATCGAGCTTTGTTGATCTTGGGTGATTTTCGTAATTTGTTCTACTTGCTTGTCTTTCATGCTTGTTGAAAATTGTTCCAATTCATTACTGCTGGAATCGAGCTTCTGCTGCATGATTCCAACATTCTCACTAATGCCTTGATCATTAAGGCTGTATTTCGTATTCATCCCTTGCTGAATCTCCGGTATCGACTGGTTCCCCTCATTCAGCACCTTGCCATATGATTGAACACTCTCGTTGACAAGTTGCTGATTTTGAGCCGAAGTCTTCTCAAAAAGGATACTTTGAGCTTTTTGATATTCCTCAAAAGAAACTACATCTTCTACAAAGGAAGCCATTTGAGTCTTGGTATTCCCTATTTCATCCATTGTTTCATTACTCGTTTTGCCAGCATCCTTCGTTTGGGCAAAGACTCCTTCAAGCATGTCCTTATGCTGCTTGATTTCGCCGGCAAGGCTTTCCGAGCTTGGAGTATAAAACTCATACATCGTGTTTTGAAAAGCGATTTCTTTAGCAAGGACATTATCGAACTTCTTACGGATGTCCTCGACCGATTGGGAAACATAGCTCCAATACTGTGTTGAAATATGCTTATTCATTTTACTCTTTGTCTTCTCTAATTCTTTTTGTACCTTTTCCATGTTCTCTGCATTCAAACTAGGTTGTACCTTGTACTTTATCCCCGCCTTGACAGGCTGTTCATCATCGAACGTATAAATATTCTCTGAAAAATCGGATGGAAAATATATAACTGCATCATACTTTTCATTTGCAAGTCCACTTTCCGCCGTACTTCTATTAACCACAAACCACTCATATTCAGAATCCTTGTCCAATGTAGTAACAAGCTCTGAGGCCACGAAAATAGGATTATTATTAAATTCAGTGCCATTATCTTCATTTACAATGGCGATTTCACGTGAAGCCGTTTCTGTCTTTTTCATTGGATTTTGGCCAATATAAGAAAAAAACAAGATTGGCAGCGCTAAGATCACCAGTATTTTACCGATTAATAGCATCGGTTTTACTTTTTCAGACACTCTCTTGCACTCTCCTTCTTTCTTCACTTAGTGGTATTTGGATCTTACTCTCCTGGCCATTCAGCACAAAGTATCCGTAACCCGGCTGTATCTCTTCTTCTTTTCTGGAATAGGAGAGGGTATACAAGCTTTGGTCCGATTTTTTAAGAAGCAAAATAGCCTGTCTGACTTGTTTCAGTTCGGTTGTCAACGAATCGTACCCCTTCGTGAAGTCGTTGGCATTTCCAGCGACAATCAGACTAAAGCCGAGATGGCTGTACTGTTTCATCAAACCGCTGATCCTATCCTGAATCCTGCCGTCTATCGTTTGCTGGATCCTTGAAATGCTATCTATGACAAACATGATCCGTGGGAATTCCAGTTGCTTCATCGGTTTCATTTCCAATGCCGCTAGATAACTTCGTTCACGTTCTTCAAATATTTCAGTGATATGATCGAGCCATTCGGTTATCTGATCTTTTGTTTCCACATAGCTCACCTTCTCCTCTAAAGCATAAGAAGATAGGCCACGGTCAACTCCGTCAAATAAACCAATTTCCCCAATTGCCTGTGTAAACAACGATTCCAAGAGCACTTTAATGACATTCGTTTTCCCTTTACGTGACTGTCCTACGACAAGTAGGAATGGATTGGAATTCAACTCCACGAAAACAGGTGCAACACTTTCCTCTGAAAGCCCGATTGGAATGGAATCCTTCTTAATGGCTTGTGAGCAGTAACTCTTGAAGCTGCTGGAATCAAGACGTGCCGGTAACATCGGAATCGCCGGCGGTTTGGCTGTTTCCTTATATTTAACCTTATGTTCTGCCACGGCTTGTTTCATTTCTTCCAAAACGGCTATATCATCCGCACCATCGGCTGGTAGATAAACCTGCGTGAGATAGGTTTGGTCCTTTTTCACCAACGCCCTACCCGGAACAGGTTCATTTTCATAAGGGGTTCTCCCCAAAACCGAATATTGTTCCGAACTGTCCATTAAGTAATGGACGACCTTCGTCTTAAGACTATTCATTAACGGCTGGCGAATCGCATTGATTCTCGTTGCCGTTAAAATCATGAATATTCCAAGTGATTGTCCATCACGTGCAAACTGAACGAATTGCGCTTCCTGGTCCTGCATCTCATCCTTCACTAAGTCAAAATTATCGACCACGATATAAATAATCGGCAATTTATCTTCCACTAATGCATTATAAAGCTTTATGTTACTAAGCTCATTTTCAGAAAAAAGCTGCTTACGTCTTTCCATTTCCGCCTTCATGAATAACATGAATTTTTCGATTTTCCTTAGCTCATCGAACCTAAAGTATTCCCCAGTATGAGGCAGCTGGCGCATTGGCAGTAAAGCGCTATTCCCGAAATCGAAAATATAATAATGCAGCTCTTTTGGACTGAATTGATCTGCAAAACTAAATAGTAGTGTCAAAACGGTGGTTGACTTGCCGTATCCGGAAGAACCAAAAACCCCAACATTCCCATCTTCAATCCAGTTATATACATAATTTGTCTGGCTCTGCAATTCGGGCTCATCCTTCATTCCCAGGTGGAATTGATTGCTCGTCAAGCTTCTTTCAGTGTTTCTCGATAAACGATCTGAAAGAGGAGGCAGCCATGGGCTTGCCAACTTCTTAATCTCCATTTCTTCCTGTGCCGCCACAATTCGATCCGCCACGGCTTCAATTTCACTAATCTTTTCTTTCCTCTTATTAGTGATCTGTTCCGATACATTTGAGATTTGAACAAGGCCGAGGTCCGTGACAAGTGCCACTTCATCCTCAGATCCAACCGTATCCTCTAAATATGGTGCACCGCTCCACGCAGACTGGAACAATTCATAAACCTCGTTATTTCCTACCTGCAAATATCCCCGTCCGGTGACAGTAATATTTGCCGCATCGCTATTTTTAAGAATTTCCTTACTATCATTGGCATCCTGCACTTTCAAGGAAATTTTAAAACGGGCATTGCTCCAAATCTGGTTATCAATTACACCGCCCGGCTTTTGTGTAGCGAGAATTAAATGAACTCCCAGGCTCCGTCCAATACGCGCCGTACTTACTAATTCGCGGATGAAATCGGGTTCTTCGTTTTTAAGTTCCGCAAACTCATCTGATATCAAAAATAAATGCGGTAACGGTTCATCCGCTTTGCCTTCTTTGTATAAGTCCGTGTAATCGTTGATATGATTAACTTCGTATCGATCGAACAAGCGCTGGCGTTTCTTCAATTCGCTATTGATGGAGGCTAGTGCCCTGGCACTGAAGTTCTTGCTTCCCTCAATATTCGTAATGACTCCGAGCAGATGCGGAATCTGCCTGAATGGCTGTGCCATTCCCCCACCTTTATAATCAATGAGCAAAAAGGCAACTTCATGTGGATGATAATGAACGGCTAATGATAGGATGTAGGTTTGCAGTAATTCACTCTTCCCCGACCCTGTCGTTCCAGCAACCAATCCATGGGGGCCATGCGCCTTTTCATGCAAGTTCAATTCAACCCTATCCGTTTTCCCTTTCAATCCTATGGGAACTGCCAAGGATTTGGAAGACTGATTGGTCCGCCAGTTTTGGCTAATGGGCAGATCTTCCACTTCACGAACTTTCAATAATTCCAGAAATGATACCGTTTCCGGTATGGAATTGTTCATGCCTTTTTGATGATCTAGTGAACGCAGCGTACGTGCATAACGCTCATTCCCTTCTTTTGAATGGGCATCAAGTTTAAAAGGAGTATGAACGGCCTTCGTTTGCTGGATGAGAATTTCACCTTCAAGATCATTTATATATTTCACAAGCGTATGGACATTTTCAGTCAAA
Source organism: Peribacillus sp. YIM B13472 (assembly GCF_042788005.1). NCBI lineage: Bacteria > Bacillati > Bacillota > Bacilli > Caryophanales > Bacillaceae > Peribacillus > Peribacillus sp. YIM B13472. Next base: position 20,182 of record NZ_JBHZPG010000031.1, read on the forward strand.
CTTTCTTTTGCATCCGCTGCAAAAATAGTCGAGATACCTAAATCGTCTGTTTTACCTTCTAAATATTCCAATATGACATGCTCCGCAATTAAATTACGATCCGTGACAATAAAGACAAAATGGGGAGTAAATCTCACTTTCCCTTTGTTCTCATCCAAATCTCTTTCCCTCAATAGCTGATAAATCGAGGTCAGTAGCTGGTCACGTGATTGCTCATTATATATAAAGCCTTTTGCATAGGCATGCGGCAATTGAAAATGAGGGAGCCATTTCATCCATTCCCATTCTTGGTAATCCTTTTCCGGAAAAATGGCCACAAATCGAACATCATGATAACTATGAAAAAAGGCCAGTTGCCCAATCAATTGTTGCAACTCCCGTTTAACAATCGATTCCTTTCCGACCAGGCCCATCGATCCGCTTGATAAATCGATGGATAACGGAAGATCATCCAGGTTTTTGTATACATCCACAAGTTCTTGCGACTGTTCAAGTAAATCATCTATATCCCGATTGGACATATCGCTACTATTTACCGATACTTCATAACTTGAGGGTATGGTCGCCGTTCCGATCTTAAAGTGCAGGGCATCTTCACTTTCCAAAGTTCGCTCCCATATACGGTCGCTGATACTATCAGTTAGAAGCTTCATCCTTTCAAAGGAAGGGTAATGATAGAACAGCACATTCATTTGTTTTTCAGACAGCTCTTGCAGCTCTTCCCTCTTCTGCTCTAGATACCTGGTATATACACGTTGACGTTTTTCTTCTCTGGATTTTTGCTTCTTTTTGTCTTTAAAGTATTGTACCGTCGAGGTAACTAAAGTCGTTGTGAACATCACAATCGATATGATGATGAAAATGCCCCGAGGCTGAATGACCGTGATGACCCCCATGACGATTAACATCATTAAAGGCGGCATAAGGATTAGCCATAACCCTCTATTATTATCTTCCGACTCCTGGCTCGGAAAAGATATTGTCACTTTCTCATCCGGCAATTCGTAGATCATCCTTGGTGTCCTGCGATATTGTGGATAGTTTTTTTTCATTTCAGAGATTGGCTTCTTCATTTTAGATAAAGAAGTTTCATAACTCTCGGCACAGTGAATCATCAATAAGTCGCTTTCAACCAACCTCAGCGCCATATTCGGCCAGCAAATCAGATCACCATTTTGAATGGGAACAGCCTTCGTCACCCTTTCACCATTCAGGAATATCGTGCTATTTTCCTTTGGCATGAGAAGCCACTGCCCTTTATGAAGCAAAAAGGAAAATCCATTGCCGGAAACTGGTCCTTCTTTACGGATAGTCGCTCCCACCTTGGCCGATAAAGTGATTTCTTTCAAATTGCCTATATAATAGAGGCTTTCTTCCAATTCCCCTGCTGTATAAAAAATCTCGACCGTTTCTTCTCCTTCATGAAAGGTGAAGCTTTGGAATGGCTTTACATCGCCAAGCTTCCTGTCCTCTCTAAACACCTCATATCCATCAAGTCCTTCATGTTTTTTCAGCTTGATGGGACCATGTTCAAAGGGAATGGAATAAACCGTGATCGTATCCTGTTTTGATGGACCAATCGTAATTGGACCGTTATGATCATCCTTGATCGTATAGGATTGGTAGGTCTCCTTAGAATAAATCCATAATAAACTCATTAAATCTCACCTCCGCAAAAGGCCCATTGCTCACTCTTTGCTTTTCTCTTTTTCTTCAGATGATTTTTTGGAGGAATCCTTACTTTCTTCTTTCCCCTCAGAAGCAGGTTCCTTTTCCGCTTCTTCTTTTATAGCAGGTTTTGCTTCCGCTGCGCCTTTATCCTCTATATTCGATTCTGTTGCAGGCTGGTTCTGATCTTGCTGTTCCTCCATTTGCTTTTGCAATTCCTTTATTTCCTTTTCATATTGGGACAACTCTGTATCGATTTCTTTAATTTGCGTTTCCTTTTCTTCCCCTGAAAGGTTATCGTCTAGCTTAATCTGTTCTTTCTGGTTTACCAGCCCATACATAATCAATTCGCGATCCTCCATGATTCTCGCCAAATCGATCGCGTCCTCGTTCATGCCCCTGCCTATATAAATCCAATATAGGAGATACTGACTATCCGTTTGCAAAGTAATTGCATTTTCTACATTCTTCTTCCTGACATCATCTAACGGCTCATAAGTGACATAGGCCATAGCCAGTTCATATTGAACGACATACGGCATATTTTTTGGATCGTAGTTTTCCAAACGGTCAATGACTTCACTATACTTTTGTTTTAAGAAGCTTTCACCGCTTTCTACATATGCCTCCTGCCTAGGTTGGGAGAAGAATAGCGTGTAAATCGTAAACAACAGCAGTGGCACTAGAACGATCACCGTACCCCAAAGTGTATAACGGCCCGTTTTCCATTTCTTTTCAGGGATATGCACAAATGCTTTTTCTTCCTTCTCTAAAGCATCTATCCGATTTTGAATGACCGTGGAAAGTTCATCCCAAGTCCCCGATGCCAATATACTTTGTGATTCGTTCGATAGTTTTAGCGTTTTATGGTAAAGCAGGTACTCTTCGAATGTATACTGCCCATCCACAAGCGCCGAAATCGTTGCCTTCGTTTCTTTAAATAGCTCATCTTGATCATGCTCATAAGGAGGCAAACTCTCTTTTACGCCATAATGCAGGAAATATGGGGCCAAGCTTGAATCAAAAACGATATTTTCTGGACAGACGACTAGTTGCAGGCGGCTCAATTCATGATTCCTGATTTTCTTCAAGATTTGATAAGACGATAACCATCTGCTCAATGGATTTTTATCTTTAGCTTTGGAAAAAACAAAAAAAGAGGCTGGTGGATTTACTCTGATCTGCACCTCGTCCTCTGTCACTTCTATATGTTTCTGGAGAGCATCATCCGCTTCATGAATAAGCTGTAATTCCAGTGGGTCTTGCATCGATAGTTTTGCCCGTTGGAAAACGAACGAATGCCCCTTATCATCCTTCATCATTGCAGCTTCTGTTTTTTTCTCCAGATATGAGGATTTTTTCTCATCCATTTTATGTAACTCCTTTACCCCTGCTAAAGGGCTTTAGACTTTTTTCCTATAAAGAGTCCACACTTAATCCATTAGAGGATTTCAAGGCGGTCCCCCGTCGTAATTCCGCTATCAAGCAGGGTTTCATAACCTGAACATACGAACTCTTTATTCTGGACCCGCACCCAATAGCCTTCTTTAGGTGCACTGGCAATATCCTTTACCTGCCATATTATTTCCACAACCTTCTTGATGGAGCGGTAATTCGACACTTGCAAATCAAACACTTCCCCTGTATACCTGTTTAAATCGATCGTCAGTTGAATATATATGGAAACCACCTCTTTTAAAGCAAAAAAACACCACGATCTTCATAAAGAGTCGCGGCGCTTTTTCCTAGAAAATTCTTTATCTCATTGACCTAATGATTATCCGCGAATTTGACTAGCAATCTGATTATCTGTATCTTCAAGGATTTGAGCTGATTTATTCAATTGTTGAGAAACTTCATTCAACAAACGGGCCATATCCATGAATGAAGGCTTTAATTCTTCGTACTGACCTACGAAAGCCTCACTGGAAGAACCTTCCCAAATACCAGTTAAATGATCTCTCATTCTATCTAAACGACCAATCATATCCGTTACTTGTTGGCTCTCATTATCATATTGTCTAGCTACATCTTTCAGTTCTGAAGGTGTTACACGAATTTGTGACATATAAAAAATCCTCCTTTTATCTTATATAGTACATTTTAATAGAACCATACATTTTCTGCCATATAAATAAGCGCAAAGTCGAAAAATGGTAAATTATGATTATGCAAAAAAACCTAAATATGGCATTATAAAAGCCTATGTACCTGTTTTTCCAAATCTTTAAACCTATTTTTTAATTAATTTTTCACTTTTTACTTTTTTATGGTAAAAAAAGTTCCTTATACCCAATATTTCTGAACCATTATCCAATAATATGGTTTACACCATAATAATAGTGACTTTAGACTTTCTTTTTAGGAAATTAATCAAACGTTTGATTAAACCTGAAAATCAAACGTTTCCATACTGTTCGCCCTTTATAATTGATTCAATCCCAAATCATTCAATTACGTTGTTTAGTCATATAACCCGTTCCAAAAAATGTTTCAAAAACCGATCACTTTCCACATTCGTACAGACGCGGATTCTAGGTTCGCCATCCTTTTGACCAATTGTCCTGCCTGTTTCTTCACCCTCGGTAACCACCTTGACGTTCATCCATTCTGTATTCACAAAACTTGAATCAATCGCAACCCCGACAGCAAGCGGATCGTGAAGTGCGCAACCGCCCAAACCTGGATGGGAGTTTTCATATGCTTTCATATAATAATCGGTCATTTCCGCTAAAAATTTGGCGCTTTCCTTACCAGTGGCACGCCAATCATCAAGCTTCGATTTCAACAGATATGTTTGGAGTGTCACATCAAGCCCCACTAGGGTGATTGGCAGTCCTGAAGCAAATACCTGATCAGCTGCTTCAGGATCTGATATTATGTTCGCTTCAGCATAGGGCGTTACATTTCCTGGTACGTTTACGGCACCGCCCATAATAACTACCTCTTTTACCAAGGACATGATCGTTGGGGCTTTTTTAATCGCCAATGCGATGTTAGTCAGTGGTCCAACTGCAACAATCGTAATTTCATGCGGTCGGCTTTTCACTTGATCGATAATGAAATCTGCTGCATTTCCTTGTGATGCTTTGATGGTTGGTTCAAACTGAAGAGTATTTCCTAACCCGTCTTCCCCATGAACATGCTTCGGATATTTCTTCTTCCTTCCGCGCACCAAAGTTTGGTCAGCACCTTCAAAAACCGGAATGCGCCTATTTAATTTCTCCAAAACGGCAAGTGTGTTACGGGTCGATTCAACAACGGGCACGTTACCAAAGCAAGTGGTGAATCCGAGCACTTCCAATTCCGGGGAATTTAAAGCATACGCCATCGCCATGGCATCATCAATCCCAGTATCAACATCAAATATGATTGGTTTCAATATTTCCACACCCTTCAAAATCACTTTTTGAGAGCACTTTCAATACCTCTCTTTTCTTTTCCTTATGTATCAAGAAACACTGTTCTCCAACTGAATTTTAACATTCAACGGATAGGCAGTTCCACAGAAAGTTAGGAATACTCATAATTTGCAAACAAATGATAATGCCAGATGCTTCTTGTATCTACCAGTAATAATAGTTGACCGCTCATAAATATCAATGATATAAAAAGTGAAAAGAAGAAGTTGTATCTTAGTAGTGACTAATTCCTTATCAACTTGTTCCATGCTATTACGTCTACTACAAAAGCAGTTATGAATACACCCGTTACGAATTTATGATATCCAAGGTGGAAAAAGGATGAAAATGTTTAAGTTGATTGAAGATGTTCCTACTGCGTATAAAAAAGGAACAAAATTCTTTTTAATATCACATTCAGAATTCATTGGCGTGAAAAGTTATGTATTACTGGCTGAAGATTTGAAAGGAAAGATCGAAGTAACGGAAGAGGAATTGAGGAGTAAATTCGTTTCCATCCATTGATCTTCAGTATTCAAAACCCCAGTGGCCCATTTAAACTAAAAAAACGCAGGAATTTCATTTCTGAAATTCCCGCGTTTTCTTATTTCAAGTCTTCAATTGAATCAATATCGACGTAATCCGGTACGACCAGACCATTCTTTGTTCCTTTTAAGTTTGGTCCAAGATTAACCATATCATCTTTATACTTATTATAGTATTCAAGATGTGTTCCCGGGAGCCATGCAGCCACCATTGCGTCCGCACTTCCGTTTGCAACGCCGGCAAACATTGGTCCAACTTCAACTTGACTTAATGTTACGTCATAGCCATTCTGCTCCAGAACCTTGCCAATCACATTTGTGCTGGCAATTTCAGTGTCCCATGCAACATAAACCAGTTTGATTTTTTCACCATTTCCTGATTCAGCACCTTTGGTCCATTCGGATACTTTGTCCTGATTTTCCTTTATCCATTTTTCTGCTGCTTCTGAAGGAGACATACCATCAGTAACTTTGACCATTACATCTTCCATATCTTTAGTATCCCAGAAGAATTGATCAAGAATTTTATAAGCGCCGGGGGCATCTTGCTCGAGGCCTTTTCTGGCAATCGAATTGATATTTTCCGCCCCGCCAAAGGATTCATTCGGATCTTCGAGATATTTCAAGTCATATTTCGAGAACATCCAATGCGGTGACCATCCTGTAACGACGATTGGTTCTTTTTTATCAATCGCTTTTTTCAATTCAGCAACCATTGCCGCCGAAGACCCTTCAACCAACTTCCAATCATCCAGCTTATAATCATCTATAGCCGTTTTAGTCAACTTCATCAATCCTGCTCCAGGTTCAATTCCGATGATTTCATAATTGGTTTTGGCAGCAAAACTATTTTTATCCCCGTTCACAGCCGTATCTTTTGTAAAAGCACTGAATAGTGCAGTACCCACAACTAGTAAGGCCAGTATTGTAAAAATGATTTTCCTGCTAACGATATGTTCGTAAGCTGGTTTACGAAGGTTTTGCGTGATACGATCGAGAATGATTGCAATGATTACGATGGATAATCCTGCTTCAAATCCTTGTCCAACATTTATTTGGCTGACAGCCCTGTAGACATCCGCCCCAAGTCCGGGTGCTCCAACTAATGAGGCTGTAACAACCATGGATAGTGCCAGCATGATGCTTTGGTTGACTCCTGCCATAATCGTTGGAGTAGCCAATGGTATTTGTACCTTGAATAACTTTTGGCTGCTGGTTGAACCAAAAGCATCCGATGCTTCGATCAGATCATTAGGCACTTCTTGAATCCCAAGATTAGTCATACGGATTGTCGGTGCGATTGCGAAAATGAATGACGCAATGATCCCCGGTACTACGCCTATTCCAAAGAATAAAATCGAAGGAATCAAATAAACGAATGCAGGCATCGTTTGCATGAAATCCAAGATCGGGGTAACGATCTTACGCACCGTGTTATTTTGGGCACACCATATTCCGATCGGTATCCCGATCACTATCGTTAAGACTCCTGACAATATAACGATTGCCAGTGTTTGGATGCTTGATTCCCAATAACCAAGATTATCGATCAATAGTAAGCTGATGAATGTAAATATCCCTAAGGGCCATCTGCTTGTATAGGTAACCAGAAGGGTTAGCACTATAATTAACACGATGGAAGGTCCAGCACTCATTACATCGACCAGGATATCCAGTAGTCCTTCGATCCCATTCGTAATAAGTGTAAATAATCCAGCAAATACAATAGTTATCCAATCCACTAAAGAATCGACCCAAGCTCCTAGTGGGATTTTCGGCATATTCATTGAATTATTCACTCTCCATTTCATTCAAGGAATCTTTATTTCCGGCCAAAGCACCGATAACGGCACCACGAAGCAGAATTCCTTTAATTCTTTTCTGATCATCGATGACTGAGATTGGCAAGCTTGAAGTCGCCATCACATCCATGAGGTTTCCAAGTAATTCATCCTCTTTTACAGTTGGGATATCGGTTGTCATCACTTCAGAGATCGATTGGTTATTGCTCATTGCCTGACGAGCCTGTTCAGCTGTCACGGCCCCCAATAACGTCTGCTTTCTATCCACAACAAAAATACTGGAATACCCTTGTTTGCGCATGATTTCCAAGGCAACCCTCGGACCTCTGTCCACCGCGATCTTCTCTGGGCGTATCATCACATGAGATGCTGTCAATACTTTTGATAGATCAACATCTTCCACAAACTTCTCGACGAATTCATTGGCTGGATTCATCATGATTTGTTCAGGGGTTCCCAATTGAATTACACTTCCATCTTTCATGAGGGCAATTCTATCCCCGATTCTTAATGCTTCATCAAGATCATGGGTAATGAAAATGATCGTTTTTTTGTACTGATCTTGGATTTGAATCAGTTCATCCTGCATATCCTTACGAATCAATGGATCAAGGGCACTAAAGGCTTCATCCATCAATAGGATATCCGTATCACTTGCGAGTGCCCGGGCTAGCCCAACCCTTTGCTGCATACCGCCGCTAAGCTGTGATGGCAGCTGATTTTCGTAGCCTTTCAAACCAACGGCCTCGAGTGCCTTCATCGCATTTTCATGACGTTTTGCTGGATCCACTTTTTGAATTTCGAGCCCAAATTCAGCGTTTTCCAATATCGTTTTATGCGGAAATAAAGCAAAGTTCTGAAAGACCATGCTTATTTTCTTTTGTCTGACTTCCCTTAGGCGGGCAGCGTTCATCTTCACGATATCTTCATTATCAATTAAGATTTCACCCAAAGTGGGATCGATCAAACGATTGAACATGCGAATCAAAGTGGATTTCCCGCTTCCTGATAGGCCCATGATGACAAAAATCTCGCCGGGATAAATCTCGAAATTAACATTATTCACTCCGACCGTTTGTCCCGTTTCCTTCAAGATTTCTTTTTTCGATTTGCCTTGCTTCAATAAGTCTGTTGCTGCTTTTGGAGATTTGCCAAAAATTTTCGAAACATTTCTGACTTCTACATACGGCTTCATCAAGTCACCTCATTCTAATAGTTGCCCATATGATATTCAGTTTTGCTGAATTCCCCCGGTTTATGCGAGTGATGATTATTAATGCACAAGTACCTTCAAATTACCGAAATTCCACCCCATTACTTTTTCTTCGAAAAAGCGGAAGTGACACTTATTAAGTGACACAGGGCATAAAGTGGATAAAAAAATAATCTAAATTTATTATTCCCAAGAAATAATTCTTTACTTGGATTATATTATGTGTGATAAATTGAGCATTTCAAGTAGGAAAAAAGAGGTGCAATCACAACTGAGGAAACTAGCAGGCACAACATATACCAACTGTAATATAAACGATTTCCACTTAGAGTTAGGTCCGGATGATGGACTTACGACTACCCTCTAAAGTACTTCATTTCCTTAACCAGATGGAATGGTACTTGCAGTGCAGTATAACACCAAAACGCATAGAAATATGATTATGGGATTCCCAATGTGTCTAATTTGAGCTTTGCAGGGAAAAGAGGTGCAATACAACTGAGGAAACTAACAGGCACAGCATATACCAACTGAAATTTAATGGATTTTTATTTTAGAGTTTTGTTCAGTCCCAGCACACGGAATGAACCTGTAACCCTAAAGTACTTCATTACCTTAACAAAAAATGAATATAAGTTCAAATGATGCGGGACGGAATTCTTGCCTAAAAAGCCCATTTACGACATCGATTCTAAAGGTTCCGAAAGACTCTAAAAACCTTGATATACCAACACTTTGGCTTCCTATAATCATAAACGCCCATCATCCACCACAAATTTTTTCAGTTTTTTTAAAATCTAAAATGATCCAAAAAACGGAAAAAGCGATTTTCAGTCACAAATCACGGGCAAATTTAAGCGGTTCCGGATCTGGCAAGATTGGAATTTAATACTTTTTTTATAGGTTATATTTTAATGCAGACACACATGGGAATGTGTCAAATATACAGAAAAAAACCTTGAAACAACAATTTCATTTCAAGGTTAATGCATATTATCAATACATACTAATTGGCATTCCTATGTTCATCAAAATCAATCTGGCATTCCTCTAGCGGAATTACTTTTGTTTTCTTAATGAACTTATACCCAAGCCACATTACCAGAAAAAATGGGATGCCAATATAGGTAGCAATCACACTTGCCCAATTAATGGTATCTCCAAGAAAGGCTTGATAGTTTTGCGCCATTAAAACGAAAAAACAAAGGGCAAAGGAAAATATCGGTCCGAAAGGAAACCATTTTGATAGATAGGGAAGATCGTCCAGTGAATACCCTTGAGCAATGTATGCTTTTCTAAACCGGTAATGGCTCGCCGCTATACCCAGCCAGAATATAAATCCAGTGACCCCAACTGCATTCATCAGCCAAATATAGATAACTCCATCACCGAAAATGGAAGCGAAAAATGCCAGCATCCCAACAAGCGAGGTCACAATCAGTCCCCAAATGGGAACGCCGCTCTTGTTGAGCTTCCCAAAAATACGCGGTGCCAGCCCTTCGTTTGCCATTGAGTACAACATTCGGCTTGTCACGTAAAGACTTGAATTACCAGCAGATAATACGGCTGTCAAAATGATGGCATTCATCACGGAAGCAGCAAATGCCAGTCCCACTTTTTCAAACACCATCGTAAACGGGCTAACCATGATCGTGTGTCCCTGCAGGCTGCCATTCGTATAAGGAACGATCAGTCCAATAACAAGTATCGCTAGGATGTAAAAAAGGAAGATCCTCCAAAAGATGCTGCGAACTGCACGAGGTACATTTTTTGCCGGGTCTTCACTTTCACCGGCTGCCACACCGACTATTTCTGTCCCTTGAAAAGAAAAACCAGCAGCAATGAAAATACCCAATGTTGCCAAAAAGCCACCGGCAAACGGGGCGTCACCAACTGTGAAGTTTTTAAAACCAATCGCTTCTCCGTTCATGATCCCGAATATCATCAATATTCCGACAACGATAAAAATGATGATGGTCGCCACTTTAATGAGCGAAAACCAATATTCCCCTTCTCCATATCCTTTAACAGATACGTAATTCAATAAGAATATCAAAACTAAAAACAAAGAACTCCATAAGAATGACGGGCTGTGAGGAAACCAAAACTTCATAACCATCGTTGCGGCAGATAGTTCCGCTGCAAGCGTCATCGCCCAGGTGAACCAATAGTTCCAACCAAGTGCAAACCCTAGTGCCGGATCGATGAAACGCGTAGCATAGGTACTGAAAGCTCCGCTGACTGGCATAAATGATGCAAGTTCTCCGAGACTTGTCATAATAAAATAAACCATGATACCGATAACGGTATAAGCTACCAAAGCCCCGCCAGGTCCTGCAGAGTGAATGGCCGGCCCGCTGCCGAGAAAAAGCCCTGTCCCTATTGCACCGCCCAACGAAATCATCGTAAGGTGGCGCGCTTTTAGCTTTCTTTGTAAAGTATTTGACGGCTGGTTTTGTTCATTTTTAACAAACGGCTGCAATTGCCTATTTTCCAAATTGGGTTCCCCTCCAAAAATGCATATTTAATCTAGCACGAATAGGTAAAGCCGATCATTCCATCAATAGTCATTTCCTGCATTTATTACTATTTCAAGGTCATTTTCTCTAATGCCGGGACCTTTTTGGATTTTTGGGATCTATGTTGCATTTACATAACGATGTTAGGCTTAAAACCCAAGTCAAAGGGCTATAAGCCTAACGTTTATTCGGATATTCCGCACTTCATATTATGTTGTAGGTAAACTCCTATTAATAAATGAATTCCAATCGATTTGATGTAACCAGCTTGCCGTTGCTTCGATATCTTTTGAAAAGATACGATCTTGCGTAATGCTTGGAATGAGCTTTCTTGCTTCCGTATAAAACTCTTTTGTAAACGGAGCCATCTTTTCTATTCCACGGTATTCCACCGCCTGTAAGGCACAAATGAGCTCTATCGCCAAAACGCGGCGAACATTTTGAATGATTTGATGTGCGTGTCGGGACCCAATCGTTCCCATGCTTACATGATCTTCCTGGTTCGCTGAAGATGGAATGGAATCAACACTTGCAGGATGTGCGAGTGTTTTATTCTCAGAGACGAGTGAAGCTGCACAATATTGCATGATCATCGCTCCAGATTGCAAGCCAGGTGACGGACTTAAGAATGGCGGTAAATCATTCAGCTGAGGATTGACGAGTCGCTCAATGCGGCGCTCTGAAATGTTCGCAAGCTCGGCAACAGCGATTTTCATGAAGTCCATCGCAAATGCTATCGGCTGGCCATGGAAGTTCCCCCCTGAAATAACCTTTTCCCCATCGTCAAAAATAAGCGGATTATCCGTCGCAGCATTCATTTCGATCTCCAATTTCTCTTTTACATAATCAAGAGTTTGCCATGATGCACCATGCACTTGCGGGATGCAGCGGAGCGAATAAGCATCCTGTACCCGCAGTTCTCCTTGCTTGGTGATGAGCTGGCTGCCGCTGATCATGCGAAGGATCCGTTCCGCGACCTCTGTTTGCTGGCGGTAACCGCGTGCTAGATGAACATCCGGATCAAAGGCATCTTCAATGCCGCGTAATCCCTCTAAAGTCAGTGAAGCAATCGCTTCAGTTTGATGGGCCAGCTGTTCAGCTTCAATGTAATTGACGAGTCCCATCCCCGTCATGGCCTGTGTTCCGTTAATTAATGCAAGACCTTCTTTTGCTTTAAGTGTCACTGGAAGAATGCCTTCCTTCGATAAAGCTACGATGGCCTCCATTCGCTCTCCTTTATAAAACACTTCCCCTTCTCCCATCAATACTAGCGCTAAATGGGAAAGCGGCGCCAAGTCCCCACTTGCTCCAAGAGAACCTTGCTGAGGGATGACCGGGTGGATATGAGCATTCAAAAGATCGATCAAACGTTCTATGACGACAGGACGGACGCCTGAAAACCCTTTTAATAGCGCATTGGCACGGAGAAGGACCATAGCTCTCGAAACCACCTCTGGAAATGGTTCGCCGACTCCGCACGCATGGGAGTGAATCAAATTCCACTGTAGCTGCTCTGCGTCCTCTGCATCAATCAAAACATCGCTGAACTTTCCAAAACCTGTTGTGATGCCATAGACGACCTTCTTTTGTTTCACGATATTTTCAACCGCTTCCCGGCTTTTTTCCACTTTCTTAACACTCTCGGCAGAAGCAGTGACAAATGCCTCTTCATACAATACTTTTTTCGCTTCTTCAATCGTTAAAGTTTGACCCGTTAACATAATCATTTCCTGCACCCCTATTCTTTTTTTAAAACACACAAAAGGAGGCCATATTGACAGACTTATCCAGTCTTTCAATACAGCCCCCTATTTCACTAAAATAACTATAGGCTTTTAATTATTTAAATGTGGTTAATTCCCAAGCCAACGGCTTCATGTTCAAATCCCCGAACCGGTGCTCCAATCGTTCCATACACGGCGACAGCAATCCATTCACCTTCGTCCCCGTTTTTAAACGGCCTGCCCCGAACGATTGCAAACCGAAGGCCCGCAGTCCTCAAAAGGCCGCCAAGCTCGACTTGGCCGCGTGTCACTCCTTGGAGTGCTTCGATGATCGCATGATACAGCGCATGCATTTCACGATACATATCGGGATTGACTAATCCAAGTCTTTTCGCTGATGTCTCAATGGCCGCAACTATTTTCTGCAGCTCCATTGAACCGACTTTACCTTTTCCATAAAGCCAATCCATCCGCTTTAGATCATTCGTCAATATGACTTCTTCCTCTTCGTCCGCAAACGCGTACATGATTGCATGGCGCCCGATTCTTTTGTCGAATTCCTTTGTCATGCAGGTACCTCTTTTACAATTTTCTAAATACACTAATAACTAAGTATTATTGTAAGCGGATACAAGCTGTTCAGTCAATATATTTTTTTAAAATAAATCTTTTAGGGGATGATTCTTCACTCCCCTTAACCGTGTTAGGCTGCGGAGCTTGGTATGTCATCCATGGAAAAATGACCTATGGGGAGCTCGGCATTCATCATGCTATCCAATATTTTCATAGCACCAATCATACAAATCAGCTCGATTTTGGAGACCTTGCCCTAGGGATATGCAGGGTTTAAAAGATACCTGGAATTGGTTGATATGTTCCCGGATATCCATGATGTCGAGGATGCAATCGAAGTTGATTCCGTAAAAGGCCTCCCGACTTTAATCGGAGGCCTTTTACTTTATGGAGATATACATTCATACATTCATTCATTCGTTTCCAATGCTTCATAAATCGCAGTTACAACACTTCCATAGCTTCCTGTTTTGAAGAGGTCGCCAAAAAACTGATTGGAATTGGCTACAGGGTTAACGAGAGGAGAGTGCTTTTTATTAGTTAGTAGCACAATCCCTAAATCCATCTCCGGATCAATGATCGTGACCGTCCCAGTCCATCCAGTATGACCGTAGGCACTGTCGCTCGCATAAGGGCTGAACATCCACTCCATGCTAGCATCGCCATTTCGTCTCCACCCAAGTCCATATGTAGGATTCATCGCGGACGGTGCGACGAATTCATCGATGGTTTTTTGATCAAACAACAAATGTTTACCGTATCCCCCGCCATTCAGCATCACCTGCAGGAGGACGGCCATATCTTCCGTATTGGAGAAAAGACCTGCATGCCCTGAAACGCCTCCCATCGAATAAAAGGCTTTTTCATCATGTACTTCCCCTTGAAGTGTGTATGTGCGAATGTTAGGGAAATCCATCACGCCGTCCCGGGTGTTACCAAGCAATTCAGTTGCGGCAAAATCCATTGGCTTAGAGCCCTTTTGAAGAGGGTTGAACTTTGTATTTTTCAAACCAAGTGGCTTGTACAATTCATTTTCAACATAGGTGTCAAGCCGCTTACCCGTTATTTCTTCAACAATGGCGCCAAGCAGCATATAATCGACATCACTGTATACATTCTGTGTTCCGGGTACATATGTGAGCGGTGTTTTGGAAATGAACTCGATGGTTTTATCCCGTTCCTGGGAGTAGAGTTCTTTAGAAACCTTTGGATTATGATATTGCGGATCAGGTCTAAACCCTGCTGTATGATGGAGAACATCAATAATCCTCAGATTGTCCTTTCCTTTGATCACATCCTCCTCCGTGTCTTTGAATTCAGGAATGTATTGTCGGACTCTTGCCTGGATATTTAGCTTGCCTTCGCTGACCAATTTCTGAATGGCAAAATTGGTTGCATACATCTTCGTGTTTGAAGCAAGGTCAAATAACGTGTCATTTTCCATTTTCTGAAACTTCTTAAGAGGTGTATGTTCATTATATTTCTGTTTGTACCCGTAGCTTTCATTTTTAACGATTTTTCCGTCCTTTATGACAATCAGGGCAGCACCAGGGAAACCGGCAGCCACTTCCATTTCAATAAGCTGATCCACCTTTTCCAGCTTTTCAGACGAAAAGCCCGCTTCTTCAGGTTTTTTTGCTTTCTTTAACATGGGATACTGGCTGGCAGTTTCCTGATTTGAATTTTCATTAGCGAAAGACACGGATGGTGATAGTAAGGAAAGAGCCAGAATTGAACTAAGTGTGCAGCTTGTCCATATATTCATCATTTTCCACCCCTTTAAATAAGGAACAACTTTGCCTTTTGACCCATATCGAAAGATAATCTTCTCATTCATTCCGTTCTATTTTTTCACCAGGCATCACAATCCTATAAAGCGATCATCGTGTATCCTTTTCCGTTCCGGTTAGCGATTGGGTATCTTATTCTTAAGTTGATAAATGCAGATATCTCCCAAATTAAGCTAATATTTAACAATAATTCTCAATTTTCAGTATATATGAATTTGAACATCATTTCAATTTGATATTTATATTTTTAAAATTACATTTCAAATTTTGAGCATTAGTCTTCTCCATTTCAAAGAGGAAAAGTCGATTATTAAAATCATTAATTAAAATACCCATTAAAAGCACCGATAAAAAAACACCCTCTTTTTTACTTTCTAAAAACTTCACTAATACATCCCAATAAATTGTTCACGATTCATGTTCATTAAATCTCACCATGATCATTCGGATAAGTCCCAGAATCAATTTCTCCTCCTTCTCTCCTTCAATATATTCAAAATCAATTTTTTCACATAGCTAATACGAAGTATAAATTATGTAAATATGGCTAATTGCTTTTAACTTCATTGCATAAGAAACGCAGAAGATATTAATACTATTTGAGAAATAAAGGAATTTTAGCTGTTATCTGAGACAAGTATAGGGTGATGAAAATGTGGAAAACGATTGTTTCCTACCTTCCAGAATGGCAGGTTTTTATACAAGCTTTTATTGTGTTTGTTATTCCATATCTAATCAGCAAATTGTTTAATTTGCTTCGCACCCCAAAGGATGAGTGATGATGATGAAGGAGTGGCTATCTAAGATTGGTAAAAAAGGAAAAGGTACCGATAAAGACAAACAAGAAGCAAATACCTCCCAAGATACAACACGTCAGTTTACAGATGATTTTGAATTTAACCTTGAATGTGTTAAGCAAGAAATTGGCCATAATTGGGATGTCCATTTTCGGGAATTTAATCTAGGGCGTACCGGTATACGGTCAGTTATCATATTTGTGGATGGACTTTCGGATAAAGACCTCATAGATATGCATATTATGCCATCATTGATGGTTGATTTTTCAGCAGAATATAAACAGAACCTTCCCTACCTCAAAGAGAGCATTTCAAAAGAATTCATAAAAAATGAAGTGTTATCCATTAGTGGAATAGAAGAAGTTCGATCCATTAAAGAATTAGCATCTAAAGTACTAACAGGTTCTACCGCTCTTTTAATTGATGGATCATTGGATGCGCTGATCCTTGGAACTACAAAACTTAAAACAAGGACGATCGAAGAACCGGTATCAGAGGCATTAGTCAGAGGCCCACGGGTCGGTTTCACTGAATCATTGAGTGATAATACCTCTTTTTTAAGGGGTAGTGGTGAAATTGAGAGTTTATCATTAGTAAAATTCCAAGTAGGAAAGCGTTCAAAAAAAGACTTGGTTGTTGCTTACATCAATGATATTGTTGAGCCCGAATTAGTTCAAGAGGTAGAAAACCGAATTAAGAAAATCGATATTGATAGTGTGCCGGAATCAGGTTATGTAGAGCAACTTATCGAAGATAATTACCTTAGTCCTTTTCCGCAAGTACAGAATACAGAGCGTCCGGATCGCGTGATCGCTGCTTTAATGGAAGGTCGAGTGGCCATCTTATTGGATGGGACGCCCTTCGCTTTGATCGTTCCGGTTACCTTAAGCATGATGTTACAATCACCGGAAGATTATTATGAAAGGTGGATTCCTGGTACATTCATCCGTATGCTTCGTTACCTCGCAGCTATTCTGGCTCTTTTTACACCGTCTTTGTATATTGCTTTCATCTCATTTCATTCAGGGTTGATTCCGACCAAACTGGCCATCTCCATTATAGGAACCAGGTCCGGGGTACCCTTTCCGGCACTTATCGAAGCATTATTCATGGAAATATCCATCGAAATTTTGAGGGAAGCAGGACTGCGATTGCCTAAGCCAATCGGTCCCGCAATGGGAATTGTCGGCGGTTTAATCATAGGGGAAGCTGCTGTACAGGCAGGGATTGTTAGCCCCGTTTTGGTCATTGTAGTAGCGTTAACTGCTATTTCATCATTTTCCATTCCGCACTATAGTATTGGGATTACATTACGGATTCTGCGTTTTCCAGCTATGATTTGTGCTGCCACATTTGGATTGTACGGGGTCATTCTCTTTTTTCTTTTAATGACCAGCCATTTAGTGAAATTAAAAAGCTTTGGTGTGCCTTATTTGAGTCCAGCCGTTCCTTATCGCTTAAGTGAGTGGAAAGACCTGATGGTTCGCATGCCACTTATGATGATGAAACGCCGTCCAAAGATGTTGCATACTAAAGACCCCATACGTAAAGGATAACCTATCGGTGAAAGGGTGGTTAAAGAATGATTCTCAGTCCGAAAGACAAAATTACAACTCCTCAAGCAGCTGTCATTGTCATAAACTTCATACTCGGTACAGGATTACTCACCCTACCCAGATCATCGACGGAGAAGGTACATACACCAGATGTATGGATAAGCGTTATAATAGGCGGGATTATCGCGATAATCGCAGGGGTGATCATGGTCAAATTAAGCCAACAGTTTCCCGATAAGACCTTTTATCAGTACATCAATGAAATTGTAGGAAAATGGGTGGGGAGTTTTCTTAGTTTAGTTATTATATGTTATTTTCTTATGACTTCCGGATTTCAGCTCCGTTCAATGGCTGAAGTTATAAGGTATTTACTTCTGGAGGGTACCCCTACATGGGCAATTATTATGATTTTCATGTGGGTAGGTCTTTATCTCATCATCGGTGGCATTAACCCGATAGCCCGTCTTTTTGAAATTATATTACCTTTGACAGTTATCCTTTTTTTGGTAGTTACCTTTATGAGCATCAAAATATTTGAGATCGATAATCTGCGTCCGGTATTAGGAGAAGGAATCATTCCTGTACTAAAAGGAGTAAAAACAACGGCTCTCGCTTTTTCAGGGCCTGAAATCATGTTACTGCTTCTTCCGTTTATGAATCAGCCAAAAAAAGCAGTAAAAGCCATGCTTGTTGGAGTTTCCATTCCATTGATTTTTTATGTAATAACGGTCGTAATGGTTATCGGGGCATTATCTGTTGATGGAGTGGTCACGAGAACATGGCCGACTCTGGATCTTATACGCAGTTTTGAAATCTCCGGTTTGATCTTTGAACGGTTTGAATCTTTATTGCTCGTGGTTTGGATCATGCAGATATTTGCTACATTTACCATCACCTACTTTGCAGCCGCTTTAGGGCTGGCTCAACTTACGAAAAAGAGCATTCACCCATTTATGTTTGGCTTGCTTCCGATTCTATACATCATTGCCATGATTCCGAAAAATATGAATGACCTATTTAAACAAGGAGATTTCGTCGGCAATATCGCACTGTTTTTATTTGGTTTACTTCCGCTTCTTCTGCTTATTATCTCAAGAATAAAGGGAGGAAAATATGAAACAATCACATAACAATATACGCCCCCTCTTCATTTCCCTCTCCGTTCTTTTGTTCTTATCCCTTACAGGATGTTGGAGCAGTCATGAAATCGAAGAGCAAAGTCTAGGTATAGGTTTGGCATTCGATAAAGCCAAGCCGTCCTCCATCGAGAAAAAATTAAACGAACAAGGGGGTGGTTATTCAAAAAAGGACCGGATTACTGCAACCTATCAATTTATCACTCCACAAGTAGCAAGTTCAACAACGAAACAATCAGGACCAGAACAAAAATCTTATCTTAACGTTTCCGAAACTGGTGATTCCTTCCACCAAATGGTTCGTGAAATATCATTGAGAAGTGAACAACCCGTAACCGCTCACCATCTGAAAGTGGTTGTTATAGGTGAAGATCTTGCAAAATCGTATAAGTTGGAACAATTACTTAATCAAAATTTTCGAGAAAGTGAGGTTAGACCAAGCTGTCTTGTGCTCATCAGTAAAGGAAGAGCAAGCAAGACACTGGAAACAAAGAAAGATGGAGAAATTCCAGCGTTTCGTCTGGCTGGCATTGTAGAAAATGCCTATCGAACAACGAGGATTTTACCTCCCATGTCGCATATTAAAGTAGAAAGCAAGATCAAATCAGGATCTAGTTTTCTAATCCAAAAAGTTCTATCAGCGGATGGGCAAGTCAAATTTGCGGGTGCTGCCGTGATCGATGGAAGGACACACAAAATGACTGGTTTTTTGAATGAGGAAGAACTGGAGGGCGTCACATGGATAACAGGTAAGGGGAAAGGCGGTGTAGTGAAAAGCTTTGATAAAGAAACCGGTCAGCTGATTGTGTATGAGATAGAATCCATGAAAAGCAGTATCGTACCTCGAGTTAAAGGAGACAACATCTCTTTTGATGTAAACATTGAATCAGTGGGTAGACTGTCTGAAAATTGGGTGACTTCAGGAAATACTTTTAAAAATGAATTTTTAAAAAAAGCAGAAAAATCATCTGAAAAAGAAGTGAAACGCTTGGTGGGGAATGTATTAGAAAAAATGCAAAAAGAATACCAAGTGGACGTTGCTGGCTTCGGAAATCAATTGAGAATTGTGCACCCAAAAGTATGGAAGAAGGTCAAAAAGGATTGGGACCAAACATTTAGTGAAACTCCGATCAACTACGATGTAAAACTAACTATTAATGATTATGGAGCATCAGATGGATCAAAGAAGTGAGCCCTCAGGATAAACACATAGAGCTTCTAGCATTAAATGTTGAAAATGAAAACTTTTTCTTAAACATTATAAAGTACCACGGGATGATTAAACGGTGACCATGGGAATATAAATACGATGAGCATGAAATAAGGCCTCCACAGTATATTGTGGGAGGTCTTCAACTTTAAAGTTAGTTGTTTTCACTCACCACAGACAATAAATTCCTGAACCGAACCTCCCTTGAAGAATCCTTTTAAAGAACCTTTAGTGGTTTCGGATAATTGTTGAACAGCTAAGTAAAGTTCTTCTTCTTCCCGATAATCTGCTCTTCTCTTTTGCAATTCATTAAAATAGGATTCCATTTTCTCATTAGTTGGTGGATCATTATTTGGTACTCAATAATTCCCTCTTTTTTCGAATCAATCTCTTGTTGGCGCTTTTCAATTTCTTTTTCTTTTTCTCTCAGCAGCTCATTAGGTCCCCCCCATTGACTAAACGAGCCCGCTTCTGCTAGTTCTTTTATCTTTTCAATAACCCTTTCGTCTTGAAGGGAAACCATTAATGCCCCAATAAAACCATCATCTAATTCTTTATTCATCTTTACACTCCTTTCAAAGTGCTAACCCAACCCTGAATAGCTACATAAGCTTGCTCTGCTGTTTTTGGGCGTACCAAATATACCTTCTTTGCACAAGTAGATATGGATTACGCTTTTTCTAATAGTCCACCTGTGCTTTAGATAGTAAAATTCTTACGGTTCCATATACCACGCTGGTCTTCTAATGGCTCATTATTTTGGACTTTCTTTACCCAATTCGCTATTTGCGCGCATCACTTTTAGTAACTTTCCGATTTAATTCTTCTGTATATGTTTGAAAGGTTTGCCTTTTTTGGCCATAGAAAAATCCCCTCACAGATAGACTGTTAGGAGAATACAACCATAACTTATATTATAAGAAAGCAGTAGTGAGATTACTTTTTTCCATCAAAGATACGTATATAACGTATTAAGGATGTATTGATAATATGATGCTTACTTTCACTTTTTACAATAAAATACTCACAGTGTTCCATCTTTTTTAAGACTTCTTGTAAAACATCCTCTTTTTTACTACTCAATCCTTTTTTTATTTTCTCCCACTTAACATCAGCGTCAAGAGTATAACAAACATGGAATTCCTTTAACAGGTTAATCTTCCCCTTAAATGCTTTAATTTCTTTAACTGTTTTTATTTTGATAAAAATCGATACACAAGAAATAAAGAGCAATATCGTTAAAGCTAAAGACAAATTACTATAATTTTATTTAGTTACCCATCTGTTGTATACAAAATCTATTTGTTAATATCTAATACAAATTCATTAATTAAATCATGCATCAAATTTAATTTTTCCTCACTCCGATATACTACCTCTTAAGTACTACTTAATAATATTCGGTATGATCATATTGTTTAAGTGGGTTAAAATAATTCGTTAAACCTCCTGCTTACTGGATACAAATTAGGTGAAGATAATTACTTGCAGTTACATTGTTTTTAATAGTGACGGTAACATTTCTTTTCACCCAAGCAGTTCTTTAATGTAGGAGTAGGATTGAAAGAAATCCAACAAAAGGCCACCCATCAATAAACTGTTGGAGGCCTTCTCCCCCCCTATATTAAGGGACTTGAGCGATGAATACACCATGCGCCCATTCATATTTAAATAAAGTAAGTACATGCAATATTATTAGGAAGAGGACAAACCCTAACAAAAAAAGCCCTTCTCTTTTGAGATGGCCTATGAGCAATCGCTTAACTATTAAAAGGCTTTGCATGATGCTAGTGGGTTCTTGATTGTTCGCAAACATCGAAATAGGAACGACCATGTTTGTATGGGAGCTTAAACAAATTATTCATAACAGCAGTAACACAATCTTCGCAATAATAATTGACGAACTCCCTACCTTGTTCAAAAATTGGTGTCATCGCATCTATGTCTGCCCATTTAAAACAGTAAATACACATTTGCCTCATGATATATCACTCCTTTATTATTTGGAAATAATCAGCAATAATCAAAAGAAGTACTTATCGACATTATTCATGAAACGATACTATTTCGTAAAAAACCCTAACATAATTAAGGCAGCAGTGGGTATAAACTGCTATAAAACTATATCCTTTATATACCACTTAAACTGAGTTTTAAACCTCCCAAATAACATTATCTTTTCCACCGAGAATTTTTCTATTTTGGTAGAAGTTCTCCCAGGGTTCAAATTTGTGTTTACACCGTTTGCTGATTGGAAATAACATAATAAATCTTTTAACTATAATCAGAGTAGGAGTGATATTTATGACAAGGCGTTCCAACAAAATCAAACATAAAGCAAAAACTACTTTGAATAAAGTAAAGACTAATATTAAGGAAACATTATTTAATATCGCAGACATTCCATCAACATCTGTACAACAATTGGCCGATTTTATACAACGTCACCCTGATGCAAAAGTCACCAAGAAACAAATGCTTGGCATTTCCTATGCCTTCTATAGTTTAGAAACAGAAGGGTATAATTATTATTTAGAAACCAATAAATCTAAAATTTTGCAGTTGGACGTACATTATCAGGATAAAAAAATGGTATCTTATCGATCATATAGGGATTATTATCAATTGAATGCACCAATTAAAATGCCATAACTAAAATTTCCAGCCTCTTTAATTACAGCCTGCGGGGTCTCCCTTCGACACGCTTTTCCCGCAGGAGTCTCGCACACCCCCTCCAATAACTTTGTTTTAAAATTCAGATAGACCCACTTTTGTTACATACAAAAAAGAGCTGCCAAAGCAACTCTCTTATTGATGTAAAGTACCTGTCTCAAATTCATGAACGGTTATTGAAAAATGACTGTGTCTTTATCATTTTCCATCACTGCCAGTTTGTGTGAAAGACACCTGCCATATCACGTCGTTCATAGGTATGTGCACCAAAATAATCACGTTGTGCTTGCAAAAGGTTAGCATTAGAGATGCCTTTTCGATAACTATCGTAATAAGTGAGTGAAGCGCTTAAACATGGAAACGAGATACCGGAGTTTATTCCCTCACAGACAACCCTTCGCAATCCTACCTGATAATCTGTAACCTTTTTTGCAAAATATGGTGAGATTAATAAATTAGCCAGATTCGGCTGCTCTTGATAGGCTTCGCTAATGACGTTTAAAAATTCTGCACGAATGATGCAACCACCGCGGAAAATCAGCGCAATATCCTTTAAAGGCAAATCCCAGCCGTAAAGTTCGGAAGTCATTTTATATTGAGTAAAACCTTGCGCGTATGCACAAACTTTCCCCATATACAATGCTTGTCTAATATAGTCAATCCACTCATTTTTATCTAATTTTTGCTGATCGTTCTCAGGGCCTGTTAAAATATTTTCTGCATTAACCCGTTCTTCTTTTAAAGCTGAAATGTAACGAGCAAACAAAGACTCTGTAATAATCGATGCTGGTATTCCGTTATCAATAGCTTGCATGCTGGTCCATTTGCCTGTGCCTTTTTGTCCTGCTTTATCAAGAATCACATCGATCAAGGGCAAACCCGTTACTTCATCTTTTTTCCTTAGAATTTCAGCAGTGATTTCGATTAAATAACTTTTCAGTTCACCTTGATTCCATGTTTCAAAGATGTCAGCAATTTCATGAACTTGCAAATGCAACTTTTCTCTTAAAAACGTATAGGCTTCGGCGATTAATTGCATATCTGCATACTCAATCCCGTTATGAACCATTTTGACAAAATGACCTGCTCCCTTTGGACCGATATAGGTACAGCAAGGGTCATCATTTACTTGTGCTGCGATTTTTGTCAGAATCGGAGCGACTTTTTCATAGGCTTTTTTATCTCCGCCCGGCATGATTGAAGGTCCTTTTAACGCCCCGACTTCTCCACCAGAAATACCGATTCCCAAATAACTGATTCCTTTAGATAGCAATTCATCATATCTGCGTTCAGTATCTTCGTAATGGGAGTTTCCGCCGTCCATGATAATATCGCCTGATTCAAGATGAGGAAGTAATGAATTGATCACCGAGTCGATCGGCTTACCCGCAGTCACCATTAGAAAAATCTTTCTTGGAGTTTCCAGAGACTGAACAAAGTCTTGGATTTCGTAATACGGATGGAGCGACTGACTGTCCAATTTAGCAACAAGCTGATCCGTTAAATCTCTTGTGTAGTTATAGACAGCTACTTGTTCCCCTTTACTAGCCATATTTAACGCGATATTACTGCCCATTACCCCTAAACCAATGACACCAATTGTATTGTACATTTATTTCTGCTCCTTCTATGTAAGAATAATAGGCAGTAAATCCCTGCCATAGTGGGGGATTTACTGCCGGGAAAGGCTTATACAAATAAGCTTAGTAATAGAATAAATCCTAATCCAGCTACTGAAATGATCGTCTCAAGCAAGGTCCACGTTGCAAATGTTTCTTTCATGCTTAAACCAAAATACTCTTTAAACATCCAGAAACCAGCATCGTTAACGTGTGAAGCGATTAAACTTCCCGCTCCTGTAGCAAGCACAACCAGAGCAAGGTTAACGTCCGTCTGACCTAACATCGGAATTACTAAACCAGCTGTCGTTAAGGCAGCAACGGTAGCAGATCCTAAGGAAATACGCAGGATTGCCGCGATGATCCAGGCAAGCAAGATTGGTGATAATGATGTTCCTTTGAATAATTCAGCTACATAGTCACCTACACCGCCGTCGATCAATACTTGCTTGAAGGCTCCTCCGCCCCCAATGATTAAAAGCATCATTCCGATATTCAAGATTGCTGATGTACAAGATTCCATAATATCTTTCATTGGAATCTTTCTTGCCAATCCCATCGAATAGACCGCAAATAATAAGGAAAGCAACATGGAAGTACCGGCCTCACCAATAAAACGGATAGCTGCTAGTAGACCATTATCTTCAAATCCCATTGTTTTTTGCATCAAAGTGATAATCGTAGCAATTGACATTAATATAACCGGAAGTAAAGCAGTAAATACACTGATCCCAAATCCAGGTGTTTCTTCAAGTTTAAATGATTTTTGTTCTCCTAAAGAGGCAATGCTGCCTGTTTTCGTAAATGATTCAGGTACTAATCTTTTAGCTATCTTCGTAAATATTGGTCCAGCTAAAATAACGGTCGGCACCGCAATAATGAAGCCGTAAAGTAAAACCTGACCAATGTCTGCACCATATTCACCAGCGATAACGGTTGGCCCTGGATGCGGCGGTAAGAAACCGTGTGTTACCGATAATGCCGCTACCATTGGAATACCAAGATACAATATCGAAACTTTCAATTCCCTTGAAATTGCAAATACGATTGGAATTAATAATACTAATCCCACTTCAAAAAACAATGCGACACCGATAATAAATGATGCTGCCACGACAGCCCATTGAATATTCTTTTCACCGAATTTTTTAACAAGGGTCATGGCAATGCGCTGCGCGCCGCCTGAATCTGCGATCAACTTACCCAACATCGCTCCAAGTCCAAAGATTAACGCTAAATGACCAAGTGTTCCGCCTAATCCAGCTTCAATGGTCTTGACAATTCCATCAAGTGGCATCCCAAGCGCTAAAGCCACTCCAAACGATACAATGATCAAGGAAATAAAGGTGTTTAATTTTAAGCCCATTATTAAAACTAATAAAGCGACAATTCCTAAAGCGACAATAACTAATGGCATTGTAATTCCTCCATGTCTTTACTTTGTAGCATTTATTAAGTTTCTTTGATAATTCGCAATCTGTGTATATTCGTTTTCCAATACCCTTGATAGGTTAATGAAAATCGGCAGTAGTTGCCTATATTCTTTTACAGAATCATCTTTCGGTGTGTGCTTGTGGGTATTGCCTATCATTTCAGAAACGACTTCGAATGAATCAATTTCCCCGGTGGCATATAACCCCAATATACAAGCACCCAGGCACGAACTTTCATAGCTTTCTGGAACCACGACTTCCGATTCGAAAATATCGGACATCATTTGCCGCCAAACAGCCGACCTTGCGAAGCCTCCCGTAGCTTGAATTCGGGTCACGGGACCGTCCATACATTCGGTTAAGGCTAAAAATACTGTATATAAATTGTAAATGACTCCTTCTAGAGCCGCTCGAATCATATGTTCTTTCTTATGCGAGAGTGTTAATCCGAAAAATGAACCCCTTACGTCCGGATTCCATAATGGTGCACGTTCACCTGCAAGATATGGATGGAATAACAATCCATCAGCGCCTGGTCTTACACGTTCGGCAATCTTGGTCAAGACTTCATAAGCGTCGATTCCGAGTCTTTTAGCCGTTTCTACCTCGGAAGAAGCAAACTCATCGCGAATCCAGCGAAGGACCATCCCGCCATTGTTTACCGGCCCGCCAATCACCCAATGCTTTTCCGTTAAGGCATAGCAAAAGATTCTTCCTTTTTCGTCTGTTTTCGGCTCATCAATAATCGTCCGAATCGCACCGCTTGTCCCAATCGTGACAGCGATTTCGCCTTTCCGGATAGCGTTTACACCTAGGTTTGAAAGAACACCATCACTTGCCCCAATGACAAAAGGGGTTTGTGGATCAATCCCAATCTGTTTGGCTAAATCCGGGTCACAGTTGTTAAAGACCTTTGTTGTTGGTACGAGTTCAGATAATTGTCCACGCGTTATTCCGGCAATTCTTAGGGCTTCCTCATCCCAATCCAAATTTTTGAGATTCATCATGCCCATGGATGAAGCAAGGGAATAATCGACAACATATTGATCAAAGAACTTTTTAAAGATATATTCTTTAATCCCGATATACTTTTTAACATTGGTTGCGATCTCTGGGTGATCATTCACGATCCAGGTGATTTTGGATAATGGTGACATCGGGTGTATCGGCGTGCCGGTCCGTTTGTAAACTTCATGCCCATCTAATTCATCTTTTATTTTATGGGCCCAAGCTTCACTGCGATTATCTGCCCAAGTGATACAACGGGTCAGCGGCTGGTCATTTTCATCCATGGCTATAACACTATGCATCGCACTGCTAAATGAAATAAACGATATCTGTTTATCTGAATGCTGTTTCGTTATATTTGTAAAGGCTTTCAAAACGGCCTGGAAAATCTCTTCAGGGTCTTGTTCCGCTGTTGTCATATCCGGTGTGTAAAGAGGGTAACCAATATTCTCTTGCTGGATGACATCGCCTTTATTCGTGAATAATACAGCTTTTGTACTTGTTGTACCGATGTCTACACCTAACATATAACTAGTCATTTTCTTGTTCGACTCCTTTTGAAAGCATCTGTTGGGCCATCCATAAGTCTTCAACTTTCCCTTGAACATCATCAAAGTTTTCATGTAACGACTTAATCATGAGGTCCCGATCTTTTGTTCTGATCGCATCAATATAAAGTTGATGATTACTTATGATCCGTGTAAAGTCTTCATACTTTTCTTTAAAACGACTGCGCATGGATAGAAGAATCAAACTTTCCATCACAGGTTTTAAATTATCCCAGATCATCAGGATGTAGGAATGATCGATGGACCGAATGATCGTTTCGTGGAATAGGACATCCTGATAGGAAAACTCATCAGCATCTCGGTATTTTATGGAAACTTTCATCATTTCCAGTATTTTACTAAGTTCCATCACTAATTCATTCGTTTCCATCCTTACTAGACGTTCAAATACAAACGTTTCGATGAGTATACGTACATCATAAATTTCTGCATATTTTTTTTCTGTTAAACCAATGACAACCGCACCCATTCTTTCCAATCGGATGATATTTTCAGAGGCCAATATTTTTAACGCTTCCCGAACTGGTGAGCGGCTTACACCGAAATCAGCAGCTAATTTATTTTCAGATAGGATGGCACCGCTTTCAATCATCCCCGAAATAATACGCATTCTAAGCTCGGATGTAACACGATCACCAGCTGAAGCTTTTGAAAGCCATTTTACAGGATAAAGAAATTCCTTTGATTCAGCCATATATTCACCTCTATTAGAGTTCAAGTACACTTGTATACAAGTATTTTATAATAAAGATAATGAATAATGCAAGCATTTTGAATGTAACTAGATTCTCGTTAATATAGTCAAGTTTATTGGGAGTTTAGAAGGTTCTGGGACAAAAATAATGAAGAAACACAGGGTGGTAATATCTGTTAACCAAGGAATTAAGCAGCTACTCTGAACAACTTATGAATGAATCCAACGTCATTTTGGGCAGACTTTGCCCGTTGATGAGGTAAGTACCCTATTAGAGATTGCACGTTACTGGTCGGCTAGTATAGGTTGCTACTCGCGGGGATCTAGCTGCCTTCCAGATAGCCCTCATTCATCTATAAAAAAAGCTATCATTGATAAACCTGCTTGGGTTTGTCTTCGCCACGAGACATGTATCCCTGGCTTTGAGACCTCCTTTTGTCTTCGGCCTTGCCTTGTTCTCTTTGACTTGCTTCTAGGTCTTGTTGTGATGTTCGAGCGAGCACAGGTCGCTACTCGCGGCATTTAGCTGACTTCAGTACTATCGTAGGTTGTCCCTCATTCACCCCTGTATATTTCTTTAGTCCTGAAAGATGTGTTCTTCTCAAACACATACGCTTTCATTATCGCCTTTTTTGGAAAAGGTTTCGCTTCAATCACCTGGGTGTTTGTTTCATTGCTTGCCCCAAAACGGCTGATTGGAATTGCTGGAGGTACATTCAATTTCATTGGTGGTACAGCATCAATTATTATACCGATTGTGATTGGCTTCCTGGCCAAGGGCGGTGACTTTACTCCTGCACTTACCCTTATTGCTTGTATAACCTTCGCAGGAGCAATGTCCTACATTTTCTTGGTTGGTAAAATCGAAAGGGTGCAGGATTTTGCTGATTTTGATTTACGGAATGGTAAGAAGTTATCGAGCTAATTATGAATGCGCAGAATATCTACAAACAACAAAGGAGCAGGAAAGAAAACTTCTTACTACTCTAGAGGCCTG
This sequence comes from Peribacillus sp. YIM B13472, assembly GCF_042788005.1. Taxonomy (NCBI): domain Bacteria; kingdom Bacillati; phylum Bacillota; class Bacilli; order Caryophanales; family Bacillaceae; genus Peribacillus; species Peribacillus sp. YIM B13472. The sequence continues at coordinate 49,109 of NZ_JBHZPG010000031.1, forward strand.
TCTCTTGGTAAGGCTAAATAATATAGAAGCTAAATGCAGTAATTATTGCTTAAACAAGCTTTTTTCAAAAGTCCGATAAGGAGTATTATTTTGTCGATATCTACTCAGAATTTGTAGATATTTCTCGGGAAATTGTTGAAATTTAAAAATAGTGATTCCGAATAGTAGGAACAAAGGGAATTTCTACTTTTGATTTGATTGCCTTAGGTTTAAATAGTTTTTAACGGAAATTAACACCTGAATATCGTAAAGGAGACTAAAATAAAGGTAATGAAACATAATGTTTCGTAATGGATTTTTTGTTGTTCAGTTTTAAGCTGTGACATATCGTTTGTCAGTTGGATGTTCATTTAACGTGTAGCTGTGAGTTCATTGGTTAAAAAATTAAGCTCTCTTTTAATTGAGTAAGAATATGGGTTACATTATCATATGTATCGGGTATCGCTATCTCTGTTTCATTGGTGCCTTCTAATCTTTCTTTTTCTTGATACAAGGGTCTTTAGCTCTATCGTTTAGGCGGCTGCCCGTATCGCGTAACACTTTAAGCGTTTCGATGTCGGATTGAACGAAGGTATGCGCATTTACATATTTCAACAATAGTTATCCGTTTCGCTCTAAGTTTTAAGCATACTTTCGAACATTGATATTGCATCTCCACTTCTTTCCCACTCCCTTGGAAGAGGATGCTCATTCATTAGGATGTAAATTCTGTCGCATATCGGACCTTCCTTTCTATTAAAGATGAAGGTTCTGTGGATTTATTTTCTGTTATATCGCCCAGCGATACGATACACAAAAAAGAACCGATAAGCCCCTTTTTTGAGGAACACTATTGAGGACATAGATCTTGCTGGAGCTGGGAAACCGTTGGTTTAAGCTGAGACATATCATTTGTCAGTGGACGTTCATTTCAAGCGTAGCTGCGAGTTCATTGGTTAAAACAATTAAAATCTCATTTATTTGTTTGGAATTATGGGTTAAGTTGTCATATATATCGGGTATCGCTATCTCTCTTTCAGTGGTTCCTTCTAATCTATCTTTTTGTAGATACAGAAGGTCTTTATCTGTACACTCTAGGTACTTGTCCGTATCGCGTAACGCTATGTGCGATTCGATGTCAGTTTGAATAAAGATTGGCAACCACCATCTTAAAAACTCATATCCGTTTCGTTCTAAGTTTTGACCATACTTTTGAACAGTGGGTGTGCATCCCCACTTCTTCTTCCACTTCCTTAGAAAAGAATACTCGTTCATTCGGATGTATATCATGTTTCAATATCAAACGCCGCTTTTCTATTAAACCTAAAGGTTCGAATTTATTTGCAAGTTATATCGCCCAGCGATACGAAACACACAAAAAAGGAGCCGATCAATCCCTGTCTGGAGCACTTCTAGTAAGGATGACTCTTGTTTTTGAATGCAAGTTTTCAACCTCCTCAACTCCCTTTTTATCAAACATGCCTTTTTTGCTTGCTTCAAATTGTGTATTTTTTTTTAGATGCATATCGCTTAAACAAATCTCCAATGAATTTCAATTGAGCCATCGCTCGCCTTTGGTAGAACGTCCGATACATTGGTATCGCCGAGCTCTTACATAACAGGTACCAAATCCTGTAAAGTTGAAATATTCTTTTTTAATTCTGTTTTTCAGCTAGGCAAAAAACCTTAACAGTCACCTTATTTTCTGAATATGGACAAAAGCCCCCGCCATTTTTCGGAACGTTTTTGTATAGCCTCTTCTAAACGTTTATTAAATTCATTTTGTGAACTCCATTCTTTTTTCTGTTCGTCCCGCATATTTTGTATTTCTTTTTGTAAGAGTTCACTTTTTTGTTTTTCTTGTTCCAGCAATGTTTCGTAATGGGTATTTTGTTGTTCAGTTAATTGTTCAATTTTAGAATTAGTTCTTTGCGCTGAATTTCCAATACTAGAACTTATAACATGATGATCTTGCTGAAGCCGTGAAACCTTTGTTTTAAGCTGTGACATATCGTTTGTCAGTTGGACATTCATTTCACGTGTGGCTGCGAGTTCATTGACTAAAAACATTAAGACCTCGTTTAATTGATTGGGGTCGTGGGGTAAATTTTCATATGTATCGGGTATCGCTATCTCTGTTTCATTGGATCCTTCTAATCTCTCTTTTTGTTGATATACAAGGTCTTTAGCTGTATCGTCTAAGGGCTTGTCCGTATCGCGTAGCGCTATAAGCGCTCCGATGTCAGATTTAACAAAGATACGTCGATCTCCATCTTTCAAAAACTCATATCCATTCCGCTCTAAGATTTGACCATACTTTCGAACAGTGGGAGTTGCAATCCCCACTTCTTCTGCCACTTCCTTGGAAGAGAAAGCTCTTTCATTCAATTGTATATCACGTCGCATATCGGACCTCTTTTCTATAACTAGTTGTATCTGTAGTCTACCTGACCTTAAATTTTCTGTCTAGATAAGTATAGCCTATCCAGAAGTCGTTAGGGATAGCGATGAGGTTTCCTTTTGCTTCCTCTGTTTCCATATATGATTAGATCATCTATTCGCTTACCTTTCTTCTCAAACCAAGTCCATTATTCCACCTAAGTGTTTATTATTGTTTCTCATCTAATATAGCTTTAACTTGTTCTATAAGAACTTCCCATTGATTTGTTTTTTTTACTTATATTAGCATTCCGTCATTCAAATTGATGAAAGACTCGTGAAAATGCTGAAACACAATAAGATTAAGCAAACAGAAATAAAACTTCAGAGAATCGTTCCTTTCTGGTTTGTGTCGTTGTGGAGACTCCTCTTATACCAGTTTGGACCGATTCTATTATTTTTTTACACTAAAAAAGGGCTGACCCAAATGGCACATTATATGCCTTTTGAGTCAGCTCCTTTTCTCATTATTTCATCAGCTTTGCTACTGGCTTCGAAAGAAGCAATAAAACAATACCTAAACCAATTGTTACAAAACCAATTACACTGAAGATTTCCAGGTAACCTAAAGACTGCGTATATGCAGCTAGTTGGCCGGCTACCATATTAGCTACCGCGGAACTTGCCAGCCATACTCCCATAAGAAGAGAGGCAAGCTTGATTGGAGCAATTTTACTCACCATTGATAAACCAACTGGTGAAATCATTAATTCGGCTAATGTATGAAGAAAATACGTTACAATCATGAACAGGATGTTTACTTTCAGCGCTGTATCGTTTCCTGTATACATAACAGCAGGAAGCAGTACTAAGAAACCTAAACCAACAGTGACTAAACCAAGAGCCATCTTCGTTGGAGTTTTTAAATCACCGCGTTTCGAGCTGCCAAGCTTGTACCATAAAGCAGACATAATTGGCGCTAAAATCACGATGAATAATGGGTTCAACGATTGGAACCAAGCAGTTGGAACCTCAAACCCAAATACATTCCGATCAATTTGGTCATTAGCATACAATGTCAATGAACTTCCTGCCTGCTCGAAAGCGGCCCAGAACGCAATAACGAATACTGCCAAAATAACGATAGCCGCTGTACGTTTTTGTTCTCTTTTCGTTAACGGTGCAGCTGATTTTTGACCAGCTGTAACTTCCGGTTTGCCAGTAGGTTCTTTACCGATATCACCTAAATAGCGATTTCCTAATAAGTTGAAAACTAACTGCCCTACAATCATGCCAATTGCTGCTGTCAAGAACCCATATTTATAGCTCATAAGTCCAACTACTAATGGTGCGAAGAAAGCCCCAACGTTAATACCCATATAGAAGATGGTGAAAGCTCCATCACGACGCGGATCGTTGTCTTCATAAAGATCACCAACAATTGTCGAGATGTTTGGCTTGAAGAAACCATTACCGATAATCAATAAACCAAGACCAATGTAAAGCGCTGTCAAACTCTGACTTGCGAATAGCGAAAAGTTACCAAGCGCCATTAAAATACCGCCAATCGTGATCGCCAATCTTCTGCCTATGAAACGGTCAGTCAAGTATCCGCCAATCATTGGCGTAATATAAACGGCACCAGTAAAGAATCCGTATATGCCCATAGCCGTAGATTTGTCGACTCCAAGCCCGCCGTTTACAACAGTTGCTGTTAAGTAAAGAACAAGAATTGCTCTCATTCCGTAATAGCTGAAGCGCTCCCACGCCTCAGTAGCGAACAGCATATACAGTCCTAGAGGATGCTTTTTCCTGGACTGGTCTGGCTGCTGAACTTCTTCTTTTAATAGTGCTTGCATAATAAAGTCCCCCTAAATATGGTTAAATATTAAACCTTTCACCAATCGTTTACATTCACAAAATAATTGCATGGTTTTTATTTTAATAGACAAATTATTGATTCTTCCACCTACGCCTAATACGATGATGGCGACGCATGCCATCCAATCATTATTAGTAAGCGTTTACATTTTTTAATCTTGACTCTGGTGCAAAAGGAATCAGATAGCAAAATCTAAATGAACATTAACTAATAAATTCACTCATTTTATTCGAAGACGTTCAATGAAGACATTAGAATTTTAAAGAATCTTTAGTGTTGTAAAATAATTTTATATTATCAGAAAATATAAAAATACAGAAAAAAAAGAAAAAAAGTCTTATTGCATTAATGGTCTGTGCAGCAACAGAGGTCCCCATCATAATAAAAAAACTGCCTTGTATTAAGGCAGTTTCTTAGTCAACAATCCATTGATATAAATTTTTCGGTCTTCCTATTTTTTGATAACTTACAATAGTTTCCACTTTTCCTTCATCAAGTAAATGCATAATATAGCGATAGACGGTCGGATAAGCTAATCCAACTTCTTTAGAAATTGTATCAACAGAACAAGGTTCACGATTAGAATGTAGAAAATCACTAACGTGGCAAAGTGTTCTCTTACTAATTCCCTTTGTTACAAATACATCCTTTTCTTCACTGGATTTTTGCTGCGGAGCTGATTGAGTTAATTTTGCAAGGCGAGCATGCAGTTGAATTCTTGAAATCAAATCAGGGGCTTTTACAGGCTTTAATGCAAAATCTGTTGCGCCTGCTTCAAGAAAGCGGTCAGCAATTTCCTGTCGTTCATCGACTGTTAATACAAGAATCGGAACATCAGCATTAAGTTTACGAAGCTCACCCACTGTTTTTATTCCGTCCATTTCCGGCATATGATAATCAACTAAAACAACATCTGCTCCTTTTTCTGCAAACACATTTAACCCTTCTTTTCCGTTGTTAGCCGTATCTACATTCCAGCCGGCAAATTCACAAATTTCACTTAGCATATATTGAATTGATGCATCATCATCAATGACTAATATGTTCATCTTGACACACTCCCCTCAGCTAGTTTAATCCAAATTATTGTCCCGTGCCCAAGCTTGCTGTCAATTTCTAAAGATGCACCATGTCCTTTAGCAACTTGTCGTACGAAAGCTAATCCCATCCCTGGATGAGATTTCGTACTAAACCCAGCTTTCCATATTTTCACCTGCTCTTTAGGTGAAATCCCTTCCCCATTATCTGATACGCCCAACCAAAGTTCATTTTCATAGGTTTTTACCTTAAGCAAAACCTTGCCATCTTCTATTCCATTCACTGCATCGTAAGCATTGTCAATTAAATTCACTAATGCCCTTGTCATTCGGATTTTATTAATTAAGATTTTAATTTCAGGATCTGTTTGAAAGTCTACCTTCAGATTAAGATTTGTCCCGCTCGGTCTGCTTGCTTCGACGTATTCAATTAAATCTTTTATACGGCACCAATGTTTTTTATCATCATATAAAATCTCGGAAATCATGTCGCTAACGGAATGAATCGATGATGAAATCCTTTGACAATATTCTTTAATTTTAGAATCGTCCACTTTCAAACTAATTAAAGAATTTAGCCCCTCAATTGCTGTGAGAGGAGTTTTTAAATCATGGACAAGATATAGTGCTTCTCGTCCTGATCTTGACTGCATTGCCTCTAACTGCGCATAATGAAGCTCTTGCTTTATCCGCCACTTTTGTTCAGCTAATGAAAAATACACAGCTAAAATAACAGCATTAATAACAAAAATTAAACACAAAGTTAAACTGTACAATGTTAAAGATTGCTCAAATCCAATTTGAACCGCTATATCTTTTAATTCCTTTGAAATCGACCCTTGGCCAAATCCATATTGGGATAAAGAAGGAATCTCATTCAGCCATTCAATCCCAAAGATTAATTGAGAACAAATAATCGTTTTAATAATTGGCTTTAGCCTATCCTTTTCAAAGGCTTGCAATAATAAGATTGCTAACAACAATAACAACGCATATGCGCTAAATGAGTATGTTAAAGAATAATAAGCATTTATCACGATATAGTCGAGAGGAATAACAATAAGAGGAATGACAATTTTTAACCATGGACGGTTTAAACGAGCACCGATTTCGTCCCCCAACAGCAGTGCACCAATATAATGAAACAAAGCTAAAACTGTATTTAAAGAAATTAACAAAAAAACGGCAAGCATTAACTTATTTCCTGTTTCTTCACCTTCTCTTAATGAAATAAGCAAATCAGTAAGACCAATTTCATCAGGACCCAACCACGATAGTAAGAATACCCCGAATAACATTACTCCAATTTTCAACCATATTGTCCAAGACTTCATAAGACCAGCCATCATAATCATTTCACCTTTAATAGATTATTTGCTTATAGAATAGAATGATAACCATTCTTTTATTTCGTATTTATTTAATGTTATGTATTCCCTTCCATATTCCATAATCTCATTATACGTAATTCATCGTCATTATGAAAATTATTAAAAAACGGATTCTAATGCTTGAACATCTTGCAAGCAACCTCTAAAAATTATTATTCTCACAGTAAGGTGGTGCCTACGTACAACTTGCGTTTTCGTGATTTTATGGAAATATTGGAGGAACGAGGCTTATCCATAGCTCACACAACCATTATGTGTTGGGTCCATCAATATGTTTCTTAGTTGGATAAGGGAGTCCGGAAAGTGAGTCCGTTCTATGGCAGGGCTCTATTAGTGTAAAAACTGCCTGCAATACGTTTACAACGTCTTCTTAAGAAGCCACCGCATAACAAGAAATTTACGTTGCATCCATTCAGGCATACGCATACATCGTTACTTATCAAGCAGGTACAGGAATTAAAATCCAACAATGATTAGGACATAACGAATTCAAATATCAAAGAAAGGGCCTCCCACAGTAAACTGTGGGAGGCCTTCAACTTTAAAGATATTCACATGTTTGGTGAGCATTCATTCTGAATCCTCGTAAAACCCCTATATTAAGGGATTTAAGCGATGATTACATCATGCCGCCCATTCCGCCCATGCCGCCCATGTCAGGCATGCCCATGCCGCCGCTGCCTGCCGGTTCTGGTTTGTCAGCAACGACAGCTTCTGTAGTTAAGAACATAGCTGCTACAGAACCAGCGTTTTGTAGAGCTGAACGAGTTACTTTAGTAGGATCGACGATACCTGATTCGATCATGTTCACCCATTGTCCAGTAGCTGCGTTGAAGCCAGTGCCTACTGCTTCGCCTTTAAGGCGCTCTACGATTACAGAGCCTTCAAGTCCAGCATTGTGAGCGATTTGACGAACAGGCTCTTCGATGGCACGAAGAACGATTTTCACGCCTGTTGCTACGTCGCCTTCCGCTTGGATTTCAGCGATTTTATTATATACGTTAAGAAGTGCTGTACCACCACCAGCTACGATACCTTCTTCAACAGCGGCACGAGTGGAGTTCAATGCATCTTCAATACGAAGTTTACGTTCTTTCAATTCTGTTTCAGTAGCTGCACCAACTTTGATTACCGCTACACCACCAGCTAATTTAGCAAGGCGTTCTTGTAATTTTTCACGGTCGAATTCAGAAGTTGTTTCTTCTAATTGAACACGGATTTGGTTTACACGAGCTTGGATTTGAGCTGTATCTCCAGATCCTTCAACGATCGTTGTATTTTCTTTTGTAACAACCACTTTAGACGCACGGCCTAATGAATCGATTGTTGCAGATTTAAGATCAAGTCCGATTTCTTCAGTGATCACTTCGCCGCCTGTAAGAGCTGCGATGTCTTCAAGCATTGCTTTACGACGGTCACCGAATCCAGGAGCTTTAACCGCAACAGCGTTGAATGTTCCACGAAGTTTGTTCACAACAAGAGTTGCAAGCGCTTCGCCTTCTACATCTTCAGCAATCAATAATAGCGGTTTTCCTTGTTGAACAACTTGCTCAAGAACAGGAAGGATTTCTTGGATATTCGTGATTTTTTTATCTGTGATCAAGATATATGGATTCTCAAGGACAGCTTCCATTTTATCTGAATCAGTAACCATGTATGGAGATGCATATCCACGATCGAACTGCATACCTTCTACTACGTCCAATTCAGTTGTGAAACCTTTAGACTCTTCGATTGTGATGACGCCGTCGTTACCAACGCGCTCCATTGCTTCTGCAATCAGTTGGCCCACTTCTTCATCAGCTGAAGAGATGGCAGCAACTTGTGCGATTGATTCTTTGTTTTCAACAGGTTGGGAAATGGCTTTCAATTCTGCGATTGCAGTATTGACCGCTTTCTCGATTCCTTTACGGATACCCATTGGGTTAGCACCAGCTGTTACGTTTTTAAGACCTTCACGGATCATTGCTTGTGCAAGAACCGTTGCAGTAGTTGTACCGTCACCAGCTACGTCGTTTGTTTTGCTTGCTACTTCAGCAACCAATTTCGCACCCATGTTTTCGAATGCATCTTCCAATTCGATTTCTTTAGCGATCGTCACACCGTCATTTGTGATAAGCGGTGAACCGAATTTTTTCTCAAGAACCACGTTACGACCTTTTGGTCCAAGCGTTACTTTAACTGCATCTGCAAGTGCGTCCACACCACGAAGCATGGAACGGCGAGCTTCTTCACTAAATTTAATTTCTTTAGCCATTTATAAGTACCTCCCTAAAATTTCAAGAAAATTTTCGTTCAGTTAAGTATGATGTATAATTAGCCGATAACAGCTAGAATGTCGCTTTCACGTAAAATTAAGTATTCAGTGTCTTCGTATTTAACTTCAGTACCTGCATATTTTGAGAAGATAATTAGATCGCCTTGGGCAACCTCTAAAGCAACACGTTCGCCATTTTCAAGGACACGGCCAGTACCAACTGCTACTACCTTACCTTCTTGTGGCTTTTCTTTAGCAGTATCAGGAAGAACAATACCGCTTGCAGTTTTTTCTTCAGTTTGAACTAGTTCAATAATAACGCGATCACCTAATGGTTTTAACAAGTGAAACAACCTCCTCATATTCTCTTGATAATTTGTTTCATGATTATTAGCACTCTTCATCAACGAGTGCTAACACATTTATAATATTAAATAAACCGAGCCTTTTTTGCAAGTATCTTATTGAAAATTTTTTATTAATTTCTGATAAATTACGGGTAAACTACTTTAGCATAATGATTTCCTTAACAATGTAATTGAAATGTTATGTTAGGGGTACCTTTAAGTGGTGTTCTGCCTCAATATTTGATACCATTTTGGAGTATGCGTTTATAGATTGTCCCCATATCAGGAACGTTCCGAACGGGATGGGTGACTATAAAAGGAGTTTTCATTTTTGAAAAAAGAATATTGGTTCGTCATCATCACTTATATTGCCATGCAATTATCCAGTATTGTTGGGGTGCCCATTTTCATGCTGATCGGGTCTTATACTGGAATGCCGGCAGATGAACTCAAAGTGAAGTCTGCAGCATACTGGATAGTTTTCAGTTTTCTCGTTGCTTTATTCTTGATTCTTTTTTTAATAAGAAAAGATATGAGGGAAAAGTTGGACACGAGAAATCAAACTTCCGTTTCGATGTCCATATTATGGGCAATTGCAGGAGTGTTCATGGCTCTTTTTGCACAAAGCATTGCCGGCAGCATTGAACAAATGCTTGGGGTGGAGTCTGAATCAGAGAATACGCAGCAACTTATTTCACTCATTTACAAAGTCCCCATGGTCATTTTCGTCACTTCAGTAATTGGACCTATATTGGAAGAATTAATATTCCGGAAAATCATTTTCGGATCACTTCATAAACGCTTTAACTTCTTTATTTCAGCCTTAATCAGCTCAGTTATTTTCGGCTTGGCGCATGGTGAATTTGAACATCTTCTTTTATATACGGCAATGGGCTTCACCTTTGCTTTCCTTTATGCGAAAACAGGCCGCATTCTCGTTTCCATGAGCGCTCATATTGCAATGAATACGCTTGTTATCATCCTTCAAGTGGTATATCGGGAGGATATGGAGAAGATGCTAGATACTGCACAGGCCTTCATCGGAGGTTTATTATGAAACGTCAATCACCATTATTCATGGGCATCATCTATGCAGGCTTAGGAGCTCTTTTTACCGCTATCGCGATTCAAACCGTCAATTCTTCCGGATGGGGACTCTTTGCCTACATACTTGTCCTTATTGCAACTCTTGATTTTGGATCGGGATTACGCATGATCTTGCTGCACTTTAAGATTAAAGCCGCACAAAAAAATAAGAAAAAATAAAAAAACGCTGCAATGATGCAGCGTTTTTTTTCATTCCTCCAATGCGGCTTCTTCCACTACAGGATAATGTTTCAGGAAGTAGATGAGCGACTGAAGCTCCACGGCCAGGTCAATGTGATGAACCCTTATGGATGGAGGCACTGTCAGCCGTGCAGGTGTGAAATTCAATATTCCTTTTATATCGGCTTTGACTAGACGATCGGTAATCGTCTGAGCTACCTGTGCAGGCACTGTCAATATAGCCGCAGTAATATTATTTTCCTGCAATAGTGTATCGATTTGATCCATATGATAGATGGGCACATCAGCTATTCGCTTGCCGACCTTTTCTTCAGAAACTTCGAAAGCCATTTCAATTTTAGTATTATTATTTTTCATGAAATTGTAATTTAAAAAAGCGGTTCCTAAATTTCCTACCCCGATTAAAGCGACTTTGGTCAATTCATCTTGATCTAGTGTTTTTCTAAAGAAGGATAATAAATAATTGACATTGTAGCCGTAGCCTTTTTTCCCAAGCGCGCCAAAGTAGGAAAAATCACGGCGAATGGTGGCAGAATCCACTTTTACAGCTTCACTTAGCTCTGCCGAGGAAACTCTTTGTTTGCCTGAGGAATGTAAGTTCTTTAAAAATCGATAATACAATGGCAACCTTTTGGCTGTCGCCTGCGGTATCTTTGGGTCATGGTTCATTGTTCTTCCCCGCTTTCACACATGCTTTTCAACTTAATCTCTATCTGTTTGTTTTACTTGCCTTTTATAATCGTCACTGGAAACTCCGCCTGTTTTCTCCACTAAGAATGTAGGCCCGATCACCATTCCCTTATCAATGGCCTTACACATGTCATAAACAGTCAAGGCAGTCACGGATGCAGCTGTTAACGCTTCCATTTCCACACCTGTACTCCCTTTTGTCTTAGCTTCCGTTTCAATCCTAAGCCTATATCCTTGTTCTTCTTTTTCCCAATCAAAGGCTATATTGACCCCTTGCAGAGCAATGGGATGGCACATCGGAATTATATTGGATGTATTTTTGCTGGCCATTATTCCTGCAACTTGCGCAACAGCCAGTACATCACCTTTTTTCATTTTATGGTTCGTGACCAATTCATATATTTCATCATTCAATAAAATGCTCGATTGAGCTACTGCCGTCCGGGTTGTTTCAGGCTTAGCACTCACATCGACCATTTTGGCCCTGCCCTGTTCATTAAAATGCGTTAAGTCTCCCATTTAAGTAACCCCTCCTAAATCATACACTATTATTCCACTTTATGTAACAGCTTTTGTTTAAGCTTGGAACCAAGCTGTTGCCGATAATAACCAAAATACGTTACACTAACAATAATCAATTGAGGTGAAATCTATGATTTTATTACAAATCAATCAACTATCGAAATATTATGGAGCTGAACTTATTTTATCAAATATGAAGCTCGAAGTTCAAAATAAAGATCGAATTGCACTTGTCGGCCGAAATGGCGCCGGTAAATCCACTCTGCTTAAAATCATAGCCGGGCAGCTTTCCCATGATGGCGGTGAAATAATCAAACCAAAAGGCGTCACCATCGGCTATATGGCCCAGGATACGGGATTGGAATCCGAACTGACCATTTGGGATGAAATGCTGACTGTATTCACGGACCTTATAGAGCAAGAAAAGGAACTGCGTCGCCTTGAGGCTGATATGGCCAGACCTGACATCTTTGAAAACGAAACAATTTACCAAAAAGTGCTGAATGAATACGACACTTTGATGGTGGCATTCAAAGAGAAGGGCGGTTATCAATATGAAGCGGATATCCGTTCCGTATTGCATGGACTTCAGTTTGCTGACTTTGACTATTCTACCCCAATTTCCACTTTAAGCGGTGGGCAAAAAACACGGCTTGCATTAGGGAAACTGCTTTTAAGGAAACCGGATATATTGATTCTGGATGAGCCGACGAACCATTTGGATATCGAAACCCTTTCTTGGCTTGAACAATATTTACAAAGCTACCAGGGAGCTGTCCTTATTGTTTCCCATGACCGTTATTTTTTAGATAAGGTAGTAAACCTCGTATATGAGATTTCTCGGAATAACATGAAAAAATACCATGGTAATTATAGTTCTTACCTAGAGGTAAAAGCGGAAGATTATGAGCGGGACATGAAACTGTTCGAGAAGCAACAAGGGGAAATTGAAAAGCTTCGCGACTTTGTCCAACGTAATATCACCAGGGCTTCCACCACGAAAAGAGCACAAAGCAGACGCAAACAGCTCGAAAAGATGGATGTATTGGACAAGCCGCAAGGTGATGAAAAATCCGCGAATTTTTCTTTCCAGATTGAAAGGCAAAGCGGAAATGAAGTACTTCACCTCCAGGACTTGGCTATTGGATATGAAGGGGAAACGGTATCAAAGAATATAAATTCCCGGATGACTAAAGGTGAGAGCATAGCACTTGTTGGCCCAAATGGAGTTGGAAAATCAACTTTATTGAAAACGATCATTTCTAAGCTGCCTGCACTTTCTGGGGGTTTCCGTTTTGGAACGAACGTAGAAGTTAGCTACTACGATCAAGAACAGGCTAACCTTGTTTCTAATAAACGCGTACTCAATGAATTATGGGACGACTATCCGCTTAAACCGGAAAAGGACATTCGCACCGTACTCGGTAATTTCCTATTTAGCGGGGACGATGTTTTGAAAACCGTTTCCACACTAAGCGGGGGCGAAAAGGCCCGGCTTGCTCTAGCCAAAATGATGATGCAAAAAGGGAATTTTTTAATTCTTGATGAACCAACGAACCATTTGGACCTCGATAGTAAATTAGTGCTTGAAAACGCATTGATCGATTATCCGGGAACCATTCTTTTCGTTTCACATGACCGTTATTTCATAAATCGAATAGCAACGAAAGTGATAGAGCTCTCCAAGGACGGCAACGAAGAATTCCTCGGTGATTATGATTACTATTTAGAGAAGAAACAGGAGCAGGCGGAAATCCAAGCACTTGAACAGCAGGAACAGGCTAAAACTTTAGATGCAGCTGTAGAAAAAACAAATTATAAAATTGATAAAGAAGCAAAAAAAGCTGAACGCCAGCGAAAACGGCGCATTGAGGAAATCGAGGCAGCCATGGAGCTTCTTGAAACCGAAATAAACGAATATAATGATCTTCTTTGTGATCCAAGTGTTTTTCAGGACCATGAAAAAGTAATGGAGGTCCAAGCAAAGCTTGATCATGCACAGGAAAGTTTGGACCAGCTTCTCGAAGAATGGACTGAACTGGAAGAATGACAAAAGACCGAGTCAATTGACTCGGTCTTTTTCTTTTCCAATCAAAACGTCGCTCGAAAGTTATCCACAAAATTATTAACAAACCACTTGCCGTTCACTAGCCATTAATTTAGGTTATACACATTATCCACAGAAACATATCCACTTATCCACAAAAAACACCGCTTTATACACATGCAGTGTGATTATCAAAAAAACTTTATCCACAGAATATTCTATTTTTTTATAAACATGATAAAAAGACAGGATGCCAAAGTGAGGGATCCTGTCTTCTCGTCAATTAAAATGCTTCGATATCCAATCCAGGATTTCCGTTCAAATCCAAACCAGATCGTTTTCCCTTTTCAAACATGACACTGCCAGCAGCACCGATCATGGCGGCATTGTCCGTACAAAGATATAGGGGCGGAATGGATATATCCATAGGTAAGTCCTTAAAAGCTTCCGTTAATGCTTCCCTTAGTCCTTTATTTGCCGCAACTCCTCCAGCAAGCAATACCTGCTTCACATTATATTCCTTTGCAGCCTTTACAGCTTTCATTACGAGCACTTCTATCACGCTTGCTTGGAAACTTGCCGCTAAATCTTTAGGTTCAATTTTTTCCCCGCGCTGTTCAGCATTATGCAAAGTGTTGATTACCGCTGATTTCAACCCGCTGAAAGAAAAGTCATAGCTGCCATCCAACCATGCCCGAGGCAGTTTCAAAGTTGGTGAGCCTTCTTGTGCCAGCCTATCGATATGAGGGCCGCCAGGATAAGGGAGTCCCAAGGTTCGGGCCACTTTATCATACGCCTCACCTGCTGCATCATCCCGCGTCTCCCCTATCACCTTGAAAGAACCCGGTTCTTCTAAAAGCACCAATTCCGTATGGCCTCCCGAAACGACTAAAGAAAGCGCAGGATATTCGATCTCCTGAATAAGCCGATTTGCATAGATATGACCCGCGATATGATGCGTACCGACAATCGGTATTCCATGTGCGAAAGCTACAGCCTTCGCCGCATTCACGCCTATTAATAGTGCCCCTACAAGTCCGGGACCTTCTGTAACGGCAATGGCATCCAAGTCTTCATAAGTCACACCTGCCTGAAGCAGTGCTTCTTCAAGAACGATCGTAATTTGTTCTACATGATGACGGGAAGCTATTTCCGGGACGACACCGCCAAAACGTTTATGGCTTTCGATTTGTGAAGCCACGACATTACTCAGTATCTCTGTTCCATTTTTTATGACAGCTGCCGCAGTTTCATCGCAGCTCGTTTCAATTCCTAATATAAATTGATCTTTTTTCATGAAAAATTCACCCACATAACATAAGCATCTTCTTGATTGTCTGTATAATAATTTTTTCGGATTCCACCCTTTTGGAAACCTAGTTTTTCATAAAGCGAAATGGCTACTGTATTACTGACACGGACCTCAAGCGTCATCCTCACCACACCCATCGAAATGGAGATTTCAATCATCTTCCTGAGCAAAGCTTCCCCAAGCTTTTGCCCTCGGTATTCTGGTAATATCGCTATATTGGTAATGTGCGATTCATCAATGACGATCCACGCACCGCAATAACCGGCAATTTTCCCTTCATCCTCTATCACCATGTATACAGCATATTGATTATGATTCAGTTCATTAAAAAAAGCTTCCCGGCTCCAAGGCAAAGTAAAGGACTGCTTTTCCACATTAAGCACTTGGTCGATATCTTCCGTATTCATCTTTCGGAACGTCAATGTTTTACTCATAATAATCGGTCGCTTTCCTTGTTTATTTCCCCTGTTGTTCAAGCCACTTAGCTTCTGCTTCAGCCATGCGGATATAATTCGGTACAAACTGGTGAACATCGACTTCAGTCTTATCAAGACCAATGAAGGCCAGTTCGCTTGGTCTTGAGTTATATGACTGTACCGGAGCAAATACAGCTAAATCACCTAACGCTTCCGTAATTGCATCCCGGTGGATGTCCACATCTTGACCAACGAATAAAACAGGACGATTTAATTCCTTCAATTGATTCGCCCACTCAGAGGATAGAATATTACAATCTTCAATGACAGTCTTTAAAGAGTTATTTTCCATTTCATATAATCCAGTATAAATCTGCCCTCTTCTTGCATCGAACAATGGAGAGATCAACCCGTTAAAATAACGTCCATTAGCTGCTAAAACCTCTAAACTGGAAACACCCGATAACGGAATCTGAAGTGTCCAGGCCAAGCTTTTTGCAATCGTCACTCCAATCCTGACGCCTGTATAGGATCCTGGGCCTTGAGCGACCACTATCTTAGTCAGATCCTTCGGTTTAGTATCACAATCCCTCAGCAGTGTTTCAATTGCTGGCATAACCCGCACCGAATGATTTTTCTTTAGGTTCGTCGTATACTCACCAATTACTTGACTCCCGTTTACCAGGGCCACCCCTAATGTGAAATTCGATGTATCTATAGCTAAAACCTTCATCAAATAATCTCCTTACATAACTTTACATATCGTTCGCCTTTGGCTTCCAGAACAAAACGCCGGCTTGTATCGCTCAGACGATAAATATAAATGGTCAAGATTTCCTCTGGAAGGTGATCCTTTATTAAATGGGCCCATTCAACGACAGTCACACCATCACCATCAAAATATTCTTCAAAGCCTAAATCTTCTTCCGATTCACTTACCCGATATACATCCATATGATATAAAGGCAATCGACCCATGTATTCCTTTATTATCGTAAAGGTAGGGCTATTCACCATTCTGGTAACACCTAATCCTTTAGCCAGCCCTTTTGTGAATGCCGTCTTCCCAGCACCCAAGTCACCTTCTAAAGCCAGCACATCGCCACTTGAAAGCTTTTGTGCCAATTCATGCGCAAATCGCGCTGTTTCTTCCTCATTCTGAGAAATCCATTCAACCTGATGCATATATCAATCACCTTTATCATTATTAGGAAAACGTCCTAAAGTTCATGTCGAGAACCATAAACGCAATATTATGGAACAAAAACCATTCTATATGTAGTTTACCTTGTTTCAAAAGAAGAAACAAATAAGTTAGAAACATAATTATTCGCATTTCGGATAAAACAAAAAAAACGAAACCTAAGTTTCGTTTTTTTCATGATTGCGGGGACAGGATTTGAACCTGCGACCTTCGGGTTATGAGCCCGACGAGCTACCGGACTGCTCCACCCCGCGA